>JBBRDB010000075.1:0-10864 GCA_038204345.1 Thermoleophilia bacterium | reverse complement strand
CTTGGGGGGAGGACCGGAGAGGACGCTGCCGTCCGGGGCGAAGATGCCGGCGTGGCAGGGGCAGTAGAAGTCCTCTTCCTCCTCCCGCCAGGAGACGATGCAGCCGAAGTGGGTGCAGGCCAGGTAGAAGGCCTTGGGGGTACCGTCCGCAAGCAGGATGAGCCCGGCCGGAGCTTCCAGGTAGTCGAACTCCACCATCTCCTGCAGGGGAGTGAGTTCCGAGAGGGCGGCCACCCGCACCTTGGGCTGGGCCTCCGCCCGCTTCACCGGGTAGGCGTAGCGGGTGATGGGGGCGAGCAGGCCCGCCAGGCCCAGGGCCCCGGAGAGACCGAGTATGTAGGTGAGGAAGCTGCGGCGGGAGAGGCTCTCCTCGGCCGGGGGGTGGGTCTCCGTCATGGGGTGCGGTCCTCGGGGGTGGGGTGGGCGCCGGGCGCACTCTCATCCGAGGGGCTCTCTTCGACATGTGCCTCAGGCGGCGGCGTGCCGCCCGGGGTTCTCACCTTCATCCGGCGGAGAGGCTTCGGCACGAGGAAGGCGTCTTCGTCTTCGGGTGGAAGACTGACCTTGCGCAACGGGCTCGGCAGCAGCCCCGCCTCGAATAGTAAGAAGCCCACAAGAGCGATGCTGAGAAGCAAGTAGCTCACCCAGACGGTGGTGGGCCCCACCTCATGGTGGCCGGTCTGCTCGCGTAGCACGTCGCTCACGATGAGGTAGACGACGAATGCGTCGGATAGGACGACTACGACGGCGGCGGCGCGCAGCACCATCGAGGAGAAGAAGCGCTCCTTCTCACCTCGACGCAGGAAGACGGCCACCATGAACAATGCGAACAAGAACGCGAAGAGCAGGGTCGGCACCAGGCTGGCCCGCGCCGCCGCGGGAGATGCTGAGAACTCCGGGGGGCGGAAGGCATGGCAGCTCTTGCACGCCCTGGCCACGGTAGGTTCCTGGTGGCACGCGAGGCAGGTGTCTTTCTCGATCTTGTCGTATTGCACGCCGTCGACGACGGCGGGTGCGGTGGCCATGCGCCAATGGATGTTGCGCCACACGTTCACGTCGATCTTGGGGGCCCCCGGGTGCTCCCGGCCGGCCGGCTCGATGGCCGTGAACAGGATGGGGGCGAAATCGCCGGTGTGGCACGAGTTGCAGAACTGCGGGTCGGCGGCCGCCTGGGCCTTCTCCCCCCCTACCAGTTTGGAGCCGTGGACGACCCCGCTGTGACAGTCGCTGCAGAAGAGATTGGCTTCGTCAACGTGGAACTGATGGGGAAACGTGATCCCCTCCACGACAATGTTCGTCGGATAGTTGGGATCATTGGGATCGCGCACGCTCTCATGGCACTGGATACACGCGGCGCTGAGCACCAGTTTTCCGGCTTCCGGTTTCTTGTCGGTGGTGCCGGCGGCAAACTGCGTGAGCTTGATGAAGGAATAGATCTTGCCTTTGGTGTAGCCGACAACCCCGGGCTCGAAGTGACAGTCCACGCACCCCACACCGACAGCCGCGTGGGTGGATGAATCCCACGAAGTCTTGTAGGGCTCGATGAGGTGACAGCTGGAACAGAAGGAGGGTTTCGAGGTCTCGCGGAATCCGAACACGGTCACGACGAGGAGCAATACAAGACCGGATAATGCTATCCACGCAATGCGCTTCCGCAAGATTTCCCCCCCGAGGTTACGAAGAACGTTCGTATGCTACCACTGCCACACACGGTTCGTCGAGAGAGAAAAGGAAAGCCCGCGCCTTGGGTCAGCCGAGCGGAAGAGTCCTCGCATCAGCTCCCGCTGAGTTTGGACCGCAGGTCGGCCATCAAGGACTCCGCGACGTCCATGGGGACCACGCCGGTGTCGCCCGAGAGACGAACCGCCGTCTCGAGTTCTTCCAGAGCCCGTGTTTGATCTCCCGCTTGGGCCAGAGCAACGCCCAGGTTGTAGTGGAAAAGAGCGGAGTCGGGCTCCTCGCGGGCGGTCTGTTCGAAGGCCCGGATGGCCTCCTGGTATTGCCCTATATGGAGGAGGGCGATGCCAAGGTCGGTCCTCACACGCGGCCTGGCCGGATCGAGATTGAGGGCGCTGCGATAGAAATCGACGGCCTCGAGGTATCGCCCCTGGTCAAAGAGGAGGTTGCCCATGTTGACCATGGCGGGGGCGTCGGTCGAATCCTTGGCCAACCGATCGCGATAGTGCTCCTCGAGGACCTGGGGGCTCACACCCAAGTCTCGCAGCACCACCGCGTTGTCGGCCACATTGAGATCGGCGAGGAGGTTCGGCCCGGGACGCGAGAAGTAGAGGTAGGCTGACGTGAACGACAGTATCACCGTGAGCGCTGCGAGCAGCAACGTGTGCCAGTTCTCCCTGAACCACTCGGTGGGAGTCGGTCGATTGTCCATCATGTGCTCGAGCTTGCCCTCGAAACGATACGTACCAAGGCCCAGCAACTCCGCACGCAGCAACAGGTTGAGGTCATTGGAGACCAACGTCGCATGCACACCGGGGCCTCGATCCAAGGAACTGGTCAAGGCCAGAATCTGATCGTCCGGCCTCTTGAGATCCAGTCCGGCTGGTGCATCGCTCATATCGAGCATCTCGTCGATGCGCACGCGGGACCCGTTGGCGAGCTGGACACCGTCCACCAGTCTCCCGTTCCGCGAGAGATCGAAAAGCAGCCGAGTGGCCTTGCGGCCGTGGAACCGGACCCGCCGGTCGGTCCGCCGGCGCTTGATCTTGTCGAGTTCCGCTATGACCACCGCCGGAATAACCACTTCAGCGCCAGAGAAAGAGTAGACCACCTCCGGATCGTTCAGGAGGGCGTTGGTATCAAGAACGTAGATTCTCAAGGAGCCTGGCATAGACCGATGGTAGCACAGGCCCCACCCGCCTTAGGGTTGCCCCAGGACGTGCACGGTAACGCCCACAGGGGTAGCAAACGAATAGGGGTGAAGCAGAGGTTCGTCAGAGATGGATCAGGGGCCCTGCGGTGGCCCTTCCACCGGTGCGACAACCGCCACGCGCCGCACGTGGGAGAGGTCGGAGCGGGACGCGAGCACGCTGATCTTGACGACGTCGCCGGTGCGGGGCGCGTGGATGAAGAGCCCGTCGCCGATGTACATGCCCTCGTGGTACACCGGATCGCCGAAGAAGACGAGGTCGGCGGGCCGGATGTCGGCCGTTGGAACCTCAAACCCCAGCTGGGCCTGATAGCGCGAGTAATGAGGCACCGAGATTCCGTGTTGCTTGAACACGTACTGCACGAGGCCGGAGCAATCGAAGCCGCTCGGCGTGGCCCCTCCCCATACGTAGGGTATGCCGAGGTATTGCAGCGCCGTCTTCACTATGGCGTTGGTGTCCCCCACCATGAAGGCGCCGACGTCGAATCCCAGAGGCGTGACGTCGACCGCGAGGCGCCTCTGCTCATCGACGAGTGCCCGCACCTCCGCACTGAGCAGGTCGATGTAGCTCTGGCGCTCATCGAGCCTCGTTTGGATCTGCGCCTTCTGCTCCTCCAGCCGACGTGCGGCGGTAGCTACGTCGTAGATCTGGCGCGAGACTTCGTCGAGCAGACGGTCGGACCTCGCCCGGAGCGACGAGATCTGCTCGAAGCGGTCGCGGTCGCTGCGAACGATGGAGACGAGGAGACTGAGGCGGCGGATGAAGTCGCTCAGGTCTGTGGTGCCAAGAAGAAAACCGAGCGCCGCTGTATCGCTCTTGTATGTGCCCACCATCCGCTCTTCAAGCGCTGCGAGCGCGGTCGCCAACTCCGCACGCACGAGTTCCAGTTCGTGACGCAGTCTCTCAGACTCTCGCTCGGCGTCCTCAAGTTGGAGAACACGTAGGTTGTACTCTTCCACGGTGAGGCCAAGGACCCGGTCGACCTCGTCGAGTTCGATGGAGGCCTTGTAGATCTGGTACTGCTTCGCCGAGATCTTGCCGGAGAGCGCCTCCAGGTCGCGCAGCCGCTGAAGCGTCTCAGGGGAGGGCCCGGGAGGTAGAGTGGTGTTACTCGTGGTCTTAGATGTTTGCAGGAGGGTGGTGGACGTGGTGGGCGTGGTCGTGGAACTCGTGGTGCCGACCGTGGTGGTCACGGTGGTGCTCTCGGTGGTGCTCTCGGTGGTGCTGCTGGACGGAGACGGGTCAGTAGTGATTGCGGAGCCGGCCTGATTCAAGGCGTCGCCGTTCGGCAGCGTAGTCGTGGTGGTGGCGGCTACCGTAGTGCCCACTACACCCGGGCCGAGGGGCTCCGCTGCCGCGGGAGACGCCTGGAGGACCGCCGTGCACAGGAATAGGCCCAGTGCGGCAACCAGCAAGACCGTCCGATCGAGAGCCGAACTCCTCACCTTCCATTCACCGTCCGCGGACATCACACCCCAAGACATCGACAAAGAGCACGCACGCGTTCGCGTGACTCATTCTACCGCACCCCGGCATTTTCTACGCCACCTTAGCAGCCTCGGCGAACCGGCTCGTAGACACAATATGGCTCCTCGGCCAAATAGTCGCCGCTCACCTCGTAGGCGCGCGCCCGGCAGCCGCCACACACCCGGCGATACTCGCAGATACCGCATTTGCCGGTGAGCTTGTCCACATCGCGCAAGTCTTGGAAGAGCGGCGCGTCGCGCCAGATCTCCGAAAAAGGCTGCTGCTTGACGTCGCCGGCCACCACGTCGAAGTAGCCGCACGGCTGTACCTTGCCCACATGACTGATGAAGCAAAACCCGGTGCCGGCCAGACATCCGCGCGAGTGAGAATCCAGATCACCGGGGTGGCCGGCTTTCCCCACCTTCCCCGCCATGGCTGCGTGGGAGTGCGGGTGCATCTTGAGTTCGGATAGATCGATCCCGTCCTCCTTAGCCCGCTGCCGCATGATGCGGTGATAGTGCGGCGCGTCGGTGGGCTTAAAGAAGATCTTCGATGTTTTCTGGCGGTCGTAGACCCAGTTAAGAGTGCGCTCGTAGTCCTCGGGAGGCAACTCTTCGGGCCCGAGCGACTTGCCACGACCGGTGGGCACGAGCAGGAAGGGGTGCAACGCCACCGCCCCAAGTTCCTCGGCCAGCGCCAACAGATCGTCGAGATACTCGACGTTCAGGCGGGTGATGGTGGAATTGATCTGCACCTGGACACCGGCTTCAATCGCCGTTTTGACGCCACGTACAGCGCCGTCGAACGCGCCGGCCACACCGCGGAACTTGTCGTGCAGCTCAGCTGTTGGGAAGTCGATGCTGATGGAGATGCGCGGCACCCCCAGTTCCTTCATCTTCCGAGCCGCCTCGGGTGTGACCAAGGTGCCGTTCGGCGACATCACGGTGCGGAGACCCGAGCCGATCGCGTACTCCACCACGTCCCAGATGTCTTCGCGCATGAGCGGGTCGCCGCCGGTAAGGATGAGCACCGGGTTGCTGAACGACACGATGTCGTCGATGAGGACCTTGCACTGCTCCAGCGAGAGTTCGCCGGGGTAGGGCCCCTTCTCCGCCGATGCGCGGCAGTGGACACAGGATAGGTTGCAGGAGCGCGTGACCTCCCACGCGATGAGCTTGGGTAGGTAGGCGGTCTGATCAGAAGCGTTCCGGTCCGACTCGATGGAGGGGGAGAGCGCCATTCCCTGCGGGGGCGCAGGCAACCGTCCCGCGCCGGGTGAGTCTTGCGGATGGCCCTGAGCCGGGCCGCTCACGACGCCCTCGGGACGACGGCCGAGCGTTCGGCAATCCAGCGCGCCGCGTCCTTCGCGTGGTAGGTGATGATGACGTCGGCACCGGCCCGACGGATACCGAGCAGAGTCTCCATGACAACGGCCTCCTCGTCCAGCCACCCCCGTTCGGCGGCGGCCTTGATCATCGCGTATTCGCCGCTCACGTTATATGCGGCCACGGGGAATCGAGTCTCTGTCTTGAGGCGATATATGAGGTCCAAGTAGGGGAGCGCCGGCTTCACCATGACCATGTCGGCGCCTTCCTCGATATCGAGGAAGGCCTCGCGCACGCCTTCGTCGGAATTGGCCGGATCCATCTGATACGACTTACGGTCTCCGAACTGCGGAGCGCAATCGGCGGCGTCGCGGAAGGGCCCGTAGAAGCTCGACGCGTACTTCGTAGAATACGAGAAGATGGGAACATCGCTGTGACCTTCTTGGTCAAGGGCCGAGCGGATCGCGCCCACACGTCCGTCCATCATGTCAGAGGGAGCCACCACGTCTACACCAGCTTCGGCATAGCTCACAGCCGTCTTGGCCAGCAGTTCGAGCGACAGGTCGTTGTCCACATTGCCGTCGGCACGCACGATGCCGCAGTGTCCATGACTCGTATACTCGCAGAGGCACACATCGGCGACAATGGTGAGTTGCGGCACGTTCTCCTTGACCGCGCGGATGGCCATCTGCGTGATGCCCTCAGGATCGTAGGCAGCCGACCCCGCTTCATCCTTGCCCTCGGGAAGACCGAAGAGGAGGATGCTCCTGATGCCGAGTGAGGCGACTTCCTTGGCTTCCTCGACGAGATTGTTTATGGAGAACTGGAACACGCCCGGCATCGACGCCACCGGTTGCCGAACGTCCTCGCCGAACGTGACGAACAAGGGGTAGATGAGCATATCGGCGTGTAGGCGTGTCTCCCGGACCATGGAGCGGAGACTGTCGGTCTGCCGCATGCGTCGCGGACGATACTGGGGGAAATACATAGTCTGTCAGGACCTCCGACTAACCGAGGGATGGATGCGAGCGTTCCCGCCGCCGGGGCGGGGCCGCGGCCCGACTCATAGACGCTGCGAGAGCGCGAACGGACTATCCAGAGCTTGGGAAGTATAGCGCATGCTCGACTAGTGCCTGCACCAATCCCTCGACCGTGTAGCTCCGCGCTTCGGCGACGAGCCGCATGCCTTCCTCTCGCACCGCCTCCGACGTCACCGGGCCGATGGAGACCGCCGACAGACGTGCGAGTGCGTCTCCGAACCCGGCCGAACGCAGCACATCGGCGAAGCTCCTGGCCGTGGAGCCTGAAGTGAAAGTGACGTAGTGAGAGTCGAGGACACGCTCGATGTCCTCAGGGGAGTGTGGCTCGGGGACCGTGTCGTACAGAGCGACCACGTCTACCACTGCTCCGGCGGCACGGAAGGATCCCGGCAGGATCTCTCGCGCTTCGCGGGCCCGCGGGATCAGGATGCGCCGACCGGAGAGGTCGCGGTCGGCAAGGGCCTCGAGCACCCCTTCGGCCACGGACGTCTCAGGGACGATGTCAGGCTGCACTCCGCGCGACCTACACGCGGCGGCGGTCTTGGGACCGATGGCCACCAGCGTTGCCCGCTGCAGCGCGCTCGCGTCAGAGCCGGCCTCGCACAGAAGATCGAAAAGACAGCTCACGCTGTTGGCGCTCGTGAGCACGACGAGATCGTATGAACCGACGGTCGCGATCATCGCGTCGATCTCAGGCGACGCCAAGATGGCTTCGATGCGTATCGTAGGGAACGCTATGACCTCCGCTCCCAGTTGACGCAGGGCCTCGATCTGACCGGCAGATTGGGCGCGTGCCCGCGTTACCACGACCCGCCTTCCCACCAGCGGACGCTCCTCGAACGAGGAGGACCCGCCGCGCGTCAAGAAGACGACCCTCGCACCTCGGCCAAGATGACTTCGGCTCCGGCGCCGAGCATCTCGGCCGCCAGCGCCGCGCCGAGCTCCTCAGGGGCCCCCACCGACCCGGTCCGGGCCATGCGCACGCTACGCGACCCGTCCACCGAGCCGACGTAAGCGGTCAGAGACAGCGTCTCCCCTTGGACGCGGGCCCTGGCGCCGATAGGCACCTGGCACCCGCCCTCCAGAGCACGCATCAGGGCCCGCTCGGCCAGCACTTCGGCGCGTGTAGCCGCGTGATCCAACCGCGCCAGCAGACCGGCCACCCGTTCGTCGCCGGACCGCGCCTCAAGGGCCAACGATCCCTGCCCCACCGCGCTCAACATGTCTTCGTCGGCAAACGAGAACGCGGCTTCGTGAAAGCGGCCGAGACGCTTGAGTCCGGCGGCCGCAAGGATCGTCCCATCCAGCCCGTCCTCGCTGATCTTGCGGATCCGAGTCTCCACGTTCCCGCGGATATCCACTATCTCGAGCCCGGGGAAGCGGGAGAGCAACTGCGAACGACGGCGCAGGCTACTGGTGCCGATGCGCCTGCCCGGAGTCAGATCGGCGGCAGAAGAAAGAGAGCCGACAAAGACGTCGGCGGGATCCTCGCGCTCAGGGAAGGCAAGCAGCGCCAAGCCTTCGGGCAGCACCGTCGGCACGTCCTTGGCACTGTGTACCGCGAGGTCGGCTTCCCCGGAGAGCAAGGCCTCCTCGATCTCTTTCACGAACAAGCCTCTGTCCCCGATCTGAGAGAGGGGGGAGTCGAGAATCTTATCCCCGCTGGTGACGATCTCCACGATCACGACCTCGAGAGCCGGCTCGAGCTCCATCAGCAGCGCCTGCACGTGGCGACTCTGAGTCATGGCAAGCTGGCTCCTGCGCGAGGCGATGACCATGCGCTGCGTATCTATGACGTACTCCTTTCTTCGGTGTCTTCGGCCGGCCCACCGGCCGGGCGGGGGGCAACTGGAGGCGAGGGGCCGGCATACTCCTCACCGTCGACGGCCTGTGAGTCGAGGCCGAACAACTCGCGCAGCGATTCGGCGTAGCGGTACCCGTTCTCCTCGCCGGCGGTCTCTTTGACGCGCACAGTAGGCGGATGCAAGAACTTGTTCACCAGGGAATGGGCGAGGGCCGACACCTTCTCCCGCTGGTCGGGCGTCAGGTCGGGCATGCGGGCCAGGTGCTTCTCCAACTCCTCGTCTTTGACGCGCGTGGCCCAGCGGCGCAATTCCACCATGGTGGGCACCACGTCCAGCGAAATGAGCCATGCCCGAAAGGCCTCCACCTCTTCCACGACAATCTCGCGGGCCATCGCCGCTTCCTGTGTGCGCTCGCCCAGGTTCGACGCCACGACCTCCTGGAGATCGTCTATGTCGTACAGGTAGGCGTTGTACACATAGCCCACCTCCGCCTCCACGTCCCGGGGCACGGCGATATCCACCAGGAAGATGGGTCGGTTCTTGCGCCCCTTCATCACGCGTTCCATGTCTGTGCGCCGCACGATCGGCTGCGTCGCGGCGGTGGACGTGATGACGATGTCCACGGCGACCAGATGTTCCAGGAGCGCCTCGTAGGGCACGGCGCTACCGCCGAACCTCTGTGCGAGTTCGGCGGCCCTCTCGAAGGTGCGGTTGGCCACCCGGATGTCGTGGACCCCGTCGCCCCGCAGGTGGGTGAGCACCAACTCCGCCATGTCTCCCGCCCCGATCACGAGCACGGAACGCGGAGAGAGGTCGCCGAAGACGTTGCGGGCGAGGTCCACCGAGACTGACGCAATGGAGACCGAGTTCTCTCCGATACGGGTCTCGGTGCGCACCCGCTTTCCCACTTCGAAGGAGCGGCGAAAAAGCTTGTTGAGCACTGCCCCAGTGGCCTTCGCCTCTTCGGCCGTCTGGTAGGACACCTTCAGCTGATGGAGGATCTGGGCCTCTCCCAGGACCATCGAGTCGAGAGAAGAGGCCACGGCGAACAGGTGGTCCACCGCTCGATCGTCTTCGTGGTAATAGACGCTCTCGGCCACGTCATCACGACAGATCCCGGTGGCTACGCACAACTCGTCGAGCACCGGATCCTTCAAGGGGAGCGTCTCCCCGGTGACGTAGATCTCCGTGCGATTGCAGGTACTTACCGCTACCGCCTCTCCCAGTTCGGGGCGCGCGAGGAGGTGCTCGAGGAGGACCCGTGCGACATCGTCAGCCAAAGCCACCTGCTCCCTCACCTGGAGGCAGGCGGTCTTGTGATTGACTCCGATCGTGGCGATATGCATCCGGCCGCGTCCCTTAGATCAGCGCGTCGACGGCGTCGGCGCTCCTGGGTCGGGCACACATGCAGGGGTCAGTTGAAGTCATGGCGTCCAGGTACGAACAGGTTGATGCCGAGGAAGGTGAACACGATCAAGAACATGCCGGCGATGGCGATCAGAGCGGCCTTGCGCCCTCTCCAGTTCGCCGTCTCTCTCAGGCCCATGTAGCCGCCGTAGAACAACCAGGAGATCAAGGCCCACGTCTCTTTAGGGTCCCATTCCCACCAGCTGCCCCACACGAGCTTGGCCCAGAACGCCCCGCTGATGATGCCAAGAGCGAGAAGGACCAGCCCGAAGACCACGCTGTGAACACTCAGCCGATCGAGAACGTGCAGCGCCGGCAGGCGGTTCGCAAAACTCGGTTTCGATGCTCCCCTGGCCGCCAACCACCCCACCACCAACGAGGCGACCAGCCCGATCACCGTCGCTGTCAGAATGATGGTCCAATCGGCCGTGGAATAGCCGTACACACGATGACCGGTCGCATCTTCATACAGGGTCGGATTAGCGATGACGTAGCCCACGTAGAGACCGAGTCCGGTGCCGAACGCCACCACCAAAGCGTGGATGAGCGTGCGGACCTGCTCGTACTTCTTCTTCAGAAGGTCCTCTTGCACGACGTAGAAGAAGCCCGCGGCGAAGGCCAAGGTGAAAGCGGCGTAGCCGAAGACGCTCAGGCCCGCGTGAACGGCCAACCAGTGACTCGCCAATTCGTCTTTCAACTCGCGCGGGCCCTCGTACATGAGGACCGCGGCAGCTGTCATGAAGAAGGCGGACGGCACCAAGATGATCGAGGCGGCCCCGGCCCCGTAGCGACGATCGGCCACGATGGCCAGGAGCACGATGCTCCAGGACAGGAACACCAGGGTCTCGAACAGACTCGTGAGCGGCATCCTCCCGCCCTCGACCCAGCGGAGCGCGAGGGATGCGGAATGGGCCAAGAAACCGGCCGACAAC
>JBBRDB010000074.1:0-10927 GCA_038204345.1 Thermoleophilia bacterium | reverse complement strand
CTCCAAAGCGGGGGTCGCGGGGCCCGCGTCGCGGGGCTCTTTTACCCGGGCCCTCTTGGGGGGGGGGCGCGGGGCCCCCCCACCCCCGCCCCCGCGCTCCGCTTGGCGGCGAATCCGGCCGTAGTCATGGACACGCCTCCCCCCATGCCACTAAGATGGCCGGGGGAGGCTTTCGGCGCAGCCGCCCCGAGGGACCCCGTCGCCCGCGGGCCCGGTGCCGGAACGCGACAGATTTGCGACAAGGAGGCTGGCGTGGCAGGGAGGCGTGAAGCTGAACTCGGCACCATCGTCGTGGTCGAGGATGACCCTTCCATCTCCGAACTCCTAGAGCTGTACCTGGATAACGAGGGCTACCTGGTGGTCTCCACATCGAGCGCTGTAGCGGCGCCCGAGCTGGTGAGGTCGAATTCGCCGGTGCTCGTGATCCTCGATCTCATGCTGCCCGACGGCTCGGGGCTGCGCGTGTTGAAGGATGTGCGCGTGTTCTCGTCGGTGCCGGTGATCATTCTGACGGCGAAGGACGCCGATCAGGACAAGATCCTGGGCCTGGAGCTCGGAGCTGATGACTACATGACCAAGCCGTTCAACCCTGGCGAACTCGTCGCCCGCGTGCGGGCCGTCCTCCGGCGGGCGGCACCAGCGGGCGAATCGGGGGTCCAGGTGTTGGGCGGGGTGGAGGTGCTGGTCGACGAGCGGGTGGTCAAGGTCGACGGCGTGCGGGTGGAGTTGACGCCTCGGGAGTTCGATCTACTGCACTACCTCTTCGTGAACCGGGGCATCGCCCTGTCGCGCGAGCGGCTCCTGGAAGAAGTGTGGGGCTACTCGTTCTACGGCGACGCACGGACCGTGGACGTGCACATACGGCAGGTACGCAAGAAGATCGGGCGTTGGGCCGTGGTCATCCAGACAGTATGGGGCGTCGGCTACCGGGCCGACGCGACGGCCGTCCCGGCTGAAGCCGACCCGCCCGGCACGGCCGAGGGAGATGACGAGGACTGATGCCGGTGTCCGCTGCCGCGAATTCAGCGCAGCCCGTCGGTCCGCGGTTGGCGGGCGGGTCTATCCGTCTGCGCATCGCGGCTGCCCTCATCGGAGTGGCCGTGCTGACACTGCTCATGGTGGGCCTTCTCTTTTACGGCTTTCTGGGCAACTACGTCGTCGGGCAGATACAGGAGACGATGGTGGCTCACGCCGTGGAAGTGGCGAACCAGGTGGAGACCCTGGTGGACCTCGGGCCGCTCCGCTCCCTCGCGACCGCGCGGGGACTCGCCGCGGTTCTGCGTCTCGACATGCAGGTCATGCCCAGCGGCGCGGGCATCACGATATTCGACGGGGCGGAGGTACTGGCCGCCGCCGGACCGCCCCGGACGCAAGGGCCCATGGCCGCGCTGCTCCTTTCCGAGGCCCTGCGAATGACCAAAGAAGGCCCTGCCGGCACCACCTTGCGGCTTCAGGGCGATCAACGGTTGGTGGTGGCGGCGGCTCCCGTCGATCTGGGCACCGACGGAGAGGGCCTCGTGGTCATCTCGCTGCCTACTTCCGATGCGGTCGCCGACCGCCGCGGCATGTTCCGCATTCTGCTCATATCTGGTCTCGTTGGAGTGGGCTTCGCGTTGATCGTGGGCCTGGGTCTCGGGGAGTGGCTGAGTCGCCCGCTCAGACGTCTTTCAAGGGCTGCCGGCACCATGGCTGAGGGTTCCTATGCCGAGCCCGTCACCGGCGTGTACCCGAACGAGGTATTCCAGCTGGCCTCCAGTCTGGAGACGATGCGCCGTGAAGTGCGGCGCAGCGACGAGTCTCTGCGCGGTTTCGTGGCCTCGGCGGCGCACGAGTTGCGCACTCCCCTCACCTCGATCCAAGGGTTCTCGCAGGCACTGCTGGATGGCACCGCTGATTCGCCCGACCAGCGCCGTCGGTCGGCGGCCGCCGTCTTTCGCGAATCCACCCGCCTGCGTCGACTGGTCGATGCTCTGTTGACCCTCTCGCGCTTCGACTCGCGGGAGTTCCATCCGGCTGTGACTTCGGTGGACCCGATGAGCTTGGTGCGCGAAGAGGTCGAACGCTTGGAGGAATCCGGAACGGTGCACCCGGGGCGCATCCGGTCGACGGTGACACCGGCGGCTTTCTCGACCCGTTTGAGCACAGACCCCGATATGCTCCGCCAAGTGATCGGCAACCTGCTGCGCAACGCCGTGCAGTACGGCGGTGACGACCCCATCGAGGTGATAGCCGACGTTGCCAACGGCAGGTACATACTCGACTTCGACAGCGGCGGCGATACGCTCGGAGAGGAAGAGCGACCGCGGGTGTTCGAGCGCTTCTACCGTGGATCCTCCAGTGGGAGGCACGAAGGCTTCGGGCTCGGCCTGCCGTTGGTGCGCGAGATCTGTGAGGTCCTGGGAGGTGGGGTGGAGTTGTTGGCGGCCCCGGCCGGCCCCAGCGACCAGCCGGGGGAGGACACGGGGCGCACCAGGTTCCGAGTCACCCTGCCGCTGACCTGGCAGGCAGGCGCATCGGCCGCAGCCGGGAACGATCGGCGGGAGCGGCATCTTCCCACCCCTCCCGCCTCATCCCCCCAGGGTGGTGCGCGTGAATAATGGCGCGACCGCCGGGCGCACCGCCCGCGCAGGGTGGCGCACGTGAATGAGGGCGCGTCGGCCGGGCGCAACGGCCGCCTCGGCGTCGCGACCGCCGCCTGCCCGCCGGCGTGAAGGGCGGTCCCCCCGGTCGCGGGACCGAGTGCGGGAGAGCCGGCGCGCTCGACCTGCTGCTCATGGCCGGTGACGACCTCGTCGAGGTGACGGTCGAGGGACCGGCCCGCGTGATCGACCCACCTCCGCCGCTCGAGCCGCTCCCCGATTTTGCGGCGTCCGTCCGCCGCGCGCTGCGCGCGCCGGTGGGTCTGCCGCCGTTGAGCCGCCTTGTGGGCCCGGGCGCGCGCGTGACGGTGGCCTTCGACGATCCCTGCCTTCCACTACCGCCCCCTCTGGCAGATCCGCGCAGACAGGTCCTCGAGCAGGTAGTGGACGAGCTCTCTGCAGCCGGGGTCCGCGACCGAGACCTGACCCTCGTCTGCGCGAACGGTCTCCATCGCCGGTGGCGACGTCGGGAGTTGGCCCCCATCGTCGGTCCCCGCCTCATGCGCAGGTTCGGCGATCGCATCACCTGCTACGACGGCGAGGACCCAGACGCCAACGTCTCACTCGGCTCCACCGGGTCGGGCCTACTGGTGGAGGTGAGCCGGTTGGTGGCCGGCGCCGACCTGGTAGTCTACGTGGCGGTACCGTGGACGGAGATGAACGGCGGCCACAAGTCGCTGGCGTGTGGATTGTCTACCTACGCCTGCATCGCGCAGCACCACCACCCCGTGGTGCAGGCGTCGAGCCCGCTCATGTCGCCCGAATCCTCGGCGATGCACAGCGCACTGCGCGACATCGGGCGACACATCGGCGCGCGCGTGCCGGTGTTCCAAGTGGAGACCTTGGTGAACAACCGACTGTGGGCGGGCCCCCTCCGGTTGCTCGACCTGCGTCGGCGGCGCCTCCCATCGGTCTTGCGGCAGGCGCGCAGGACTCCAGCCTCGCTGCGGCGTTTCACCCGTCAGGGGATGCGGGGTTTCTACCAACCCGCCGGGGTCTGGGCGGGCGCCGTGGAGCCCGTCCACGCGGCACTGCTCGAGAGGATGGCGGGGAGCCGCGTCACAGTCGAGGGTCAATCAGACATCTTGGTGTTGGGCGTGCCCAACATCAGCCCCTATGCCGTGCACGCCGACACGAATCCCCTGTTGGTCGCGAACTTGGGTCTGGGGTATTCATTCCAGTTCGGCCGGGGGAGGCCACTCGTGCGTCGGGGCGGCATCGTCGTGCTGGCTTCGCCCTGCACTCCCGGCTTCGATCTGGTGCACCACCCCTCCTACGAGCGGTTCTGGAAGGAGGTGCTCTCCGTCACCCGCGACTCGGCCGTCATGGAGCGTGACTTCGAGCCGGGCTTCGTCGCCGACGCGGATCTGCTCGCCGCCTACCGTCAGGGATGGGCCTACCACCCCGCCCACCCGTTCTTCGCCTGGTACTGGATGTCGCGGGCCCTCCGGCATGTGGACACGGTGATCGTAGCGGGTTGCGAGGATCCTGCGGTGGTGGAGCACATGGGGTTCGTGGCCGCCCCGACCCTGGAGCGGGCGATCGAGATGGCCCGCGAACGCCTGGGGCCGAACGCCGACGTGGTGGTGCAGTCCGTGCCTCCGGTGTTCACAGTGGACGTGGTGGCGTAGCGCCGCGTTAGACGGTAACCCTCTGAGGTCCTCGGAGCATACCGCCTAAAAATCCTCCATCACGCTCCTCCAGAGTCTTGAGCACCAGTGACTGGTTGCGTGTCGGTTTTCTGGGCTTCGTCTCTGCTCCTCCGCAGTCATGTGCTTGGAGCAGTATCATCTACTCGGCTGTCTGATTTCGTCCGGCCATTTCAAGACCCGCTATCCCGATGGTTCTGACTGGTACACGGTCTCTGTCTATTCTTTCTTGGATGGCAGGATCTCGAAGCAGGTCGTGTACTTCGCCCCGGTCATGCCGGCACCGGAGTGGCGCGCGCAGTGGGTGGTGCCGGAGATCGGCGAGTACTGAGCCCCTTCAATGAGCGGCATGCGCCGAGTCGACGGGGGGGAGGGTTGCCCTCGGCGGGACGCGGGCGTACAGTGTGCTCCGATGACCATCGGCCTTGTGTCGTGAACCTCCGGAGTCTTGGTGCGCATCAGCTTCATCGAGCCGGCGCCGCCCGGCTTCCACATATACAGCTTCGTGAAGCAGATCCGCCTTGGGCTGCCCTTGTTGGCCACGATGCTCCGGGACGCGGGCCACGACGTGCGCGTGTACGCCGAGACGCTGGGCGAGCTCGATTGGGACGACATCCTGAGATCCGACCTCGTGGGTGTCTCTACCATCACTTCTACCGCGATCAAGGCTTACAGGTATGCCGAACGTGCCCGTCAAGCCGGCATCCCCGTAGTCATGGGCGGCCCCCACGTGACCTTCGAGGCAGACGAAGCGCTGGAGTTCTGCGACTACGTGGTGCGGGGCGAGGGAGAGCGCGCCATGTTCGAACTCCTCGAGGTCCTGACGGGATCCCGCGACACGGGAACCGTCGCAGGCCTCTCCTGGAAGGACTCGGGAGGTGCGGTGCGACACAACCCGGCCCGGCCCCTGCTGGACTCCACGGCCGATCTACCCATGCCCGACCTCACGATGGTGGAGCACCACGACACGATCCACCCGACCCCGCTGCTCACCTCACGGGGGTGTCCGCACGACTGCGAATTCTGCTCCGTGATCATGATCTTCGGCCGGCGGGTGCGCACGGAGCCCGAGGACAAGGTCATCGCGGCCATCCGGGAGGCTCTTCCCGGGAACATCTTCTTCTACGACGACAACTTCGTGCTGTCCAAGCGTAGGACCAAGTCGCTGCTCGCCCGTATGGTGCGTGAGGGCTTGCAGACTCCCTTCTCGGCCCAGATCCGCATCGATTCCGTGCATAAGGGGGGCACGACCGACCACGAACTGCTCCACCTCCTCGCGGAAGCGGGCTGTTTCCTTGTGTATCTCGGTTTGGAGTCGGCGAATCCCGAGACCCTGCGGGGCTTCAACAAGCGCCAGAGCATCGAGGACATGGCCGGAGGGCTGGCGGCGCTCCGCTCCTACGGGATAAAGACGCACGGCATGTTCGTGTTGGGATCGGACTCCGACACGGTTGCTTCCATTCGGGAGACGGTGGACTTCGCCATCGACAATCACATCAGCTCGGCCCAGTTCCTGGTGTTGACACCCCTCCCCGGAACCCGCCAGACCGCACAGCTCCGGGCCGAAGGTCGCATCTTCACGAACAACTGGACCTTGTTCGACGGCCACCACGTGGTCTATTGGCCGCGGAACATGAGTCCCTGGGAACTCCAGCGCGAGACGCTGGCAGCACACCGTCGCTTCTACAGCGTAAGGCGTATGCCGGCCAACCCATACCATCGGCTGCAGGGCTTCCTCATGAGTCACGGCTGGGAAAGGGTGCCGGAGAACATGGCCTACATGCGCGAACTCCGAGCTTTCACCCGCGCGCACGAGCCTCCACCGCCGGTCTCCGACGTGCCGGCTCCGGAGGTGCGCCCCGCCTTCCTCACGTCTCGACGCTGAATCGTCCCGTTCCGGGACGAGATCTCATTCCCTCGATTCCAAGGAATACCGGGATTTTGCCCGAAAGCGTAGCTACCGTATAATCACACGTGTTCTTGAGTGCCCACGCGCAGCGCACAGAAGGTAGGTATCACTTGGCTCGGGTCGTAGCCCTTGCGAACCAGAAAGGCGGGGTGGCCAAGACCACCTCCACCCTCAATCTCGGTGTAGCCCTCGTGGAACTCGGCAAGCGGGTTCTCGCGGTGGATATGGACCCCCAGGGCAATCTGACCATGAGCCAGGGACTCAATCCTGACGACGTCAACCCGAGCATGTACAACGTGCTGATCCAGGGCGTCGATATCGGCGACGTGATCCACCACATGGAGGTGGAACTCGCGGTGGCGAACATCGACCTGGCCGGGGCGGAGTTGGCGCTGGCTTCCGTCATCGGGCGCGAGCGGGCTTTGAGCCGGGCACTGATGGCCGTTCGCGAGGACTACGACTACATTCTGATCGACACTCCTCCGTCGCTGGGCCTCCTGACCATCAATGCCCTGACGGCCTCTGACGCCATCATCGTTCCCGTGCAGTGCGAGTACCTCTCGCTCCGCGGCCTCGCGCAGTTGGAGCGCACGCTGGAACTGGTGAGAGAGAACCTCAACCCCAACGTCCACATCGCCGGCATCTTGCCTACGTTGTTCGACGCACGGACCCTGCACGGCGCCGAGGCCGTGGACCTGCTGCGCTCGAACTTCGGCGACCTGGTGTTCGATACGGTGGTGCGCAAGACCATCAAGTTCGCCGAGGCACCCGTGCAGGGATCCTCGGTCATCAAATATGCTCCCCGCAGCGAGGCCGCCGAATCCTACCGCTCGTTGGCCAGAGAGGTGCTCAATGGAAAAAAGAAGATCTAGCATGAAGAACAGCGGTCTCGGAGCACTCTTCCGTTCGACGGGCGGGCACCCCGAAGGGCATGCGGGCGACGCGGCCGCCGGGGCCGGCGAGTCGTTCGGGGCGTCCGTGGGGGAGAGCGGGTTCGGTCAGCCGGCCGCCAAGCGTCAGCTCATCCAGCCTTCGCGCGCGTTCCCCGCTGTCATCCGCATCGTGGGTGTGGGCGGAGCCGGCACGAACGCGGTCAACCGCATGCTCGAAGCCGGACTCGAAGGCGTGGAGTTCATCGCCGTGAACACCGACGTCCAGGCTCTGCAGATGTGCGAGGCCGATCACAAGCTGCGTATCGGGCGGGAACTCACCAAAGGCCTGGGGGGCGGGTCCGATCCCGAAGTGGGCTGTCAGGCCGCCCAGGCCGCGTACGACGACATCAAGGCCTTGCTCAAAGGCAGTGACATGGTGTTCATCACCGCCGGCGAAGGCGGTGGCACCGGCACGGGAGCATCACCGGTGATAGCAGAGATCGCCAAGGGAGTGGGCGCGCTCACCATCGGCGTGGTCTCACGCCCCTTCGCCTTCGAGGGGAAGCGTCGCAAGGCCCAGGCCTCCGCGGGCATCGAGGCCCTGCGCAAGTTCGCCGACACGGTGATCGTCGTTCCCAACGACAAACTCCTCGAGGTCGTGGACCGTTCGACGTCGATGGTCGATGCCCTGCGCCTCGCCGACGACGTCCTGCGTCAGGGCGTGCAGGGGATATGCGACCTGGTCACCATCCCCGGTCTCATCAATCTCGATCTTGCCGACGTGCGCACCATCATGACCGCAGCCGGCACCGCGCACATGGGCATAGGCTCGGCGCGCGGAGAGCAGCGCGCCCAGAAGGCCGCCGATCAGGCCATCAACTCCGCGCTGCTCGAGACCTCGATCGAGGGCGCCCGCGGTATCTTGTTGAACGTCAGTGGCGGATCAGACCTGTCCCTCTTCGAGGTGCACGAGGTGGCCGAGGTGATAAACGCGGCCGCCGACCCCGATGTCAACATCATCTTCGGCGCCGTGGTCGACGAGGCTCTGGGCGACGTCATCCGCGTGACCGTGGTGGCCACCGGGTTCGACGCGGCTCCCAGAGCGAAAGCTCCGATGGGCCCCTCCGAAGCCGACGAATCGTTCCTCGCGGGCGGAGAGGACCCTGGCGGTGCGATGGCGGTTGAGCGGACGGATAGGCTACCGGCAGGCAGTGACACAGGCGAGGAGACCACCGAGAAGCCTGCGGAACGACTTCCCGAAGACGAAGAGTCCGCCGACGATCTCGACGTGCCTCCGTTCCTGAGGGGCTTCGACTCCTAGACGCTGCTTAGAGCGCGAGCCGGGCCTTACGCCAACCCTGCTCGGCCAGACGGGTAGTGCGGTCCTGCGTCCACTTCTTCATGGCTTGGAAGTAGGCAAGCTTGTCGCCCTTGGAATCGGAGAGCAGCTCGTGCATCTCCATGGACTTGTCGAAAGCGTCGGTGGGAGTCAGGCCGTTCCAAGTGGAGTATCCCTTGTCGAATATCAACTCCGGGGTCACGGCATCCGGGTCCACACCCTCGCGGGCAAGGATACCGGCGGCCAAGTCCATGTCGTACTCGATGATCCAGCCGTTGTCGCGCAGCATCCTCGACGGGTCGAAATCCACCGTCTTCTCACAGTCGGGGCAATGGACCGCGGTGATCACCTCATCGGGTAAAACCGAGTTGGCGTGGTGCAGACTTGCGACCCCGGTGCCGCAATCACATTCGCGAGAGATCGCGATGCACATCTCCGGCCTCCTTGTTCATCTATGGTCGCGCGCGCAGACCGTAGCCGCGCGCCGGCAAGACTCGTGTATCGTATGATTCCCAGCCGACCTTGACGTCAAACTCGGGAGGGCGAGACGTGGAACATACCGTCCGCGCCGCAGTCGTGCAGATGAACACGACGGACCATGTCGAGGCCAATGTGACCACAGCGCTCGAGCTGGTGGCCCGAGCGGCCGAATACGGTGCGCGGCTGGTCGTGCTCCCCGAGAAGTTCCACTATCTGGGCGACCCGGAGGGACTCGACCGCGCGAAGGAGTCTCTCGAAGGGCCCCTGCTGGGGTCCCTTGCGGCCGCCGCTCGGGACCACGCGATCTTTCTCGTCGCGGGCAGCATCTGGGAGACAGGTGGAGACGACCGACGCCCCTACAACACCAGCGTCGTCTTTGCGCCGGACGGGAGCAGGCTCTCCTACTACCGCAAGATCCACATGTTCGACGTAGACGTGGGAGGCTACAGTTACCGTGAGAGCCTCGAGTGCCGCGCCGGCGACGAAGTGGTGGCGGTACCCTTGGGCGAGGGCGGACCCGTCTTGGGCCAAAGCATATGCTACGACCTGCGCTTTCCTGAACTCTACCGTGCATTGGCGGATCTCGGCTCTCATATCGTGTCCGTTCCGGCCGCCTTCACCATGGTGACGGGACGCGACCATTGGGATGTCTTGGTGCGTGCGCGGGCGATCGAGAACCAGGTGTTCATGCTTGCGGCGAATCAGTACGGGCTGGAGGGGAGGGGACTCGAGAGCTACGGACGGAGCATCATCGTGGACCCCTGGGGGGTGGTCTTGGCCCGCGTCCCAGACGGCGAGGGTGTGGCTGTGGCGGACCTCGACCTGGACGCCCAGGTTCGAGTAAGACGCATGCTGCCTTCTCTCGCGAATCGGGTACTGGGCGTGTGTGAGAATGAACATTCGAAAGGGAGGTTGGAGCGGTGAGGCACGAGGACCTGAAGATAGTCAATCTGCGGAGCGAAGAGGACGTGCAGCGTCTGAAGGATCTTTTGTGCGACATCACAGGCGTGCGCTTCGTCAGCGCCGATCTCGATGCTCAGATCGTCGAGTTCGACATGTTCCAGGACTTCGACGACCTGACCCTCACCGACATCCAGTGCCGACTGCGCGACGCGGGCTTCGAGGCCGGTACCGTGGTCGAGGGACAGACCTGCACGCTGCGGCTCAGGGGCAACTGAGTCCGACTGTTCTGTGCATCAGGTCGCCGCTGGATCGAGGCTGCGTTCGAAGTAGAGCGCCGTCTTCTCCGTGAGACCGAGTGAGCGGTAGAACGCATGGGCTCCGAGATTGGAGGGCTCCGCGTAGAGGAAGAGGCGTATGCACCCGCGTTGGGCGGCCACCGCGGAGGCCGCCTCGAGGAGTCTGCGTCCCACTCCCGAATCTCGATCTCGCGAACGCACGATGACGTCCTGGACTTCGCACACCAGGCCCGCCGACCAGGTGCTGATAGAGATGATAAGGCTGCAGGCCCCGACGATGGTGCGCCCTGCCTCCGCGACCAGGAATAGGTGGGTCGGAGATGCGAGGATTGCGTGCAGGGTCTCTCGGAGCGCCTTATCCGGGGGTGGCGGCGCTCCATGATGCGCCATTATCTCGGCTAGGAGGGCGGCCAAGGCGTCCAGGTCTCCGGCATCCGCTTCGCGGATTCCGACCGTGATACTGTCATGGCCGTCGGCGGGGGCGGTCGCCTCCAGCCCTTCGGCAGCCCCGGGATCGGTTGTGGGATCAACATCAGGCATGAATCCAGGTTAGCAGGCGATGACCGCCGCGTCAGTCCGCTCGCCGGCAGGCAAGGCGGCGCCGTGCGGCGGAGGGAAGGCGGTGGGATGAGAGACATGCTTTACATCAACGGGAGTTATCTGCCGCTGGCTGAGGGCCGGATCAGCGTCGAAGACCGTGGTTTCCAGCTTGGGGATGGCGTGTACGAGGTGGTCAGGTTCGAGAACGGGCGTCTCCTCTGGCTCGAAGATCATCTGGGGCGGCTGGACGGGAGTCTCGAACAGATCCTGCTTCCCCATGCGCTCGACGGTCACCCGCTC
>JBBRDB010000073.1:0-10927 GCA_038204345.1 Thermoleophilia bacterium | reverse complement strand
GGGGCGGGTGCGCGTCGCGGCCGCCAGCGGCCGTCCCGAGCCGCCGCCCGCCGCGATCTGACCCTACTTCTCCAACAACAGAAGTCTGAGGAAGGCGGCCGCTGCTGGGGAAAGGGTATCTTCCTCCAGATAGGCGATGTTCACGTCCAGCATGAGATCCTGATCCTCGATGCGCACGGCCGCCAGCCGACCCTGCGCGAGGTCTTCGGCCACGGCCGACTCCACCAGGAAGCTAAGGGCCTCTCCGCCTTCGACCATCTCCTTGATGAACTCCACGTTGCCGGTCTCTACCAGGACGTCGGGAGTCATGCCCCGTTCGTCGAAGCAGGCACGTGTGAGTGCCTGCATGCCCGAGCCCTCTTCGCGGGTGATGATGGGCAGCCCCTCCAGTTCTTGGAAGAAGACGGATCCCCGAGCGGCGAAGGGGTGGGTGGGGGCGGCCACCAAGATCACCCGCTCGGTGCGGAAGGGAACGAACGTCACCCCGCGCACCCCGTCGACCTTGGCAACCACCGCCAGTTCGTTGCGCAGATCCAGCAGGCTGCGGCACATATCGAGAGAGCTACCCTCATCGAGGACCATGCGCACCCCGGGATGCTCGGCGTGGAAGAGGGTCATGAGAGATGGCATGAGGTGGTGCGAGTAGGTCTTGGTGGTGCCGACCTTCAGCACGCCCCGCTCCAGGCTGCGGACTTCGGCCACCGTCCGCTCCATCACCCGTTCCAGTTCGAACACCTCGCGAGCCTGCAGGAAGAGTAAGGCGCCTGCTTCCGTGAGCACCATGCGCCGTCCCCGGCGCTTGAAGAGTCGTACGCCCAGGGAGGCCTCGAGACCACGCACGTGGGAGGTCACCGCGGGCTGGGTCACGCACAAGGCCCGCGCGGCGGCCGAGAAACCCTGCTGCCGGGCGACCTCGTGGAAGGCACGCAACTGGTTGAAGTTGATCATGTTCTCTCCGGGAGACCGACAGGTTACGTATGGTTATGTTGAGAGCTGTCCATCAATTATCTTGACACAGCAGAATCGGATAGAATTTTGCCTTATGATAACCCAAAGAAACAAGTACTGGAAACTTGTCCTTACCGGGCGTAAAGTGCCCAGTGCCACGGTCGAATCCAGGCCGAACGTGCCAGGCCGGGGGGCCGGCACAAGGGGACGCTCAGCGGTGGGGCGAAGCGCCTCCGCCGAACAAGGGGACAAGGGGGACACACTTGACGGTATCCGCATCCTATCTTCCCGACCCCGCAAAGCAGGTCTGCCCGAACTCGTCGGGTGGAAAGGAGGAAGGCGCATGCAGGTTCTCTTGACTCTGGAGTGGGACATACCTCCAGAAATGGAGGATGAGTATTCGGCCTTCGTGGCGCGGACGTTCATCCCGAAATGCAACGAAATGGGGCTTCTGTCCGTAGGGGGCTACTACGTCGAGGTAGGGCAGGGCCCGCGTATCATCTCGGTGAAACGCGCAGAGTCGCTTGAAGATCTGGCCCGCATCATGTCCAGCTCCGCCTACCGCGAACTCGTGCGCGACCTGAAACAGTACGTGGTGGGCTACCGCAGCAAGATCCTCCGGCCGACGGGACGTACGCGTGACAAGCCGTATGAACTCCAGAAGGGCGTGTGGAAGTACAACCAATACTACGACGTCCTGCCTGGGAAGAGGGCCGAGTACGCCGCCTTCGTCACCGACGAGTACGTGCCTATGCTCGAGAGCATCGAGTATCTGGAACTCACGGGCGGCTGGAACGTGCTGATAGGCGGGGTGAGCGAAATCATAGGGGAGCTGACCTTCAAGGATCCGGCGGACATCGGCTTCCTCCTCGAGAACGCATCCTATCGCGAGCTGACACACATCTTGCGCAGAGACTATGTCACCAACTATTCCAGCAGGATCATGAGAACCACTGAGAGATTCGACGAACCGCGGTGGTTCGTGCTCTAGACCGAACCGCATAGTGACCGATCAGGTGACGACCATCCAAGGGGGGAACATGAGTAACAGCTTTATGAGTCCGCACGACGTCCCTGCGATTCCCGGGACCGAGGGTTGGGAGAGGCTCTACCCGTATCACTATCAGTTCAGCAAGGACGACCCGGACCGGGCGGCCTTCGAGGAGAGCCAACTCTGGTTCTACGACGGCCTCCACTATCCTGAGCCGCACTACCCGTTCGACCTGATCTGGGACGAGGCTTGGTTCCTCGCACTGTCCCAGAACAACACCCGGACGTTCCTCATGCCGCCGGCGCTGGGTATCGCCCACCGCATCGTGAACGGCTACGTCTACATCTCACCTGTCGGGGTCCCCGATCCCGAAGAGGTGGGTCGCCGCGTCCCGACTTTCATGAAGCGCGCTGGCTACTACTACGAGAACTGGGATCGTCTGTACGCCGACTGGAAGACGAAGATGAACGTGCTCCTCAGCGAGCTCGACGCGGTCAAGTTCGAGTCGCTGCCGGAGGTCGAGGACGAGTCCGTGGTCTTTGAGAACAAGGGCATCGGCAGCGGATACGAACTGCTGACCAAGTACGATGAGCTCATCCACATGGGCCTGAAGGTGTGGCAGTACCACTTCGAGTTCCTGAACCTGGGCTATGCCGCTTATGTCACCTTCGCCAACACCTGCAACCAGATCTTCCCGGACATCCCCACATCGACCTTGAACAAGATGGTCTCCGGCATCGACGTGGTCATGTACAAGCCGGACTCCGAGCTCATCCGCTTGGCGAGGCTGGCCATCGACAACGGCGTCGACTCGATCCTGCAGGACAACAAGAGCGCCTCCGTGGTGATGGATGAGATGGCCAAGTCCAACCCCGGACAGCACTGGCTGGATGAGCTGGAGAAGGCCCGCTATCCCTGGTTCTACATCTCCACCGGGACCGGTTGGTATCACCACCACTACTCCTGGAACGACAACCTGGACGTGCCCTTCGCGTCGATCGTCATGCACATCGAGGCGTTGAAAGCCGGCAAGCAGGTGGGCCGTCCGACCGAGAAGCTCATCGAGGAGAGCCGGAACATCGTCGAGGAGTACCGGTCGCTTATCGGCTCCGACGCGGACCGTGAGTCTTTCGACCAGACGCTGGCCATCGCCCAGCGTGTGTTCCCCTACCTCGAGGATCACCTCTTCTACGTGGAGCATTGGTTCCACAGCGTCTTCTGGACCAAGATGCGGCAGGTCTCGGACATCCTCGTGGAAGCGGGCTTCTTCGAGGAGCAGGACGACATCTGGTACCTCAAACGCGGCGAGATCCGTGACGCGCTCTGGGATCACGTGACCGCCTGGGCCACCGGTATCATCGCCCGCGGCCCCTCATACTGGAAGAAAGAGATCGACTGGCGCAAGGGCGTCATGAAGAAGTTCCAGGAGTGGGTCCCGCCGTCGGCGCTCGGTACTCCTCCCGATGTTGTCACCGAACCGTTCACGATCATGCTTTGGGGTGTCACCAGTGGCACGCTCAAGAACTGGCTCGGCGGGATGGAAGCCGCAGCAGGCGGCGCGAGCGACGAGCTTATAGGCTCTCCCGGCGCCTCCGGAGTCGTCGAAGGACCGGCCCGCGTGATCAAGTCGGCCGAACAACTCGATCAACTCAAGGAAGGCGAGATCCTGGTGGCAACGACCACCTCGCCCAGCTGGGCCCCTGCCTTCACCAAGATCGTCGGAGCGGTGACCGACGTGGGGGGCGCGATGTGCCACGCGGCCATCGTCTGCCGAGAGTACGGGCTGCCGACGGTCGTTGGCACCGGGCGCGGTACGCAGGCGATCAAGACCGGCGACATCATCCGGATCGACGGAGACGAGGGTGTCGTGACCATCGTGAAAAGGGCCTGATCGGAGAAAAGGAGTCCAGTCTGTGGCCATGGTCGCTGCGAGCTTTGTGACCGACGATGAGGTGTATCCCGATGACTGACAAGGAAAGCAGGATCCTGTTCTGGTATGACGAGCTGGAGGGGAGCGACTATCCGCTCGTCGGGAAGAAGAACGCCAACCTAGGCGAGATGCTCAAGGGTGGCATCAGGACGAGCCCCGGCTTTGCCCTGACCCTTCATGCCAACGACCTCTTCATCACCGAAACGGGCATCAAGCACAAGCTCGCGGCGTACCTGGAGTCCCTCGGCCAGGCTACCTTGGAGAACAGCAAGGCGGCCAGCGACGCCGTGGTCCAGATGATCTCCGAGGCCACAGTGCCCGACGTCATCGTCCAGGAAGCGACCAGCGCGTACCAGCGGCTTTGCGAGATGTGCAGCACGGAGAATGTCCCGGTGGCGGTGCGGTCGAGCGGCGCGGTCTCAATGCCCGGCCAGATGGAGACCTACCTGAACATCCGGGGCGAGAAGGACCTGATCGCCTACATCAAGAAGACCTGGGCCAGCGCCTATCACGTGGAGGCGATCACCTACCGCTTGAACAAGGGGATGGGATTCCTCCTCGACATCGGTGTGGGTGTCCCCAAGATGGTCAACTCCCGGGTCTCCGGCGTCGCCTTCACCTTGAATCCGCTCAACGGCGACCGGTCGAAGATCACCGTGGACGTGAGCTACGGCCTCGGCGAGGCGGTGGTGAGCGGACTGGTCACGCCGGACAACTATCTGGTGGACAAGGTGACCATGACGGTCATCAAGAGCACCAAGGGCAGCAAAGAGGTCAAGTGCGTGTACAACGAGACCGGCAGTGACTGCTCGTTCGTCGATGTGCCCGCCGAGGAGCGGGAACGCTTCAGCGTCACGGCCGAGGAACTGAAAGAGATCTGCCGGGTGAGCAAGGCGATCGACAAGTACTACGGCAAGCCTTACGACATAGAGTTCGCCATCGACGCCGACTTGCCGTTCCCCGAGAACGTCATAATCCTCCAGGTGAGGCCGGAGTCGGTGTGGTCGAAGAAGGTGGACGAGGGAAGGACCGGGGAGAAGAAAGACGCCCTGGACCGGATCGTGAGCCAGCTCGTGTCGGGCGTGCGCATCAAGTGACCTGCGTTCCGGCCTCGGCGCTGCGCCGAGGCCGGAACCGCCACTCCTTCGCACGTGGGCCCCAGATGACGTAGAAGCCCGGCTCGGCGGTCGGTCCGTCCGCGTTAGGCCGAGACCCGACCATCGCCGCCGCCTGCGGGGCAATGCGTCTGGGCGAGCCCAACCATATGTCAGCTTATACATGGCGCAAGAAATAAGCATTAGACACACTGCCCATCTCCGCATAGAGTGCGAATGCGACGACCAAGGCTTTGTTGTGAGACGGACTCGTGGGGGCGCTCGATCTCGCCGGCGGTAGAGCAGCGACAGAAGGGGTAAGGATGGATCTTCGCGACTTCATAGCGTTGTGCGAGGAACAAGGCGATCTGAAGCGGGTCACCGCCGAGGTCGACTGGAATCTCGAGATGAGCCATATCGCCAAGCTCGTGGAAGAGAAGGGCGGCCCGGCTCTACTCTTCGAGAACGTCAAAGGGCACGACAAATCCCAGTCGGTGCTCTTCGGCGTCTACAGCAACACGCGCCGGTTGGCCACGGTCTTGGGGCGGCGGGCCGATATGAGCATGGTCGAACTCTCCTACGAGTGGATGAGGCTCTCGGTGGGCGAGGTGATCCGCGCGAAGGAACTCGAGACCGGCCCCATCTTCGAGAACATCATCGAGGGCGACGACATCGACATCTTCAAGATCCCCTCCCCCAAGTTCTACGAGCAGGACGGCGGCCGCTACATCGGCACCGCCTGCTTCATGGTAGTCCGAGACCCCGAGACGGGCGAGATCAACCTGGGCACCTATCGCAGCCAGGTGCTTGACAAGAAGACGGTGGGCGCACAGATCCTCAAGGGTAAGCGCGGCGACCGCATCCTCCAGAAGTATCGCAAGCGGGGCGAGAAGATGCCCGTGTGCATGATCGTGGGCTGCGACCCGTTGCTCATGCTGGCCGGGAGCGCGATGGTCGAGAACGCCAGCGAGTACGACGTGGTGGGCACTCTGCGCGGCGAGCCGGTGGAGATCGTCACGGCGCCTCTCACAGGGCTTCCCATACCGGCCACGGCCGAATGGGTGCTGGAGGGTTACATCGATGGCGACGATCTGCGGCCCGAGGGTCCTTTCGGAGAATACACCGGCTACTACACTGAGGAGTTGTATCATCCTGTTTCGAAGCCGGCGATCCAGGTAGAGCGCGTGTATCACCGGAACAATCCGGTCTTCCTGGCCGCTTCCGTCGGCCGCCCCGTGAACGACAACCACATGATGCTGGCCTTCGTCCGTAATGCCACTCTGTGGACGGAGCTTACCAAGATGGGCATCCCCGGCATCCAATCGGTGTACATGCCACCCGAGGCCTGCGGCCGCTTCTGGGCCATCGTCTCGGTGAAGCAGCTCTATCCGGGTCACTCCAACCAGGTGGCGGCCGCCGTCATCGCCAGCAACACCTGCACCTACGGGTTGAAGGGCCTGATCATCGTGGACCACGACATCCAGGCCGACGACCTACCGCGCGTATGGTGGGCCCTCGCCACCCGCTACGACGTCGCCCGGGGCACCCAGATCATCAATAGGGGCCGCTCCACGCCGCTCGACCCGGCTCTTGGACCCGAGAACAAGTTCATCACCTCGCGCATCGTGCTCGATGCCACCATCCCCTTCGAGTGGAAGGAGAAGCCGGTGGAGGTGAAGATGTCGCCCGAGGTGCTGGAGTCGATCAAAGAGCGGTGGTCCGAGCTGGGTCTCGACTGAGCCCAGTCCGTCCCGTCCCGTCCCGGCCCGTGTCCCGTCCCTGCTTGTCGAGATCGACCGGACGAGAAGCCTACGAGCACGACGCAACCAGGAGGTGGCGCGAGCCATGCAGAAAGACCGTGATGCAGCCGTCGCGCGGGCGGCCAAGATCAAGTTGGTGGTGCTGGACGTGCACGGCGTGCTTACCAGCGGCATGATCCTCTACAACGACGAGGGCACCAAGTTCCAGGCCTTCCACCACGACGACGGTTTCGGCGCCAACTGTCTCATGATGCTGGGCGTGGACGTCGCCTTCATGACCAGGAAATCGAAGACGGTCGAGGTGCGTGCCGCAGAGATCGGTGTGAAGCACGTGTTCCAAGCGAAGAACAAGCTTGCCAAGCTGGAGGAAGTGACCGCGGAGATGAGCATCTCCTTCGACGAGATCTGCTTCGTGGGTGACGAGATCATCGATATGGGAGTCATGAGAGAGGTAGGTTTCGCCGTCTCGCCCGCCAACGGCGTGGCTGAGGTGCAAGAGATCTCGCACTGGGTCACACAGCGCAGCGGTGGCGAGGGCATGCTGCGCGAGCTGGCGGAGTTCATACTGCGCGCACAGGACAAGTGGCAGGGTCTGGTTGACAAGGTGTCGTCCAAAGGATGGGGTTGATGGCAAACTCGTACTACAAAGACAATCGCGAGTTCATCAGAGGGCTCGATGACGCCGGTCTCCTGGTGACCGTGGAGCAGGAGGTGGACTGGGACCTCGAGATGGGCGCCATCGTGCGCCGCGTCTGCGAGATGAAAGGCCCCTCCCCCTACTTCAAGAACATCAAAGATTACCCGGGGTTCGAAGCGCTGGGCGCTCCGTTGGCGACGCACGCTAAGCTGGCCCTAGCTCTTGGGCTGCCGGCGGACACCTCCGTCGCCGAGATAGGCCGCGTGTACACGGATCGTACAGCCGGCGCGCCCATCGACCCGGTGGAGGTGAGTCGCGAGTCGGCTCCCTGCAAGCAGAATGTGGTCTTAGGCGACGACGTCGACCTGTTCGACCTGCCTGGCCCCATGGTCCACGACGGCGACGGCGGCCGCTACTTGGCCACGTGGCACATGGTGGTGTCGCGCGAGCCCGACACCGGGGACGTCAACTGGGGCATGTACCGGCAGATGGTCTTCGACGAGAAGACCATGGTGGGCCCGGTACTTCCTTTCAGCGACATGGGCAAGATGTTCTACAACAAGCACGTGCCCCGCAACCAACCGATGCCGTTCGCCACGGTCATCGGCATGGATCCCCTGAGCGGCATCTCGGCCTGCGCCCCGTCGCCTATCCCGGAGGACCAGTTCACCAGCATGCTGATGGGGGAACCCGTCGAACTGGTGAAGTGCGAGACCAACGACCTGCTGGTGCCCGCGCACGCGGAGATCATCATAGAAGGCGAAGTGCTTCCGGGCATCACGATGCTCGAAGCCCCCTTCGGCGAGTACACGGGCTATCGCACCTCGCCGCGCGAGCCCCGAACGGTGTATCGCGTCAAGGCCATCACCTACCGCGACCGGCCCATCATGGCGATCTCGAATATGGGCATCCCCACCGACGAGGGCCAGCTCCTACGTTCGTTCTCGTTGGGTCTCGAGATGGAGAAGCTGCTGCGGAGCCAGGGCATCCCCATCACCGGTGTCTACATGCTGCCGGAGTCTACACACCACCTGGTGGTAGTGGGTACCAGGCCCGCTTATGCCGGCATCGCCTCGCAGATCGCCCAGTTGGTGTTCGGCAGTAAGCTCGGGCCCTGGTTCCACCAGGTGATGGTGGTGGACAACACTACCGACATCTACAACGTGAACGAGGTTATCCACGCCTTCTCCACCCGCTGCGATCCAGGTCGGGACATCCACATCTACCGTGAGTCGGCGGGCACGCCCTTGAACCCGTACTCTTCTCCCCAGGACCGCAAGATCGGCCGGGGCTCGAAGGTGCTGTTCGACTGTCTGTTCCCGCTCGACTGGAGCCGCGCGGATACCCCCATCCTGGTGTCGTTCAACACGGCGTACCCCAAGGAGGTCCAGGAGAGGGTGCTGGAGCAATGGACCAACTACGGCTTCGCCGGGTAGCGGCGCAAAGAGAGGAGAAGACATGACGGAATACGACACCTTCTTCTTGGGGGAGCCGAGTGCGGAACCCCAGGACGAACTCATCGAGATCGTGATCCGCGATCTGACGCCCGGGCGGCGCAAGTACCGCGGCGCGTACGCCGAGGTGCGCATGTCGAGCGACCCAGATAAGTACCCCGACAGGCTCTGGCCGCGCCTCAGCCGCGGGCAGTCGGTGGGGGAGCCGTGGTCGATCGAGGTCGTGCGAGAAGTGAATAAGATCCCCGAAGCCTGGCGCTAGGAGGGCTTCGTGGCCTATCGAGATTTGCGTGCCGCGGTAGACGCCCTGCGGGCTGAGGGCCGGTTGGTGGAGGTGTCGGAGCCGGTTTCTCCGCGGCACGAGGTGGCTGCGGTGATCGCTGCCGCCTCGCGACAGGGCGATCACGCGCTGCTCTTCAGCCGGCCGATCGGTTACTCCGTACCCATCGTCGCCAACATGGTGCACAGCCGTCAGGTGGTGGCGGACGCGATGGGAGTGCCACTCGACGAACTGATCGATCGGTTCACCGAGCGGGTCATCGCCCCACTCGACCCGGTGCTCGCGGATGAAGCGCCTGTGCTCGATGTTGTGCACGACGACATCGACCTGCCGGCGCTCCTGCCCATCCTCACCCATTACGAGAACGACGTCGGACCCTATCTCAGCACCGGCATGGCTAACCTACGTAACCCCTCCACAGGGACGGTCGAGAGGACCATCTGCCGCATGCAGTTGCGGGGCCGCAACCGTCTGGGCATCGCCCTGGTCAATCCGCCTCTGGCCGACACCTACCGGAAGTACGGCCGCGACGCGGAGATGGAAGTGGCCGTGGTGGTCGGTCTGGAGCCCGCCACCTTCATGGCGGCGGCGCTGCCGGCTCCGCCGGGCGCCGACAAGATGGGCTACGCCGGAGGCCTCCGCGGCGAGCCGGTCGAGCTCACCGCTGCGGGACTTACCGGACTGCCTGTGCCGGCCCGCGCAGAGTTCTTGATCGAGGGCGTGCTGGTGCCCGGCTTGGAACAGGACGACGGGCCCTTCGGGGAGATCAGCGGATACTCCCTCACGTTCCCCTCTACGCCCACCCTCCAGGTGAAGAGAGTGAGCCATCGACGCGATCCTCTCTACCACGCCCTCCTGCCTACGGGTCCCGAAGGCGATCTCATCACAGCGCTTACGGTGGAGGCCGCTATCGCTCCCCAACTGCGCAGGGTGTACGGGTTCGTCCGCGGTCTTACCTTCGTCCCAGGTACGTTCGGGATGAGTCTTGTGGTCCAGGTGGCACAGGCGGACAAAGGCAGGGTGCGGGGACTGCTGTACCACCTGCTCTCCCTCGAGCGCATCAAGAAGGTGGTCTTGGTGGCTGAGGACGTGGATCCTACCGACCCGCTGGAGGTCGAGTGGGCCTTGGTCACAAGGACGCAGCCCGACGATGACGTGGTCACCATCTCGGGCGTATATGCGCATCCGATCGATCCTTCGTACCGCCCCGGTCAACGTACCGCCCGTATCGGCATCGACGCCACCGGGTTCGAGCGCATAGGTGGACGGGAGCGGACCCGCATCTCGGAGGCCGCCTCCGCACGCGCCGCCGAGATACTGGGGAGCGCATGCTAATCTGTGCGGCGATCCGTCTTTCTAAGTGTGTGCGCCCGTGCGGTCGGGGGAGCGGCGGTCGCCGCGGAGAGGGAGACACGTGAAACCTCTGATAGTGGGCATATCCGGCGCTTCCGGCACCGTGTACGGGGTCCGCCTACTGGAGACCCTGCGCAGGTCGGGCATCGAATCCCATCTGGTCATGACCGAATCTACGCGTAAGGTCATCAAGCTCGAGACCGGGTTCCACGTTGAGGAGATCGAGGCCCTGGCCGACTCCGTACACGACAATCGGGACATCGGCGCGCCTATCGCCTCCGGGTCGTTCTTGACCGCGGGCATGGTGGTGGCTCCCTGCTCCATGAAGAGTCTCTCCGCCATCGCCCACAGCTACAACGAGAACCTGCTGGTGCGCGCAGCCGACGTCGTGCTCAAGGAAGGCCGGAAGTTGGTGCTGGTGACCCGGGAGACCCCCCTGCACATCGGTCATCTCCGCTTGATGATCCAGGCGGCTGAGAC
>JBBRDB010000072.1:0-10934 GCA_038204345.1 Thermoleophilia bacterium | reverse complement strand
CCTCCACCCCCGCCTCCCCCCCCCCCCCCTCTACATGCCCCCCCCCCCCCGCGCCGCCCGCCCCCCCCCAAACACCCCGGGCGGGGGGGGGGGCTATCGCGGCCCCCCGCCCCCCCGACTCATGTGCGGCACCTTTGGCCGCCTACTCGAAGGCCGACGATCAGCCGGTCGGCCCTAGGTCCATCTTCAGCTCGCCGGTGATGTGGCAGTGGGCGCATGTCAACGCATTGTGACACGCGAAGCAGGCTTCAGCCCCGTTGCTCTTGACGATAGGGGGATGCTGCTGTCTCCACGGCACTTCTCCCGGTTTGTACCCGGTGTGGTGGCAGTCATTGCAGGTGTACTCGGCCGGATGACAGGTCGCGCAGGCCTGCTTGCCCACGCTCGCAACCGTCTCCGGGTGGGTGCCTACCCAATCGGACGCGTGCGGCATCGGCGTCTTATGACAGGAGTCACAGAAACTCGCCGCATGGCACATATCACAGTACGACTGATCCTCCGTGGCAAGAGGGCCGTGCTTGGCTGAGACGGTCTTAACTAGACCCGGGTTGGGACCTGGAAGCCAGCCGCCGGCGGTATGATTGGCCGGGATGAGAGGGAAGTCGGCGGGGTGACAGGTGGTACATGCGCCCGGTGCGACGCCGCCCGGCTCCTGGTTGTGGCACACGAAGCAGGCCTGCATCTTCGGCTTAACGATCGAGTCAGGCTTGTGCGTCGGCACCGCGTGACAGTCCTCACACTTGAACCCTTTGTTCAAGTGCAACGCGTGGCTGAAATTCGGTGTGAGAACCTTGCTCGTCGCTAAGAACTGATTGAAGTTGGAGTGGCAATCCGTGCAGATCTTAAACGCTTCGGATACCGGCTGAACGGACTCCCCTCCGCCCCCAGTGGTGGCGGTCGTGCTGCTGCCTCCTCCGCCCCCGGTAGTGGCGGTCGTCTCGGTCCCTCCGTTCACAGTAGTGGCGGTGGTCTCAGAGGTGCCGGCCGTGGTCGTGGTATCGGCCTGGGTGCACCCTCCTACTACGACCAGGGTGGCGACCACCACGGCCGCGACAAGGAAGACCAGAACGATCCTCGATTTGGGTATGAACATCAACTCACCTCCTTCCCATTCGTCGTCATTACCCATGTTCGTCGGGCGATTCTCTACTATTTCGGCACAGCACGCAAGCGCCTGCTTTCCGTCCGACTGCGTGCCGTCACGCCCCTCACTGCTTCGGGAATTCACCTTTGTCGTGGCACCGCTCGCAGAACGATTCTTCGTGACACACGAAACACGTGACCGTGCCGCGCTCGGCCACGATCTGGCCGTGCTGCCGCGAATTCCACTCAGGCGTGGGAGAGAAACCGGCGTGGTGACATTGATTGCAGAACTGCGGGGTCGAAGGATGGCAACGAGCGCACACGTCTTCATTGTTCTGTGCCACGTCCCCGTGGCTCGAATACCAGTACGGTGGGTGGGGCATCTCCACACCGTGGCACCTCACACAGAAAGTATTGTCTCGTGATTGGTGACACTTGACGCACGTGTCGCCGCCGGCGGCCGCGACCGAAGTGTGGGCGGACAACCAGTCCGTCGGGTGCGGCATCTCCACGCCGTGACACTGTTCGCACCACGTATTCACGTCGTGACATTTCTCGCAGCTCTTGCGCGTGAATATATCGGGATCGAGATGCACCACCGGCTCATCGAGCCCGGGAGCTATCTCGTCGATCTTGCGGTGACATTTTGCGCACTCGTTTGGAGCAGTGTCGCCCTGGTGGCACTGCAGGCACGCAACCATCATTGGGACGGGCGTGTCGAAATGCCCCAGGGGACGCTCGTGGCACGTGACGCATTCGACATCGTTAGCCAGGTGCGTCTCGTGTGAGAAGATCAGGTCGTTCTCGGGCGTTTGGGGAGGCTTGCTCAAGAAATCGGGATGGCACACTTCGCACGTGCGGAACGGCTCGCCTTCCATCTGTTGGGGAGACCCAGAAACGTCGCCCCCTTCCGCACCCGTCACGCCGGTAAGGCCCTCCGAGGCCGCCGCGCTGGGGGTTGACTCCACCGAGGTCACCGGAGGGTCGACCGCACGTGACCAGGGCGCCAGCACCAGCAGACCGCCCGCGATCACAGCCAGGAGCATGAGGAACCCGGCAACCAGCAGGACCAGCAGGATACGCCCGCTCTCTCTTGTAGGCCGGTCGATCATGAGGAGCCACCTCCCCTCCCGTGCGTCTGGTGGATCACATGACACACGAGGCAGTCCTTCTCGGTGTGGCAGAGCACGCACTCGTCACGCTTCTGCCGTGCCACCTCCTTGTGGGACTCGCCCCAGTCCGAAGGATGAGGCATAGGCATACCGTGACATGCGGCGCACAGGTCCGGTTCGTGGCAAGTGGAACACATGGCCGAGCCCTTCTCAAGCACGGGGAGACCGTGGGTAACGGTCCAATCGGCTGGGTGCGGCATCTCCACCGGGTGACACGACAGACAGAACGAAGGCTCGTGACACGTGGAACACACCTTCAAGCGAGGCATGGCGATCTCCCCGTGCTTACCTACCCAGTCGTCCGGGTGCGGCATCTGCACTCCGTGACACGTCTGGCAATGGAGGTAGACGTTATGGCACGTGTGACACACCTCGTCGGAGCCCGCCTCGGTCACGGCCTTCCCATGAGACGTGTCGAAACCCTGCGGGTGAGGCATCTCGATGCCATGGCAGGCGTCGCACGACTCACGGCCGGGTATCGCCGTGCCGCCATGCCCCACGGCGGGGTGGCACGTGGAGCATGAGATCCGCTGCTGCACGTGCAGGCTGTGCGAGAACTCCTTCCGGTCTTCGCCCGACCGGCTTGCCAGGAAATCCTCGTGACACGAGAGGCACGCCTCGTCGGAGATCTCGATAACGAGACCTGTGGTGGTCGTACTCGCCGCGCCTACTTCAGATCCAGACCCTCCGCAGCCCGCAGCAAGAGCTAGGACCATCAAAAGGCCCAGAAGAAACAACATGCGGGGCACGGCGCGTCCGCTACAGTCCACATTGCGCTCACTTTCTCCGTTTTCGACCGTGATCCCCTATCCCCCCAGGACTCCGCGTTGCCTGCTCGTAGCCACGTGACACTCCGAACAGAAGGTCGGCGCGTGGCACTCGAAGCACGTCTCTGCACCATCTCGCAGCGGCACCTGCTTGTGTCGCGAGGCCCAATCTGCGACCGGTTCGTATGAAGCGTGATGACAACTGTCGCAGAACTGCTGGTCGTCGTGACACATCGCGCAGGCGTCGCGCTCCTTGGGCGCCTCCGCTTGGTGCCCGGTCTGGAGCCAGTCATCGGGATGCGGCATCTCGACTTTGTGGCAGGAATCGCAGAAGCTCTGCTCGTGGCACATCTTGCAGTAGAGGCGCCGTTCGATAGCCGTGCGGCCGTGAAGGGCTAGGCCCTCACCCTTGAACGACACCCACGCTTCTTGTTTGTGGTCCACGGTGACCGGAGCGATACCTGCGGTGTGGCATGTGTCGCACGAGGCAGGTGCGAGAGTACCCTGCGGGCCGTGAATAGTGCCGTGGCAGGTAAAGCAGGTCTCCACCGACACGTGGATGATCCTCCCAGGCTTGTGCGGGAATTCTTGATGGCAGGCGGCGCAACGGATCCCTTGGGCGAAATGCACAGGATGGTTGAAGATGAGCTTGCGATCGGTGCGCCAGTCGAGTTCTCGATCGAGCCGGTCGTGACAATTCGCGCACAGTGATATGAACGACGCCGGATTCTCCGCGGTGTCGGCACCTTGCTCGGCCTCGGTCAAAGCCTCGCTGAACGCGGTGGTCACCACCGGCTCAGGCTCGGAACCACAGCCGGCCAAAGCGAACATGAGGCCGCCAACGATCAGCACCAGTACGACCGGCAAAACGGCCGGGCGGCCTCGCGATCGAGCCCCAAAGGAAGGTCTCTGCGCGCGCTTGTTCGTAGCCCGTTTCACCATCATTCGGGCTTGATCTTACCTTCGCGGACCAACCGCTCATACCACGCTGTCTTATCGTGCTTCAGGTGCTCCAAGGGCATCCTTCCCGTGAAGATCACCGGATCCATGGGGAAGACGTTCATGCGCAGGTGGGAGTTGTAGAGGTGTACGAAGAGGATCCAGCCAATGGCAAGGATGGCCTCATCGCCATGGATGATGCGGGCGACGTTCAGGAATATCCCCGAGACCAGCTGACCGGTGACGGTGGGGAACCAAAGGGCGAAGCCCGAAGTGCCGATCATGGCGATGCCCCAGAACACCGCAAACCAGTCGAACTTCTCCCAGAAGGTGAAGCGCTCGAACTTGGGACGCTCCCCACGATCGAAGAACCACTTGACCATGGCGAGGAGATCCGCGATGTCCTTTTTGCGGAACATGATCGAATCGGGGCCGAAGATGTTGGCCCGCTTGATCACGATCCAGTAGCCAAGGTAGAGGGCATGAACGACGAACGTGGCCACCATGAAGCCGGCCATGATCCTGTGTATGAGGCCGGCGTTGTGCACGCCTCCCCAGAATCCCATCAGGGTCTGAGCCCAGAAGTCGTAGCTGTACTTCAGCGGCGGACCCGTCAGTGTGCACCCGATGAAGGTGGTCATCATGACGAAGTGGCTCAGCCGGTGATACCAGTTGAAGCGCACATAGTAGCCGGTGGCGGCTTCCATCATTCACCCCCCTTCTTGTCGTCGTCAGTGTCGCGGGTTCGTTGGTCGTCGCTGGTGGACACCTGGTCTTCGACGGCCCCGCGCACCGATTCGTCTTCGAGCGCGCGGATGAATCCGAAGAGCCGGCCCAAGCCTCGTCCGAAGACGCCCAACATCATGCGGGTCTCCTTTTGGAAGTGGACCGTCGTGTATGCGATCCCCACCACAAGCACCACGATGAGCAGGGTGCTGAAGAAGAGATAGACCGCCCGCACACCCCACCAGGCGTTCTTGAAGCCCTCATCCAGATGCATCTGAAAGTAGGTGAACCCCGTGGTGGCGCCGGGGTGACACTTCTGGCATGCTTCCAGCGTCTCTTCCTCACCGCTCTTCAGAGACAGGTTATCGTGGAACCCGTGGCAATCGAAGCAGGTGGCTGCGCGCTCGTAGCCCAGGGAGAGGGCCTTGAAGTGGAACTCCTCCCTTGCCTGCTCGAACTTCTCCGCGTGGCACCGGCCGCAGGAGTCACGGGCCATGCTCATCTTGAAGTCGGCGCTCTCCTCGCCCAAACGGACCCGCCGGATCGCGTGGGACCCGTGGCACGAGATACAGATCGGTCCCGCGTCGTTCAGATAGTACGACTTGGCGTGAGTGGACGTCTGGTACTTCATGAATTCCTGAGGGTGACAGCTCTCGCAGGCTTCGATGGCCACCTGCTTGAACGACTTCGTGGCGTCGAGTTGGTGCTGCGGTATAGTCAGCACGAACCCCCGGTGGCAACTCGAGCACGGGTTGTTCGCGTGCACCGACTGGGCGAAAACCTCGGCATCCACGTAGAGCGAAGGATCTTGGCCCTCCGCGGGGGTGGTGTCGACGAAGTTCGGATCGCCGTGACAAATGAGACACCCTTCCACGTCGCGCGCCGCCGCCGGAGCCGCGAGGCCGAGTGTCAGGGCAAGCGCGCAGAACAAGAGCACCCACCAGCGGCGCTCGAGCCCTGCCTCGAGTAACCACCGGTAGCGTTCCCGTCCCGTAGTTGGTCTGTGCATGGGATCCCCTTCGCGTGCCACCAGGAAGCACCTCTCCATCGTGATGTTCGGACTGTCGGCTAGAATGCCAGCGGCCATAAGACGAGCAGTAGAGTGTAGGAGGCCGCGAAGAAGGCGAAGATGGTCACCAAGGTCGTGACCACGCTGAAGAACCGCCGACGGCCGGCGTCCGGCCGAGGCCGCACCACCTCTTCCAAGGTGCCGGCCTTGAGTCGATTGGCGTATTCGTCCGGACGGTCATGGATGTAGTGCTCCACCGGCAGATAGCCGGAGAAGATCACCTGATCAGCCGGGAACGATTCCGGCCGACCGTGGGCCGAGAAGAAGTGGACGAAGATGAAGATCACTCCGACGGCGAGGAATGCTTCGTTCGAGTGGATGACCAAGGCGACATTGAGCGCCACACCGGGAAGGATGCGGGTGGTAGCCTCGGGGAACCACATCATGAGGCCGGACCCTCCGATCAGAAAGGTCCCCGCGAACAGGGCCCAGAAGTCGAACTTCTCCCAATACGTGAACCGGCTCAGCCGCGGCTTGGACCCTTTGCCCAAGAACCAGCGGAACATCCCTTTCATGTCCGCCCAGTCTTTCTTGCCGGGCACGATGGAATCGTCGTGGAACACCGGGCCTTTCCGGGTCACGACGTACAGGGCCATGTAGCCGACCTCGAGCACGAAGTAGAGGATGTTCGCGACCGCCATCACGCGGTGGATGAACCCCGCGGCGGCTACTCCTCCGATCGCATCCATCATGAGTTGAGACCAGTAGCTTGTCTTGAACTTCAAGGGGATCCCCGTGAGCGTGAGACCGAAGAAGCTCACCATGACCAAGTAGTGGTTGAACCGGTGGAAGGCACTGAAGCGGTGGTAGACGAGATTCACGCCCTCTATTGCATCGGTACTCTGGCTCATCAGTGACCTCCCTTCCTCGAGTAAAGACCATCCCTAAGGCCTCTATAGATGTAGAGCATAGTGTGGATCCCACCGAACGCGAACACGCACACGATGAGCGCCAGGTAACCGATGGCCACCAGGAACACGAGGAGCGGCGCGTCCGTCGACGTGGGATCCACGTGAACAAGGAAAGTGGTGAACTTCTGCGTTGCGCTCGGATGGCATTGTTGGCACGTGGGGAGGATGTTTACCTGTGACAACATGGATTGCGGGTTGCTCACGGGGAGAATACTGTGGTCGCCGTGGCAGTCTACGCAGGTGGCCGACGCCTCACGTCCCAAACTCAGTGACTTTCCGTGGTAGGTGTCGAGGAAGGAATCCTCGCGGCCGCCGTGACACTTGCCGCAGACGTCGGCGATCGATTGCCGATATTCGAGGGTATCCACCTCTGCTATGTCGTGAGCTCCATGACAGTCTACGCAAAGCGGTGCTTTGACCCCCTCCGCGCCGCCATCCCGGGTGAGTTCCCCGTGATAGCTCTGCTTGTACATCTCAAATTGATCATCGTGACAGTTGCGGCAGGCTTCGCCTGCCGTCTCCGCGAAGAATTCCGCGTTACTCACCATGACGTGCGGGTCGTGAGAGAAGCCGATGTGACATGAATTGCAGGGGAGCAGGCCGTGAGCCGACGCCTCATAGACAGCCGGGTCGATGTGTAGGTCTCTCGGTCCCTGCGAGGACTCGACGCTACCCAGATACTCCTGGGAGTGACACGTGAGGCAGCGGGCGCTGAAGTCGGCCGGGTCCGGGGGGGCGACTCCATCCGCGGCCGACGCGGATGGAGTCCAGAATAGCGCCGGGATCATCGCTACCAACGCTACACAGAGGGCCCACCTCTTCGAGAACGTGAATTTTTTCCCCAATTCACCTGCAGTTGTTGGAGCCCTGCGAACCAATCCGTCCCTCCTCTAATTCACCACTACGCCTTGGGAGGCATGGCATTCTGCGCAAAAGTCCGGGGAATGGCAGGTGAGACACGGCTCACCGCCGCCCTGCGCGAACTCAGGATGCGACGTCACCCAGTTGGGGGGATGCTGCACTTTGTGACACTTATCGCAGAACTTCTCCTCGTGACAACCGGTGCAGGTTTCCCGCCCCCTGCTCTCGACCTCGACCCGATGCGTGTAACGCCACGTCGCACTCTGATGTGACTTCGGCGGCTTGTCGTGGCAATCCTGACAGAAGCCGCTCTGCTGACTGTGGCACCGATAGCAGTCTTCGACTCGGTCCCGCGCGAGCTTACCGTGATTCTCGATGGCATCCGTAGGGTGCGCCTGCTCCTTGAAGTCGCTCGGAGGGGTCAGATGGCACGTCTCGCAAGAATTGGGCGCGTTTACCCCATCGTGGCACATGTAGCAAACATCCATGGGCGGCGGGCCGCCGGGCACACCCCGACGGGTGTGGACCACGTTGAAATGGCAGTCCGCACACTGCAGACCACGCAGCTCGACGTGGTCGCGGTGGGGAATACGTATGTCGCCACCGGGAGACACCTCGCGGTCGAGGTTGTGGCACTGCAGGCAGCTCTCGTTGGAGGGCAGCTTGATGTCCGCCGGCATCTCGCCCTGTCCGAAGAACTGCGCATAGATCTCCTTGTAGGAGAGGATCTTGTGCTCGAGCTCCTTGACGAAACCCGGATCGACATGACACTTGACGCAGTTCACGTTGCCGTGGGTTGAGTTCTCCCACAACTCGACCGGCTCACTCATGAGGTGGCAGTTACCGCAAAAACTGGGAGTCGACGTCATAGCCACCGGAAGGTATATCGCAGAGAATACGATGAAGCCGATGGCGGCGAGCATGAGTAGTAGGTAACGGTAACGGACACGCACCGCGCGGCCGGAATCGTCATAAATGCGGAGGAACCCGGGCCAGCGCATTATTGACCGAACCTTTCGTTGATCCGATCTTCCGCCGTGAGCCGCTCGAACGTGCCGGCATCGTGGCAGCCGCTCTTCGCGCAGAAGTCTTCATCGGCGTGGTGGCACTTGAAGCAATCTCGCTCTCGACCGCGTGCCAGATCGGCGTGGGTCTCGAGGGCCAGGTTCGGGTGCTCCTCCTGCGCGCTGGGCGGGTCGCGATGGCAGGTAGCGCATTCGTTGGGCGCCAGCTTTCCATCGTGACACATAGCGCACACACCCATGGGCGGCTTCGGGGTCCCCCCCTCCGGTGTGTGGACTACGCTGAAATGACAGTCCTTGCACTCCAGATTCCGCATGAGTACGTGCTCGGCGTGCGGAATGATCAGATCGCCCGAAGTAGATGCCGTCCTGTTGGTCGTATGGCAGCCTTCCCGAAGGCAGTTCTCGTTGGTGGCCGACCTGATCTGCTCGGGCATATCGGCCCGACCGATGATGTTCAGGTAGACGTTCTGACTCACGACCATCTGGTTGACCACGCTGTTCACGAGACCCGGACGCACGTGGCACTTCTTGCAGCCGAACTTCGAGTGGGTCGACTGTTCCCACGATTTCACGAAGGGTTCCATGATGTGACAGTTGTAGCAGAACCCCGGTGTGGCGGTTACGTAGAAGGGGATGAACAAGACCGCCGCAGCTGCTGCAGCAAAGCCGATTACGATCAAGAGGAGGTAGCGCTTCTGTATTCGAATGGCGCGTCCGGACTTGTCGCGCACCCTGAAGCGCAATGGTTTCTGATCGGCCATTTCGTCCCTTACGAGGTAGTCTGCCCGGAGCGCGAGACGGCGGGCTCCGTCACTGGACCGTCACCGCTCGAAATCGCTGTGCGACCGCGTCGTCGGTGCTCTCGATGACGACGGGCCAAGTCGCTTCATACGGCAAAGCAAACATTTTCACAAGCGGCCCACGGTCTGCTACTATAGCACCCCAGCAAGACCTGTCTACCCCAATGTCAACCGGGTGCGAGTGGAGGAGACACAGAGGTGAGTTCACGATTCGACTTCCCCAATCTCATCGGTCTCCTCTTCATCCTGGCGGCCATAGCCCTGTGGGCCGGGGCCGCCTTCTCCTTCCTCAGTGTGGACTTGACGAATTTCCTGATCTACACGGTGATCGGCTTCGTCATGTCGATCGCCGGCGGCCACCTTCTGAAACCACCGGGCACACGCTGAGGGCGGAAGACGCACCGCATCCCGACCGCGCCGGCTTCCATGACCAAACGAATGACCCGCGCCTCGACGAATCCGCGTGGCGTGTCTTTGGCCGGAGATTCCCTCGGCGCTGGAGCCTGTACGCTCGGGTGCTGGCGGGAGTGCTGCTTCTCCTTTTCCTCGGGTGGTGGTTCACGCGCGACGTGACGTACGTCAGTAACGTCAAGGTCGCTGGACTCGAGACCGTTGATGAGCCTTACGCCGATCCGCTGCACTCCCTCGCCTCCGATTTCGCGGAGCTCGTGAACCACCTGGCCGAAATGGGCTATGGCTGGCAGGCGGGCGGGCTCCCGGTACTGCGCGCCGGGGACGCATTGACCCCGGCCGACCCGGTTGGCGTCGTGGCCCTCGGATCGCTGGAGATACGGAAAGACAACGCCAGTCTGATGGCGAGTGCGGCTGCGAAAGACCTAGGCGAGTACATGGTCGGCCTCGGGTGGACCGTGGAGCCAGGGCCGCTGCTCGCCGGCGCCACGAAGGACTACGGGCCGCTACGAGGGGTCATCCGACTGGAAGAGCGGCCTGAAGGCCGCGAACGCATGTGGATCGAGGTGACCCCGCGCTGACGGCGTGCTCCCCCGCACACTGAGGGGGGTGCAGACAAGAGAGCCCGAAAAGCGCCTCTACTGGTCCTTGCGCTTCTGATTGCGTGCTATCTCCTCGCGCCACGTCTGGATGATCCACACGATCACAAACACCAGCGCGACGTTTCCGAACCCGACAACGGTAAGCGTGGCGATGGTCTCCATGTCCATGGTGTCACTCCCTGTTCTTTGCGTGTGCGCCCATCACTCGAACCCCAAGAACCCGAGCAGGGTAAGGGTGAGGGCGGTGATGGCTCCGAGGCCCACCACGGTGTTCAGGATGGCCCGACCCCAGCGGTAGCGGGTGATCCGGCCCCAGAAGAAGGGCACGGTGATGAGCATGAGGGGGAAGGCGATGAAGCTGAAGAGCACCCCGATCCAGCGGGGCACGTATTTCAAGAGCTGGTAGACGGCCAGGAAGTACCACTCGGGCTCGATGCCGGCCGGGGTGCGAAGCGGGTCGGCGGGCTCGCCCACGGGCATGGGCACCATGGTGGCGAGGAAGGTGAGGCCGGCGGAGACGATGGCAATGATGATGCCGAACTTCACCACCTCATGGGGGAAGAAGAGT
>JBBRDB010000071.1:0-11158 GCA_038204345.1 Thermoleophilia bacterium | reverse complement strand
ACCGCACTCTCGTCCTGCCGGCCCAGCAGCGCTTGTTCGCGGCGGCGCACATACCCGTCATCCTGCACATCTGCGGAGACACCCGCCCTATCCTTTCCATCATGGCCGAGAGCGGGGCCGCCGCGCTCAGCCTCGACCAGTGCATGAACCTGCGCGAGGCCCGTTCGTTGCTCGGTGATGCCTGCGCCTTGGCGGGAAACGTGGACCCCATGACGCTGCTGACAGGAACGCCGGATCAGGTCGCTGAGGATACTCGGATGGTCGTTGCCGCGGGAGGCGACAGGGGTTTCCTGGTGATGCCCGGTTGCGGCATCCCGCCGGCGGCGCCCCTGGAGAACGTCGTTGCGATGGTTACCGCTGTGCGCACCGGGTGACTTCCCTAAGAAGAGTGGCGATGGGGTCAACTTGGCCCGCGCGATCGCAGCATCCACCACCGGCCGATGAAAGTCGGCCGGTGGTGGCTTGTTGAAGGCTGCATGCACGCTCCAGGAACTACCCGGCCGTTGTGGTGGTCGTGGTCGGCGGCTCAGACGTGGACGTCGTTGCCGGAAGTGAGGTGCTCGTGGTCGAGATCACCGGTGGCGCTGTGGTACTACTGGTGGTCGATGTGACGGGTGGCGGCGTAGTGGTAGTGGTGGGCGCGGGAGGGGCCTCGTACATCGGCAGATCGAGGAAGCGGGTCATCACCACCGCGGCGTGATCCCTCTGAGCCGGTGACCACGTGTTGAAACGCGTGCTCGAGTACCCGATCATCAGGCCCGCTTTGGCCGTGAAGGCGACAGCTGGGGCGGCGTATTCAGGAACGTCGGGGTAAGTCGGCCCATCGGCGCCCCAGTCCTCCGGGTAGCCCTTGAACTCCTGGGCCATCCGCGCCAGCACCTGGGCGAGTTGTCCTCTGGTGATCGGCCTACCCGGATCGAAGATGCGACCCGACTCGCCCACCCTCCCAGCGAAGATGCCGGCAGTGGCGGCCTCCTCCACGTAGTCAAAAGGATAGGCCAAGAAGTTGCCGGCGGCGTCTCGCTGTGGGTGCACGTCGACGAACGTGGGCGTGTCGGCCTTCTCCACGGCCGGGGTGTGCAGCCCCAAGACAAGCACGGCAACCTTGGCGAGTTGGGCGCGGGTGATCGAGTCTGCCGGACCGAAGTAGTTGGCGTCGTATCCGCTCATGAAGCCCGCGCCGACCATGCGCAGGACGGCCTGTCCCGGAGCCGTGGCCTCGGCAAGGTCGAGGAAACGGCGTCCTCCCTTGAGCAGATCCGATACCGTGACCAACTGGTAGCCGCGGGACCTCAGACCGGTGATGATGCCCGGCAGTGCACCCGCCGTGTTCGGTGCGGAGAGGTGCATGAGCACGATGGCTCCGCTGTGGGCGTTGCGGAGCACATGGTCGCGGATGGTTGCCGCCGAGTAGCCTCTCCAGTCGTTTGTGTCGACGTCCCAATTCACCACGTAGAGAAAGCCATTTGCGGCGGCGGCTGAGGCGACGGCCGAGTCGGTCGCTCCGTAGGGAGGTCTGAAAAGCGGCACGGTCCTGTGACCGGTGACTCTCCGATAGGCCGAGGTGCCGCCGCCGATCTCTCGCAGGAGTGAGGTCCAGGAGAGTCCGGTCAGGAGCGCATGCGACAAGGAATGGTCGCCCACCTCGAACCCACCCGCCGCAATCGCGCGCGCGATGCTCGGATAGGCGGTCACAGCGTTGCCATAGACGAACATCGTAGCGTCGACGTCGTAGCGCTCCAGCACGTCGATGACAGCCAGGGCGCGCGACACGTTGTAGTTATCGTCGAAGGTGAGGGCGATCTTCGGTCTATCAGTGGGTCCGTGGCGAACGATGGCCGCTGTATCCGCACCGGCCGGTTCCGGCGGCAGGAACAGAATCGCCAGCAGGGCCAGCGATACTGTGACCATTACCCACCGCTGGAGAAAGCGCGTGTGGCTTATGTTCTCGCTGATGTTCCCGCCGACCGTCGCCGTCATCGAGTACCTAGAGAATGCCCAGCAACCAGAGAATGAGAACGACCACCAGAATCAGCCCCAGGAGGCCCATGGGCCCTTAGAATGAGTGGATCCGTCACCGGCCTCATGTTTCCCACCCAGTCTCTTCCAAAACCCAAAGCCTCCATAGTTCCTCATGTTTGGCTGCTCGTATCCTACTCGTATCCTCGTGTGGGTGCCACAACGCAGGAGGGCCGCGTTACGCGGCCCTCCTGCGTAGCTTATGTAAACCCGTCTCCTAGAGGAGCCAGATCAGCAACAACACCACTAGAATCGTCAGGAGTAGCCCTCCGAATCCGTAATACATGACCACCCTCCTCAAGCGTACGGCGCCTTGGCGCCTCATTCTTATCGTTTGGAGTCGACCGCCGCGCACACCACCCGCGAGCCTGCCGGTGAACCGATTCTCTGAACTGGTTTTTCAAATACCCGCTTTGCCGGCTAACCTAAACGCCGTTCGACGGTGCGCGGTTGGTTTGGCGCTGAACGCGGTTCGGTATCTGTCTCTTGTATAGCTTCTCAGCCTACAGAACGAAAGGAGTACGTCATGTGGCTCGTTGTTCTCTTGGTCATTCTGGCATTGGTCTTGGGTGGAGTCGGTTTGTTCGTGGAAGCACTGCGGTGGGTCCTCATCATCGCTCTAATCCTCCTCCTTGCGAGCATTCTGACTGGATTTATGGGGCGTCGTCGATAATCAGACGGATAGCCTCAGGCGGGTAGCCTCAGGCACCGTGGACATGGATCACAACGGCTCGGACGACGCGAGACCGTGGCCGCCGGTTCCACGTACCGTCCTCACACTGGCGGTCACGGTCGGTCTAGCGCTCGGCATCCGTAGTATGCGTGAGCTCGCAGCACCGATTCTCATGGGCTTGGTCGTAGCGGTGGGAGCCAGCCCGCTCATCGGCAGGTTGATGAAGAGGCGCGTGCCTCCCTTGATAGCGTACATAGTGACCATCGTCGTGATCATCGTGGTGACACTCGGCGTGCTCAGCGTGCTGTCGTTCATGATCTACCAGATGACTGACATCCTCCCGCAACTGCAGGAACAGCTGAGCGCACTCCAGGAAGACTCCATCAACCTTCTGGCCCGCTGGGGCATCGACGCCTCCCGGATGATGCAAGACCAGGTACTGAGTCCCCAGAACCTGGTGGCAGGGGCAACTGTCGTCCTGAACGCTCTGTATAACGCGCTCAAGGGCGTCGCCCTGATCGTTGTTATCGCTGCCTTCCTTCTCGTTGAAGCGGCGGGGTTTCGTGCGCGTCTCTACGCGGCCCTGGGAGAAGACAGGCCGGCGATGCGGCGCTGGATCTGGTGGGCTCGAGACACGCGTAGCTACCTCCTCATCACTACGGCCATGGCCGGGGTGGTTGCGGTGCTCAACTTCGTCCTGTTGCTGTCTCTCGGCGTGCCCTACCCGTATACCTGGGCCGTCCTCTCCTTCATCATGTCGTACGTTCCGAATGTCGGTTTCGTCATCTCCCTGGCCCCTCCTGTCCTATTGGAAGTGGTGGGACAGCGCTGGGGTTTGGCAGCCGGAGTGTTTGCGGGATATCTCGTGATCAACTTCGCTGCCGACTTCGTGTTGAGACCTCGGCTGCTCAGGACCGGGGTGGACCTCCCCCTGTCGATCTCCTTCCTGTCACTGTTGGTGTGGGCGTATCTTCTCGGACCGATCGGGGCGCTCCTCGCCGTACCGATGACCATGTTGGTCAGAGCGGTCTTCCTCGAGGCGGACGAGGGCACCGGACAGCTTGCCGTTCTTTTCCGGTCTGATACCGCTCGGCGTAGGCCGGTGCGCAGGAACTCGGCGCTCTGGTGGCTGAGGAGACCCAAAGCGGTCGAGGAGACACTGACCCCCGGCGACGCACCAAACGGCGAGGGCGAGACGGCTGCTGGGGCCGGCACTTCCGCTGCTGGAGCTGCATCGAAGGCGGAGACGCCACTATCCAGACCTTTAAGCTAGCGAAAGGACCGGCGTGGTTGCCATCGACAACGACGTGAGCGTAGTAACCTCGGGCCTGACGAAGCGATTCGGCGATGAGGTGGCGGTCGATTCTGTCTCGTTCGAGGTGCCAAGGGGATCGATTTTTGGCTACATCGGGCCCAGCGGTTCAGGCAAGACCACGACCATTCGCATGCTGCTGGGGATCTACGAGCCGTCGGAGGGATCGGTGCACGTACTTGGGGAGAATCCCCGAGACTTCGATCGACGCACTAGGGAGAAGATAGGCTACATGCCCCAGCATTTCGTCTTTTACCCCGACCTCTCGGTAGGGGCGAACCTGAGTTTCGCGGCGTCGATCTACGGGATGGGAGCCCATCGGGGACGGCGGATGAATGAACTGCTCGATCTTGTCGAGTTGAGCGAGCACCGCGGAAAACTGGCTCGTGACATATCAGGCGGAATGCAGCGCCGCCTGAGTCTCGCGGCGACGCTTCTTCACCAGCCCGAAGTGGTGTTCCTCGACGAACCCACAGCGGGCATAGATCCCGTACTCCGCAGGAAGCTTTGGGATCGCTTCCACGAACTGGCGGACGAGGGCCGCACTCTCTTCGTGACCACTCAATACGTGGGCGAGACTGTGTACTGCGACCGGGTGGGGGTCATGGGCGGGAACGGCAGGCTGATCGCGGTTGACACTCCAGGCGGGCTGCGCAGGCGGGCACTCGGGGGGGAGGCCGTGGACATGGAACTGGCGACCTATCTCGACGCGCGGCACTTGGAGGAACTCCGCGCGTCGGACATCGTGGTGGGGAACGTCACCCGTCATGGTGATCGCGGCCTACGCTTGATCGTCAGGGAGGCGGGCAGGGCCATGCCGGCGCTGATGGATTGGGCCTCAGAACGGGGCCTGACAGTCGATTCTATGGAAGAGTATGAACCTCCCTTCGACGACGTCTTCGTGCATTTGGTGAGTGACACGAAAGAACTCTGGGACACTTCCGGCTTCAACCGGGAGGTGGGGCGGTGAACCGCCTCCTGTCCTTCGCCATCCGAGCCACTGCGCTTAGCGGCAAAGAAACGGCCGAGATCGTGCGCCAACCCCGTCTGATCCTCACGCTTGTGCTCGGCCCGTTTCTCATCCTCCTGCTCTTCGGAGTGAGCTTCACGGAGGAAGCCGCACCACGCCGGGCGCTCATCGTGGTGGGGCAGGACAACCCGATGAGGAGCGAGATACCCGGTTTCGCCGCGGACATCGGGTCTCAGTTGATCTACGCGGGCATGACCGACGATGAAGCGATGGCGCGCCGCCGTCTCAAAGAGGGGGCGGTGGACCTGGTGGTCGTGGTTCCGGACCGACCGTACGAGACGGTTCGGAGCAACCAGCACGGCACCTTCACCATCATCCATAACGACATCAACCCCGTGCAGGCAGATTTCGTCCGGCGCATGGGAAACTCCTACGTGGGCGACGTCAACCGCAGGGTGCAGGAGACCATCGCGCAGGAAGAGCAGGCTCAGGCGGCAGCCCTGCGTGGGGACGTTACCGACGCCCGTGATCTTGCCGGCGCCGTGAGCCAGGGCTTACAGACCGGACCGGTGGCCGAAAGAGCCCGCGAATTGTCCCAGAAGATGGACGTTCTTGGCCGACGAATGGACGATCTACAGCAGGTCGACCCCGAGATCATGGTGGAACCCTTTCTCACAGAGACGGAGAGCATCGCCGAAGTCTCCCCCTCCCTGGCCGATTACTTCGCCCCGGCCGTCCTCGCTCTGCTGCTGCAGCACCTGGCTGTGACGTTCGCCGGTCTTTCAATCGTGCGAGACCGCCAGCAGGGGACTATGGAGTTGTTCCGCGTGTCGCCGTTGTCGGCGATCGAGACCCTGCTGGGTAAGTATCTGGCATATCTCGCCGTGGGGGGACTCGTCGCGGCCGCGCTGGCTGCGGGGGCGACCTACGGACTCGGCGTGCCGATCCTGGGCGAGCCCCGTCAGTATGCCCTCGTGGTCGGCGGTCTTCTCTTCGCTTCTTTGGGGGTGGGCTTCGTCATCTCGCTCATCTCCCAGAATGAGAACCAGGCCGTGCAGTACTCGATGCTCGTCCTTCTGACAGGTGTCTTCTTCAGCGGTTTCCTCGTGATCCTCACCGCGATCACTGAGCCTATCCGCTACATCTCGTGGGCGATGCCCGTTACCTACGGCATACAACTCCTTCGGAACGTGACGTTCCGGGGACAGATCATCCAGTGGGAGTTCGTGGCCGTCTTGTATGGACTTGGCGCCGCGTTGATGTTTGCCGCTTGGCTCTTGCTGCGCCGCCAGATGGCGGCGCGATGAGCTCTCGGCCTGCATTTCGCTTCAGACGTGCTGGGCGGCTGGCTTCTGGGTGTAGGCTGGGTTGCTCTCGGCATGGCATCGGCTCGACCTTGGTCCCAGGACGGGCGGATCAAGAGATCTCGTGATGAGCCGGATCCTGGAGGATCCGCAGCACGGCCTCGCGGCTCTCTTCGATAGCGCGGTGGTCTTCAGCTACCAACGGCTCGCGGCTGGTGGCCCGGACGATCATGTCGGCGTGTCGTTGCACAGCCGCGCGGTCTTCCGATCGTTGCACGAAGGTCGCTACCACGGCCAAGGTCTCCAGCAGTCGGATAGTCACCGCCGTACTCGAACGGCCATAGTCCCTGATCTGGTTGAAAGCCGTGTCCATGAGTTGGGGAAAGGTGATCTGCGGTGTCAGCAGGCGCAGGTGGTGCTCACCGTCAAGGTGCGCGGTGGGAGGGGAATCGCGTACTGCCAGCCGACACAACGCGGACCCCAAGCGGTCGATCGCCGCGATGGCCGTGAAGGGATCGTTGACACCTGGCGAGAGTGCCCGCACCGCGGCCTCCACGAGCTGAAGTATCGTGTATTCGATGTCCTGAGTGGGAGCCCGCTGGCTGCCGAGGACGAGGGCGCCCCTGATGTGGTCGGCTACATCGTCGGTAAGCAGGCGGCCGGGCCAGACCATGACAAGCGGCGTGCCCGACACCACGTATTCGCCGGTGCGTCGTTCGACCCGGAGGATGGTGTCCTCGGCTTGCGCCACCCCCATGAGGGCATGGATATCGACCATCTGGAGATATCCGTCGCTCGGTGCGTCGACCGCACGAGCCTCCCGATCGAACACGCCGGGGACCACGGCGTCGATCCGCCGGTCTGTGGAGGGACCTACATCCGTAGGCGCCCTATCGTGCGGGTAGAGACGGTCTGTCGACTGGAGAAGCTCGCTCCCCACCCGCGCGACCAGTTGGTCGGCCTGGATGGACACGGCCACATGATGGATGAAGAAGATCAACACCCACAAGCTGGCGATCGCGAAGAGAACACCGATGGTGACCGAGAGGTGGGGGACGAAGGTCGCGTTCGCAAAGGCGGCCCGACGGATGGTGCGCAAGACGAGCAGACAGTACAAGAAGGTTGCGATGAATGTGCCCAGCACCAACTGGGTGGCGGTGTCGCGCATGAAGTTGCGCAGGAGCCGGGGACCGAACTGCGAAGACGCAAGCGAGAGGGCCACCAAGGTCAGCGAGAAGACCACGCCCGCGATCGTGATCATCGACCCGGCTATGGTCTGCAGGACTGCGGCCGCTCCGTCGGCGCCGCCCGTGTACGCCCAGCCGAGACCCCGGAGCCATTCGTCTGGGACCCTTTCGTCGAGGGCGACCGTCCCGAACGCCAAGCCTACCGCGCCCGCGGCCATCAGCGAGGGCAGGAACCAGAAGCCTGAACGTAGGTTCTCCCAAACCCTGAGAATCCACACTTTCACTCTACGGGACCTCCTGACCGCTTGCCGGTGCGCGTCGCCGGGTCGGTTCGCCGAGCGACCCTGCAGCCCGATTCTGCACGATATCCTTAATCGTCAAACCGCTTCCGATCGATGCGCGCGTATTCCTTCGTATTCCTGTTGGTCACCCCAACGCGTGACGGCGTCCCCGGACCGGCGGGAGAATCGCGCCCCGACGAAAACGAAGAATCGAATGACGAGAGCCGGACCACGGAATGATTCGACCTCTGTTCAGTGGTGCCGCAGAGCGTCGATAAGTTCGGCCTTGGTCCAATCCTCGTATTTGGCAGAACGACCCCCCTTCTTCGCCGTGCGCTTCTTGGGTGAATTGGCGATGCGGGCAGCTTTCTCTTTGCTCATACCCTTGTCGCGGAAAGCCTCGTAATCGCATTGCGCACGAACAGTCCTGAGACCTTGGTTTCCAGGTTTTGGTCGACGACCTCGCCTATGGCGGCGGTACCCCCCGGATGAGCCGGACGCATCGCTGGATGTCGATGCTATCCTCTGCTTCATGACTCAGGAAGGTGGAATCCCGCACCGGCACGTGAGTGTCCCGGTGGACCGTGAAGAGTTGCGCGCTCGGTTGCAGGCCGCGGGCCGGCCGGCTGGGCGCACGGGGCCTTCTGTGTCGTCGGGGATCCCGGCGGCCGTGCTCGTGGGTCTGCTCGCCCAGTCTTCAGGTCCGCGGATCATTCTCACCGAACGGGCCGCCCACCTGAAGGACCACGCCGCCGAGATCAGCCTGCCCGGAGGTCGCATCGAGGCTGATGACGAGGGACCGGCGGCGGCGGCTCTGCGGGAAGCGTTCGAGGAGATCGGCCTTGCTCCGGGTAAAGTCGACCTCTTGGGTACACTCCCCGCCTATGACACGATCACAGGTTTCCGCGTGTTTCCGATCGTTGGCTGGATCGAACCGCCGGTTGAGTTCGTCCTCGATACGCGTGAAGTGGCCGACATCTTTCAAGTGCCGCTGAGCTTCGTGCTCGACCCGTCAAACCATCTACGCGAAAGCATGGTGCTCGAGGACCGGGTCCTCACCTACTACGTCCTGCCCTACCCAGGTTGCCGCATCTGGGGAGCCACCGCCGGGATACTGGTCAACCTTGCACGGGTCCTTGCGCTCCCGACATGATGTGCGTTTGACGCGAACGCTTAGGTCCAACTTGATGCGCCATGATGGGGCCGTGCGGATAGGTAGGCCGTCTAGACGTCTAGAGGAAGGGGATCCGTACTCAAGGAATTCAAGGATTTCGCGTTCAAGCCCAATCTCATCGAGGTCGCCGTCGCACTGGTGATGGCTCTGGCTACGGTGACACTGATCGGCGCTCTCGTCGAGAGGATCATCATGCCGATCGTAGGGATCATCTTCGGCCCGCCCGACTTCGGCAGCGTGATGATCCTCACGATCAACAACTCACAAATAATGTTCGGTGCCTTCCTCACGGCACTCGTGACCTTCACCTCGGTCGCCTTTGCTGTGTTCTTCTTCGGGAGATCCGCGACGCTCCGAAGCGTTAGAACTGAGGATGCGCCTCGGGAGGAGCCGCCTGCCCGGTCACTCCACCTTCCAGCAGTCAGAGGTATCGACGTTGCTGACGGGACCCTGGCGTGCGAGCACTTCTTCCGGCTGTTCGATGATCTCGCGCACGGTCGACTGCACCAGCGGCAGGTCCAGGATGTTGTAGCCCAGCTTATTCCGCCCGGCGAGGTAATCCGGGGGCGTGAAGCCGACCGTCAACATGCGGTCGGTCTTCAGTCTGCTCCTGATCTTCACCAGGTCGGGTAGCCTTTCTACGGGGATGTCCGTGCTCAATTGGTCACGGACCACCTTGACGACGCTCGCGAACTTCAGGGCCAGCTCCGCGACACCGTTCTGATACACCAGAGCCTTGAGCACGCAGCGCTGTCGGCGCATACGGTCGTAGTCGCTGGTGCCAGTGCGCGAGCGCGCGAACGCCAAGGCCTCGTGACCGTCCAGATGCCGCTTGCCCGGCTGAATATCGTATTCCCGCCACGGCTCTCCTTTGCGAGGCGGGGAGAGGCGCACGTGGAACGAGTCTCTCACGTTCAGGGTGATGCCGCCGAAAGCGTCGACCAGGTCCACGAAGCCGCCCATGTCGATCACGGCGTAGTAGTCCACTGGGATCCCGAGCAGCGTGCTCACCGTTTGGCGCAGCACCTCGGCTCCCGGGTTCCCGCCTTCGGGTGCCAACTCCGGGTGGTTCCAGGCCTCCTGGTACAAGTCGCTGATCATGCCGGGGTACTTCTTAGTTCCCAGGGCGTTCGCGGCTGGGCTCTCCAGCGACAGGTCGCCCGTGTTGCGCGGGATGCCGAACAAAGCCACATACCCGGTTTGTAGATCGACGGTGCCCACCATGATCGAGTCGGCCCGCGCGCCCTTCCTACCGTAACCGGCGTCAGTGCCTATCAGTAGAATCGTTAGCCTTCGGTCTTCGCCGGAAGCGAGTACGAGGGCGGGGTCCGTCGTGGACGTGGTGGTGGTCGACGTCGCGGTACTTGTGGTCGTCGCTCCGCTCGTCGTCGTCACGGCCGGGCGGGTCGTAGACGTCGAAGAAGGAACCGATGCGGTTGTTGTACTGTCGCCCTCAGTGGCGAACACCGAGGTGAGCAGATCGTGAGAGAGGTAGGTGTAGTACCCGGCGATCCCGTGCGGGCCCGCCGTAAGGGTGAGTAGTAGTGTCAGCGCAGCGGTGGCGAGGACACCCCGAATCAGTGAAGGTGCCGGCGCCGCCCGGCGCCGCGGCGTGCCGGCCGTCTCCTGAGAAAGCGGCGTGCCGGCCGAGTTCCACGGAAGCGGAGTCGTGGTAAGGTTCCTACCGCCGCCACTCAGCCGATACGCGTCGATCACCGCGAATAGACGGAAGGCCAGCAGCAGGACGTTGAATCCCAAGAGCGCAAGCAGGACTCCGGGCCGGACCACATACGACAACACCTGGTCCACCCCTTGCAGCGCGACGACCGCGCCGGTGATGAGCAACGCCACCACGACGGCGAGCATGACGAGGCCGCGCCGGAGTGCGCCGGCCGCGATCTGTCCTGTTCCCGGCACCAAGGCCGAGAGCAAGGCGAAGAGTAGACGGCGAGGATACGTGCCGTCGCCGACGCGATCTTGGCCGCCCCCACCACGGTCTTGGCGACCACGGCCGCCGCGACCCCGGCTGTGTTTTCCGTGCGTCATCGGTCACCTGCTCGTCGCTCGGGTCCATCGTGCACGGGCGGGACTGCCGGAGATTGTACATCCCCTTCGGTTTTGCAGGCCGTGGAAGCGTTGACCCTTTCCGGCGCGGGGTGTTGGGACTAGAGTGGTACTTAGAATGGAACCAGCGCACGCAAACCCTCTGCTCGACTCGGGCACCAAATGCCTGCTCGT
>JBBRDB010000070.1:0-11260 GCA_038204345.1 Thermoleophilia bacterium | reverse complement strand
GCCCCACCAGGCCCGACCCGAGGAATCAGACGACGTGGAAAAGCTGGGCAGACCAGCGGATCGGTCACGTCCACAATCAGATGACCGTCGAAGCGCCCCTATCGGGACCGTCGCGAAAGTCGATCCACGGATTCAGGCTTATGGCAACGCTGACGTCGATAGGCGACAGCAGTCCCCGTCGATCAGTGTGCTACTGCGGCAAGGACCAAACGACCCCCACAACCGCACCTTCTATTGATCGCGCGGGGTCGTCATTCCTGCAGTCCGTCCCACGACCAGTGAGGCATCTTCATGCCATCGGGGACGTCGTCGGCGGACCGGTGGTACGTCGACATGGCGGTGGTCGTGGCCCATGCGAAGTAGTCGTGCAGTACGTCGCGGAGCCGTGGGTCCTTGGTTAGCGCCGCATCCTCCAGCGCGAGATCGAAGCAGGCGATTGCGCGACGATCCATCTCCTGGTGCTCGCCGTTGCCGCTGTGCATCCTGACCACTGCGCTTTCGTCGCCGATCGACTCGGTGTAGTCGCGGGGACCGCCGAGGGCCTCTGCCCAGTAGGTGGCCAGTCGCTGACTATGTTGCGGGTGGAAACCGTGGCTGAACGCGTGGGCAACGATGTCGTCGGTGATCACGCGGCGGTGCCATGCTTCCGCCAAGCGAAGGAATGCTGGAAGGCCGCCAGCAGCTTGGTACACGGTCTGCATGACGCCAACTCTTCCACCGGGAAGGGATCCAGTCCAGTGCCCGCAGATGGTCCGAATCTGGCAATTCCGTTCCATCCATGAGTGGTGCGTGAGTTGGTGAGGGGCACCGTCAGGGTGTCGAGGGAGGTGTTGCGGGCTACCCGACCTGAGTTGCACTCCTCGGCCATCAACACAGTCCAGCACCATCTGAAGTTCATCGTCACAAATATGTCAGTGCATAGCCGAGGCAGCTCACTGCACGCCTTCGGGACTCGAAGGTCGTGTCCGGCTGGCCCTGCACGCCAGGGAACCCGGCCTGCGATTCCTGGACATTCACGCCATGGCTTGGATGGACTATTCAGTGTTACTATCTACTAGTAGTCAGCATCACTGATTAGCGAGAAGGTGAGGTCCTGTGGCCAGACAGATGACCGAGATGCTCAAGGGCACGCTCGAAGGCATCGTGCTCGCGATCATCGCCGTGGAGCCGGCGCACGGCTACGAGATCACGGCTCGACTTCGTGAGCAGGGATTCTCCGATCTCGTCGAGGGCACCGTCTATGCGTTGTTGGTCAGGGTCGAGCAGCGCGGCCTCGTAGATATGGCAAAGGTCCCCTCCGACAAGGGGCCCCCGCGCAAGGTGTACTCACTGAACGCGTCGGGCGGCGACTACCTTCAAGAGTTCTGGAAGAGCTGGAGCTTCCTTGCAGAACGGATCGACCACCTCCACCACCACATCGAACACCCCCGTGAAGAAGGAGAGTAATCATGGCCCCCGGATGGATCGAGCAGATCACAGGCTCGTTCGACGACAAGAAGCGCTGGCGCCAGTACACGTCACGCAAGCAGCAACTCCCCATGAACTACCACACCGCGATCGATGCACTCGAGCGCTACCTCATGTATGCCGGGTCGATCGTGAAGGGCGATGTCCTGATGCGGATGCTCGAGGACCTCGCGGACCTTATCGAGCAGGCAGCTGCCGACGGCACCTCCATCCGCGACATCGTCGGGGACGAGCCGGTGGAGTTCGCAGAACTCTTCATCCAGAACTACTCGGACGGCCAGTGGATCAACAAGGAGCGCAAGCGCCTGAGCGAAGCCATCGACCTGGCCGCCAACGACGACGCGTAAACACCGCAAGAAGGGGGCATACGGATATGACCATCACCACGGCCCTGGATCCCGCGATCCGGGTGCAGGGCATCGAGAAGTCATTCAAGGACGTGCACGTGCTGCGCGGCGTCACTTTCGACGTGACGACGGGCAGCATCTTCGCGCTGCTCGGTTCCAACGGTGCAGGCAAGACCACACTCGTGCGAATCCTGTCGACGCTACTGAAGGTCGATGCAGGCTCCGCCACGGTGGACGGCTTCGACGTCGCCACGAAGCCTCGAGAGGTGCGCGAGTCGATCAGCCTCACAGGGCAATTCACTGCAGTCGACGACATTCTCAGCGGCCGGGAGAACCTCGTCCTCATCGCCAAACTGCGGCACCTCAAGAACTTCAAGGCCGTTGTCGACGACCGGCTCACCCGCTTTTCACTCACCGACGCGGCCGAGAGGAAGGTCTCGACGTATTCGGGAGGCATGCGGCGCCGCCTCGATATCGCCATGAGCCTCATCGGGAACCCCCCCATCATCTTTCTCGACGAACCGACGGCGGGACTCGACCCCCAGGCGCGCATCGAGGTGTGGCAGACGGTCAAGCAACTTGCCGCAGAGGGCACGACGGTGCTGCTCACGACGCAGTACCTCGACGAGGCCGAACACCTCGCCGACCGCATCGCCATACTGCACAAGGGCACGATCATTCAGAACGGAACACTGGGGGAGCTCAAGCAGCTGCTCCCGCCAGCCAAGGTCGAATACATCGAGAAGCAGCCCTCCCTCGAGGACGTCTTTCTCGCCCTCGTCGGCGACACCGGCGACACCGACCGCACCACCGACGTGGGCACGGCACGAAAGGAAGCCCGATGACCACCCACTTCCTGGCCGACACCTGCCTCCTGACCGGCCGTTCGCTGCGCCACATCCTGCGCAGCCCCGACACGATCATCACCACGGTCCTGACCCCGATCGCGATGATGCTGCTGTTCGTCTACGTGCTGGGAGGCGCGATCAACACCGGCTCCGGAGGGTCATACGTGAACTACATGCTCCCCGGCATCCTGCTCATCACCATCGCCTCGGGCATTGCGTACACGGCGTACAGACTGTTCCTCGACTTGCAGGGTGGCATCTTCGAACGCTTCCAGTCCATGCCGATCGCGAGGCCGAGCGTGCTCTGGGCGCATGTTCTCACTTCGCTCGCCGCGAATCTGGTCTCGGTGACGGTTGTCACGGGAGTCGCGATGATCATGGGTTTCCGTACGCGGGCATCGGTCGGTGCGTGGCTCGCCGTCGCCGGCATCCTGATCCTCTTCATCATGGCGCTGACGTGGGTCGCCGTGATCGCCGGGCTCTCGGCCAAGACGATCGACGGCGCGAGCGCATTCAGCTACCCGTTGATCTTCCTCCCGTTCATCAGCTCGGCGTTCGTGCCCACAGCCTCCATGCCCGGGCCGGTCGCATGGTTCGCCGAGAACCAGCCCGTGACCTCCATCGTGAACACCATCCGAGCCCTGTTCACCCAGGAACCGATCGGCAGCGACATCTGGATCGCCCTCGCTTGGCTCGTCTGCATCCTCATCGTCTCCTACGCCTTCGCGGGTGCCATCTATCGGCGCAAGACCAAATGAGACCCATCACTACCCAGGAAAGAGGCACTCCGAGTTCCTCAGCATGAGGGTAACCTCACCAAGCGGGGACCAGCGTTCTCCGGGTTGATGTGCGGCGTATTGCGGCTGCATCTGTGCCTTTCCGTCGTGTCAAGGAATTCGAGGCGTGCTCAGGATCTGGCGGTGGTGTTGACCGGGGGTGGGGCGAGTCCATGCTCGAGGGCGTAGAGGCTGGCCCCGACGCGGTTGGAGGCGCCGATCTTTGTATAGGTCCGCTCGACGTGGTTGCGGACGGTTTTCTCGCTCAGGACCAACTGTTCTGCGATCTGCCGGTTGGAGAGTCCTCGAGCGACCAGGCATAGGATTTCACGCTCTCGCGGTGTGAGGAGATCATCGCGCCGATGGGGGAGTGTCCGATGTCCGGCGGCGCCAAGCACCGCTTCCACGCTCTCGGGGTCCAGTGCCCCGGAAGCGCTTCTGCTTCGCAGCCGTAGCATGGCTTGCTGGGGATCCAGTTCCGCCCGGTAGGGCCGTGGTTCCAGTGCTGACTGGTAGGCGACCGCCGCGGCGAGAATGCGTTCGCTTTGTCCGAGCATTGATCCGCTGAGGCCGAGTGGGTAGCCGGTGCCGTCGAGGTGCTCGTGGTGTGCCCTGGCCACGGCGCACACAGCCCCCAGGCCTGGGATGCGGTCCAGGACGCGCTCGGTGAGGTAGGGATGCATTCGCACGCGCTCCCATTCTGATGAGTTCAGGCCTGTCGGGTTGGACCACACCTGGTTGGAAATTCCGAGACGGCCGAGGTCGTGCAGGTGCCCGGCTCGAGGCAGTGTGCGGACGTCGCCGGCGGCCAGGCCTAGGGACTCGCCAGCTGATGATGCCAGTGCCGCCACGGCCCGTGAGTGGCCGAGCGTGAACGGGCACTTGAGGTCAACGAAGTCCCCGATGGCGCAGACCAGTTCATCGACGCTCTCGTTGGTGAGTCGGACGTGGTGGTCGGGCGCATTCTCGAGGGCTTCTCTCCAGGCATCCCCGTCGGGTGCGTGGGCGAAGATTTCCTCGGGGGATGCCAGCGCCGCGTCGACCACGGCTGGGTCGAACTGCCCTCCGCGTCTGCTTGTGATCATCGACGTTGCCGCGTCAAGCCCGAACATTCTGTGGTGCACTTCCGCGACGTCCGCGAGCTGCGCGACCCTCATCTCGATGGGGATGGTGTCCCCGGATACACCAACGGGTAGGCCTTGGCCGTCGTAGCGCTCAAAGGTGAACGCCAGCCTGTTCGCCACCTCCGACGGCAGCCCGATGTGGCGGGCGAGCGCCGCCGCTGACGCACAGTGTGAATGGATCATCTGGCCGAGTTGGCCGCGGGCGTCTTTGAAGAGCGTGGTCATCACCTTCAGCCGATGTGGCAGAGGTTCGCCCTTGGCGACGTGACCCAGCAGGAACCGCAGGTAGGGGACCCCGCTCCAGTCCACGAGGAAGGCCTCGCGTCGGACCGCGATGTCGTCGCCGAACCAGCGCGCGTACTCCTGGGAGTCTGCGTGGCAGCCGATCCACATCACCAGGGTGGAGTAGTAGATGGTGCCGCGTTGCTCGGCGTCCAGGCCCATCTTGTCGGCCAGCCGGCAGGCGATGGTTGCTGAGCGCAGCATGTGTTCCGCCGGTTGACCCAGTCCCAGGTCAATCGCGACCGACAACCCAGCCAGCACCTCAGCGCGGCGGGGAAAGACGTCCCCGCCCGGTCTGCCCACACCCGTCATGCACCGATTCTGCGCTTCCCAGCCACGGTTGTCACGCGATTCTGGACGCCTCGTCGCACGCACACCGGCCGGAGATCATCCCCGACGCTCCTCAGCGAGGTGTGGCGCGACACTGGCCTGCACCGTCCCGGTGAAGCGGGCCTGACCGACGAAGAAGAGACCGCGCTGGGGGAGCCAGAAATCAGCCAGACGTGCCTGTGTCGCCAACGAGCCCATCGGGCCGCAGTCCATACCGTTTACACGTGCTTCGCCGCTGACGACGCGCCACACTTGGAGGGGAGCGGCCTTGAATGCCTGTCCGTTGGGGGTTCGTCCGTGCAGGCGTATCCTGCCGGATTGCAGGACGGTGCTTGCCATTGGCTCCATGGCGGCCAGCACGGCGTTGCTGCTCCAGGCCCACGCCGGCATGGCGCCGCCCATTGCGGTCATCGCCCGCGTGGCTGATGTCGCCTCGAGCACCATGCGCCACGAGAGACGGGTACCGATGGTCACGTCGAGGCTCCAGCTGTCGCGCCAGGTCACGTCGATCGCGGGGACCTGCTCGACTGCGGTTGCTGAGCCGAAGTAGCGGGGGCAGCTGACGTTAGGGTCTGCCGTGGTGAAGATCGTCCAGGAGCCGCTCGGGTCACGATGCCAAATAGCGCGGTACGCGGGACCGACAGAGCTGGCGAGCATGTGCCGCAGGGCAAGGTAGTGGCCCTCGGAGAACGGCACGCCCATGGCGCCGTAGCCTGTGAAGCGCTCGTCAGTGCCTCGGGGAAGGCTGAGCGCCCCTTGCATGGTGATCACTGCTTGTCGTGGAGTCGTAGTCATGACCCAAGTCTGAGTCAAAGCCGCCACGAGGAGCATGGGGCAATCGCCTCAACTGTGAAAGGCCGCCCCGCCACAGGTCGATCCCGGCTCGACAAGCCGATATCGGTGCCGAACATGGGGCGGATGCCCCATGACCGAAGGGCCGACAGCGCAGCACGATGGCGATGAGCCAAGGAGCCCACCATGAAAACCAAAACAGTCATCAGCCTCAGCACCGGCCTTGAGGACGCGGAAAAGGTCACGGTGGCCTTCCTCGTCGCCGTCGGGTCCGCAGAGACCGGGCGCCCCACCCTGATGTTCCTCACCAAGGAAGCTGTACGTCTGGTCGTCGGTGACGTCGCCACGGGAACCGCGTGCCAAGGATGCCCTCCGCTGGAGGACCTGACACGCAGATACTCAGAGGCTGGGGGCTGCTACATGGTGTGCCCCATCTGTTTCGACGCCAAACACCTCGACAAGGCGGACCTCCTCCCCAATGCCGAACTGGGTGGCACAGTCCCGATGTGGGGGTGGATCGGCGATGAGCCTGCCAACACGTTCAGCTACTGACCACACACTCGGAGCCCGGTTGGCACATGCAATCGCAGAGAAGGACGGCGCCGCGATCCGGGGACTGTTCGCCACCCCTGTGGCCTTCCGGGCCATCACTCCACGTCGATACTGGGAAGCCGAGGATCCTGGCGGGGTGTGCGACATCATCCTGGGGACGTGGTTCGGACCCGAGAAGACGGTCACCGACATCATCTCGATTGACTCCGAGCGGGTCGGCGATGTGGAAAAAGTCAGCTACCGCATGGCAGTCGAACTGGGGGAGGGTCGTTCAGTGGTCGAGCAGGTGGCCTACTACAGCGAGCAGGACGGCCACATCACGCAGATGCGACTGGTGTGCAGTGGATTTCGTCCACAGAATGGTTCGCAAAACTTTTGATCCGGTGGTCAATGTCTGCTTCGTCTGATGTACCTCGACGCCACAACACCTCGACAAGGCAGACCTTCATACCGATGCCGAACTCGGTAGCCACCGTCCCGATGTGGGGTCGGATCAGCGATGAGACGGCCAACGCCTTCAGTTACTGGCCGCTGGCTGGGCCACCTCTGGTCAACCACCAAGGGCCAAGGCCAACAGTTCACGACGACTCGACGTCGAGGTCTTGGTGAATACTGATTTCAGGTGGTCCTGCACTGTGAGTTCGCTGATCACCATGGCCCTGGCCACGGTTCGGGTATCAGCACCGTTGGCCAAGTGGCCCACAACTTCAGACTCGCGGCTCGTCAACCCGTGCGAACGGGAAAAGATGTCTCGGCGTTCCGTCGGGGAACTGGTTTCCATGGTGACGGCAATGTCCTGGTGCTCGGCAGGTGCGGGACCTCGGAGCCGATCCGCCCGGAGGGTCAGCCACGTTCCTCCTCCCAGGTGAACTCTCGCTTGCGCAGGATGTGCATCGATACCGGCTTCGGTCGCGAGGAGTTGAGCCGCGACGTTGTAGGCACTTGCTGGTACTGGACTTCGTCCTCCCTCGGGTGGGACAAGTGCGGTGAGCCAGTCTTCAGTCTGCGCAGTCCTGGAACGAATCGCCAGTTCGGGGGATAAAATGATCGCCCCGGGACCCCGGTGCCCGGGGAGAACTCCGCCCGCCCTAAATCCAGCGGCCTGAACGCGGCGCAGCCGGGACGTGATGGCTGGGAGCACTGCGGCCAGTGCGATCATTTCGTCGCTGGTGAAGAGGGTTCCGCGGCGCCACATGTCCAGGAAACCCCACCAGCCGAAGCGGTCGGTGAAGGCGACCGAAGCCACGTCGATGATCCCGAAGCCCGAGAGGTACTCCCGCCACAGCCGGCTACGTTCGGGGCGCCCACCCGTGACGTTCCACAGGGTCGCGCATCCCATCGCCGGTAACTCGGTCCACCGATTCTGTGACGTGAGGTACTTGAGGCGGATCAGGTTCGGAAGGGTGGCGATGTCCGGGACCGCTGCGACGGGTGAGCAGCCGACACTCGTCGTGGGGTCGGTGAGCAGGAAGGCGTGGGCATCGAAGGGGATGGATCCGTGGATGGCTTCCAGGACGCGGGAGCGAAGGTCGCGATCGTCCGCGCCGACGGCGATCCGCTCCACGGCATCCGTCAGACGTGCAGTCGACACGCCACCCATCATGTGTTGAGAATAGCGCGCTGCACCCCCCAGATGTCCGGGATGGTGGCCGTCCGTGCTCCCGCCTATCTTCGGAAACACCGAACACCACACACCTCCCGGAGGGATTATGTCCATACTGCGCATCGAACATTCCATCAACGATTTCAAGATCTGGAGCGATGCTTTCAACCGTTTCGCAGCGCGCCGCACTGAAGGCGGCGTGCTCCACGAGCGGATCTTGCAACCTCTCGACGACCCGAACTATGTGTTCATCGATCTTGAGTTCGCCACCGTCGAATCTGCACGGCGATTCCAGGAGTACCTCGAGACCCAGGTGTGGTCGAATCCCGCCAACTCTCCTGCGCTCGAGGGCAGCCCACGATCACGCATCGTGGAAATGGTGGCCCAAGGGCTTGGGTGACATATGCCACGTCGGACGAACGAGGGACTGGAGCTGACTGGAATAAGCCGCGTTCGCGAGCCCGGTGCAGTGCGGCTGCTCGTGTCTTGGCGTCGAGCTTCGTGAAGAAGCGTTCAGTGTGAGTCCAATGGGTGTCGAGCGTGACGTAAAGGGCGCGGGTCGCCGTCGTTGAGCGGCAGCCGACCCGCGAACGCCCTGGGTTCCGATGTCAGATTGTAATGACGACCTTGCCTCGGGTATGCCCCTCAGCCACATGGGTGATCGCCTTGTCGGTTTCGCTCAGCGGGTAGGTGCGGTCGATGACGGGGGTTACCTTTTCACTCTCGATCAGCTCCTTGAGAGTTAGGAGGTCCGCGAGATTGAACGAGACGAGGAACGGCCGCAGTTGATGACTCACCACCCGGGTCAGCAGGAGGGCGCTGATCAGACGACCTCCATTTGCGAACCACCGATTGTCGAATCCTCCAGCGTTCGGCACGAGAGTTCCGGTCGGGGTGAGTGCGCGTCGCAGCGCGGACAATGAGTGATTCCCCGCGTTGTCGAGAATGAAGTCGTAGCGCCTCTCGCCTCGGGTGAAGTCAGCGTGGGTGTAGTCGACGACGTGGTCGGCGCCGATCGATCGGACCAGGTCCACGTTTCGCGTGCTGGTCACCCCGGTGACTTCGGCTCCGAGTGACTTCGCGATCTGGATCGCAAAAGTGCCGATGCCGCCGGAAGCTCCGTTGATCAGGATTCTCTGCCCGGCTCGGACGCCGCCGTGGTCTCGAACTGCCTGAAGTGCAACGAGACCGGCCATCGGCACTGCAGCAGCTTCCGCGAATGTCAGGTTCACGGGCTTGGGGGCAAGAGCGGCTGCGGCCGCGGCCGCGTACTCGGCATACGAGCCGTCGGAGGAGCCGAAGACCTCATCGCCGGTATGGAACCCCGTCACGTTGGCGCCGACGGCCTCAACAACCCCAGCCACGTCGGTGCCTCGAACCTTGGTCTTCGGCCTCGGAAGCCCGTACACCGGGCGGGCGATGTACGGCAGTCCGCTCATGATCGCCCAGTCGGCCGGGTTGACACCGGCAGCCTTGACGCGAACCAGCACCTGGTCGTCGCCGATGACTGGTTTCTCGATCTCACGCAACTCGAGAACATCCGTGGACCCGTAGGTGTTTTGAACCATTGCTTTCATCGTGAGCTCCCCAAGGTCGAGCTGAGGGTGACCGGCTTATTGCTCAGCGGAAAGGATCGGGACGACTTTGCCTCCGTTGACGTGAAGCCCTTCGCGATCAACCAGATCGGCATGAACACGAACTCGAACAACCCACCGGGCACAAGTAACCCGAGCCCTGCTCCCTCATTCATGTCGAGAATGCCGAGGAGGTCAAGCGGGACTCCCACAAGGAGTGAGGCGTACCCAACAATGCCGAGCACGGCGATGGGTCGAGGAACCAGCCGTGAGACAAAGAGTAAATAGGTGAGAATCAGGCCACCCACACCGGTGGGGATATAGACCCACAGCAGGTGGTTCGGGACGACCTGGAGTTGTGCCAGCAGATAAACACCGGTGGCAGCCGAGACGCTGAACTCGACGATCCGCAGTACCGGATACCAGAATGCCAGCCGTCGATCCACGTCCTTCAGGACTTGGTACATCAGGATGCCGATGCCCACGACGGCGATGCCGGAGCACATCATGAGCAGAACGCCCACTCTCATGGGCGCCCTTGCAGTGTCACCATTGACGAACGCGTCGATCAATGACGTGCCGAACATAGCGGTGAGCATCTGGACGACAAACAGAATTCCTACGGTGACGGCAATCTTCCTTCTTGACATGGCTCTCTCCTTGGCTGAGCATCGGTACATATCTGCGGATGGGGCCGAGCGGGTCCCGTGCTCGGTCGTGCTACTTGGTTTCATCTTGGTGATGGGTGTCCGCTGCCGCCTCACCCCACCCGTCAACTCACCCGGGTGAGATGGCGGCGCGAGTCGTGAGGGTGACCGCGCCGCTCACATTCGTTACGTCACGGCGGCGCGGGTAAGGATTCGGACGCGGAGTTTGTGCAGTTGCGGCATGAGCCCGTAGATGACGATCGGGACGGCGATGGTGACCAGAATGAAGGTGCGTGCCACCGGAGTCATCGTTGCCAGCCAGCCGCCGAGGGTGAGGTTGAGCAGGGTGAGGGTGGGGAAGACCGCCAACCAGATGATCAGCGCGAGCTGGTGTGTGGTCGGCGGGCCTGCTTTGACCGGCCCGGTCGCGGCGCCGGGGTTGGGGATGGTGTTCATGTGTGCTCCTGGATTCGCTCGTGGTTCATGGACGTCGTAGTTGGCTGTCAGGTGTGGAGTCGGTTGGCGTGGCTGACAACGGCCGCGTGGACGTCGTCCTCGACAAGTTCGGCGTTGATGGCGATGGCGGCTGCTGAGCCAGCTCCTGCAGCGGTGATGACTTGGGCACGCGGATCGACAACGTTGCCGGCTGCCCATACTCCTGGGACGCTGGTGCGCCCGGTGTTGTCGGTAGTGATCCATCCGGTGTCGTCGACGGTGCAGCCGAGGCCGATCAGAAGACCGTCGTTCGGAATGAAACGGGGTGGCACGAACAAGGCGTCCCGGGGCACGGTGCATCCGTCGGCCATCTGCACGCCGACCAGCCGGTCGTCGGCAACGATGACCTGTTCGATGGTGCCCTCAACGATGCCGATACCTCGGGCACCCATTTCGGCCCGGTCGGTATCAGTCAGGGTGTTG
>JBBRDB010000069.1:0-11658 GCA_038204345.1 Thermoleophilia bacterium | reverse complement strand
GGGGGCCCCCCGCTGGGGGGGCCCGGGGCGGGGCCACGGGCGGGGGGGGGGGGGCCGGGGCGCCCCCCCGCCGCGGCAGGCATTCCCGTCACGGCAAAGATCAGGAGCGGGCTCGAACCGGGGGCCGAAGTGGCGGTAGAGGTGGCGAAGCGTCTGGAGGACGTCGGAATCGCTGCCATCGGCGTACACCCGCGGGCGGCCTCCCAGTTCTACCGCGGTCGGGCCGACCATGCGCTCACCGCAGCAGTCACGGCTGCCGTTGGCGTCCCGGTGCTCGCGTCCGGTGATGTGGACAGCGCGCTGTCGGCGCACGCCATCATGTTCGCGACGGGCGCGAGCGCGGTTATGGTGGCGAGGGGCGTGCAGCCCGGTCCCTGGCTCATCGCCGACATTCTCGATGGAGTCGACCGTGGTCGTCGTACACTGCCTGAAGTGGCGGCCGAACTGCGGACTTTGCTCGCGCTGGCCGCAGTCGACATGGGGTCACAGAGAGCAGCCAAGTGGAGCCGCAAGATCGTGGGCTGGTATCTGAAGGGAATGGGTCTCGCGCCCTCGCAATTGGATCGGCTGAGGAACTGCCCCGACATCGACAGTCTCGATGCGCGGTTGGCCGAACTCTACGGCTGCTAACGGGCCCGCTTCCGTCGGCATCCCGTGGCCGCGCGCGCCAAGGTCCACAGAGCGGCCGGCGCCTCGCCGCCGGCCGCGCAACGCCCCCTATTTCGTCAAAGTTGACGTTCGTGCCGTGATTCACCTATAATCGCCGCCTGAATTCGGCCTGGCCGCGCCCAGTGCGTCACAAGGAAGGACCACCAGTGCAACAAAAAGAAGTCGTTCTCACGCAAGAGGGGCTGCACAAACTCACGGAGGAGATCGAACGTCTCTCCACGACGGAGCGGGAGAAGGTGGCCGAGCGCATCCGAGAAGCACGGGAGTTCGGCGACATCTCAGAGAACTCGGAGTACGACGACGCCAAGAACGATCAAGCCATGCTCGAGCATCGCATCATGCAGCTCGAGGAGAAGCTGCGTCGCGCCCGCGTCATCAAAGACTCCGAAATATCGGCCGGCAAGGTCTCCGTGGGGGTCACCGTGACCCTCAAGGATCTCGAGCACGACGAGGAGTTCGTCTACCAGTTGGTCGGATCGGCCGAGGCCGACCCCAGCAATCACAAACTCTCGAACGAATCTCCCGTCGGCCAGGCAATACTCGGCAAAGTGCCGGGTGACGTGGTCACCGTGCCCGCGCCCATGGGCTCCCTGAATTACGAGATCCTCAAGATCGAGGTCGCCTAGGTGTCTTCCGACGATCAGTCGGCGGGACGGGGAGAGGCCGAGGGGGATGCACCCCACCTATCCGAGTTGGACCGCGAACGGCGGAGTAAGGCCGACCGCCTCGAGTCAGAGGGCGTGGAGCTCTTCGCGCGCCGGTTCCACCCGCGTGTCTCGGCTCGCGAGGTCCTAGACGCCCACGAAGCTCTCGCGGTGGGCGAGTCGGCGGTGGAAACCGTCTATCGGGTGGCGGGACGCGTCATGTCGCGCCGCGAACACGGCAAGGCCGCGTTCTTCACCCTCCGTGACGGCTGGGACGACCTGCAGGTCTACGCCAACGTGGACACCATAGGTCAAGAGTCGTTCGATACGCTCACCTCCTTCGACCTGGGCGATATCGTGGGTGTGGAAGGCTACCCCTTCCGCACGAGACGGGGGGAACTCTCGCTCTTTGTCACCGGTTGGACCTTGCTTACCAAGTCGTTCCACGCGCCCCCTGAGAAGTGGCACGGCTTGCAGGACAAGGAGACCCGCTACCGCCAGCGCTACGCGGATCTCATCAGCAACCCTGAGGTGGGACGGCAGCTGAGCACCCGCGGAGCCCTCGTGGGAGCCATGCGGCGCCACCTTTACGAACGCGGATTCCTCGAGGTCGAGACGCCCATCCTTCAGCCGTTGCCGGGAGGCGCCTTGGCGCGTCCCTTCTCGACCCACCACAACGCCTTGGACGTGGAACTCTACCTTCGCGTCGCGCCGGAACTCTACCTGAAGCGTCTGCTGGTGGGCGGCTTCGACAAGGTCTTCGAGATCGGCAAGAACTTCCGCAACGAGGGTATCTCCCTCGTCCACAACCCGGAGTTCACCATGATGGAGCTCTATTGGGCTTACGTGGACTATCGGGAGATCATGCAACTAGTCGAGGACATGATCCCCGCTCTGGCACAGGAGGTCCTGGGTTCTACGGTGATCGTGGCCGATGGGCGCGAGATCGATCTGCGCGGCCCCTGGCCGCGCCGCACGGTCGACGCGCTCATGAGGGACTCGCTCGGTATGGGTCTTGCGGAGATGCGGTCGAACACGGAGGCTGCGCGCGCCTCGCTCCGGTCGAAAGGCGTGGATGTCGAGGGTCGGGACACTTTCTCTTCTCTAGTCGATAAGGCGCTCAAGCACCTGGTGTGGCCGAGCGTGGTGGAGCCCACCTTCGTCGTCGACTATCCGCTGGAGCTCAGCCCCCTTGCGAAAGTGCACCCTGACGACCCGAGCCTCGTGGAGAGGTTCCAGCCCATCATCGCCGGCCGCGAAGTGGGGAACGCTTTCTCGGAACTGAACGACCCGCGTGACCAGCGCCGACGCTTCGAAGATCAGGCCTTGAACAAAGCCGCCGGCGACGAGGAGGCGATGGTGCTCGACGAGGACTTCCTGCGGGCACTCGAGTATGGGATGCCTCCCGCCGGTGGCCTCGGTATAGGGATCGACCGTCTGGCCATGCTGTTCCTGGGTGCCGACTCCATCCGGGACGTCATCCTTTTTCCCCAGCTCCGTCCCGAATAGAGCGCTCGCAAGTAGCTCGGCACCGCCGGCCCACCTGCGCCGGTGAGGCAGCGAGACCATCCAGATCGGCGTCCGCCGCGAGCGGCCGAGAGACCCCATCAGTGTGCTACACTTGTTGCAGTACTAAGCACCTGGATGCTTGTCTGAGCAGGCATTCTTCACCCGTCCCGCGTCGAGGATGAATCCAGCCCGGTAGTTGTGGGCTTCAGCATAGAGAGGAGGCGGGCCTCGTGTTCAGCGAAGGTTCCGACTGGCAGGCCGCCGAAGGTGGCGGTCGCATATGTGAGTCATGCGGCGAAGAGCCGGCTACAGTGCACGTGCTCCAATTCGATGGCTCCGGCTTGGCGCACTCTCACCTCTGTCAATCCTGCGCCGAAGAAGAGGCGGGTCAGGTCGAGGGCGCCGCATTGGTGCTGGCGCTGCCCGCGCTGTTCGGCACGATGGGGTCCGCCATGATTTCCGCTGTAGCTTCGGAGCGCGAGGGCGTTTTCGCTCCGATCTGTGATGTCTGCGGCACGACTTTGAACGATTTTCGCGAGAGCGGACTTTTTGGTTGCGCAGCCTGCTATCAGGTTTTCCGCTCCTATCTCGATAAAGAAGAGGAGGAGAGCGCGGCTGGGGAGCATCTGGGCAAGGTGCCCTCACGTACTCCCGGCGGTCAACACGAGCGCCGCGAGGTCGTGCGACTCCAACGGATGTTGAACGAACTGGTGGAATCCGAGCGTTTCGAGGAAGCTGCCAGCGTACGCGACCGGTTGGCCGAACTCGAGCGTAAGGTGTCGGCGGGTTGATGATGACGGTAGACTCGGTGACTTTGGCTGCGGGACTTACCCTCTCTCGCAACGAGGCGGTGCTCCCGTTCCCTCATACTGCTCCGGTGGACATGCTCCGCGCCCTCCGCGAGCGCGTCGAGGTCACGCTCTCCCGCCGCGCATCTCCAGGCGAGTGGGAGTTCTTCGACATGGATTCCATCCCATCGGCCCAGCGCTCCTACCTGGTGGAACGGGGATTGATGACCCCGGGCTTTGCCACGGGAGTCGGGCCTTCACGTGCTTTTGGGTTGTTCAAAGGAGGCCGTGCCGCCCTTGAAGTCAATGGTACGGATCATTTCCGCATCCTGGGCTCCGGGGCGCCCGATGGTCTGTCCGACGTGTGGGCTACTCTGGACGGGATAGATGACGCGCTGGAGAGCGATATAGCGTATGCGTTCGACGAGCACTGGGGGTATCTCACGGCCCGGGCGGCAGATTCCGGCACGGGCCTGCGGGCATTCTTGACGGTGCATGCGCCCGCGCTGATGATCACCGCGAGACTCGGCTCCCTCGCTGCGTCGCTGGCGGAGGAAGGCTTGGCGCTGGCGCCGCTGTGGAGCGGAGCGGGGGGAGTCTTCCAGGTTTTCAACAGGAAGGCTCTGGGTACATCGGAGGGGCGGATCACAGAGGCCGTGGCGGAGGCGGCGCGCGACATCGTGGAGCAGGAGCGCACCGTCCGCAAGAGGCTTCTGAGGGAGAATCCGGTGAGCGTGCGCGACCACATCGGCAGAGCGTTGGGCGTCTCACAGCATGCCTGGTCGGTTTCTACCGCGGAGGCTCTCACCTTGGTCTCGTCCATCCAGGTAGGTGTTTCGATGGGTCTGGTCGAGGGTGCGGATCTCGACGCAGGGTCTACGCTCTCGCTCATGCGGCGCGTCCAGCCGGCCCACATCATCATCGACGAACTCGGCTTGGGATTTGCCGCTCTCGATGATCCACGTGTAGATGAAGTGCGCGCACGTGTTCTCCGGCGGGTCTTTGCCGGGGCGTGCGTCGCTCAGTAGGAGAGGTTGATATGTTCGAACGGTTCACTGAACGTGCTCGCCAGGTCGTGGTCCTTGCCCAAGAGGAGGCCCGCGACCTGAAGCACAACTATATCGGCACGGAGCATCTGCTCCTGGGATTGCTCCGCGAGGGCGACGGCGTCGCGGCCCGAGTGCTCGGCACTCTCGATGTATCGCTGGAAGATGTGCGTGGCGAGATCATGCGCATCGTGGGCGAAGGTGAGAACGAGACCCAAGGCCAGATCCCGTTCACTCCGCGGGCCAAGAAGGTGCTGGAGCTGGCTTTGCGTGAGGCTCTCTCGCTGGGCCATAACTACATCGGCACCGAGCACATTCTGTTGGGGCTGGTTCGCGAGAGCGAAGGCGTGGCGGCGCGCATCATGAACGATCTCGACGCCGATGCCGATCGCATCCGGCAAGAGGTCATGCGCGTGCTATCCGGTCCCAGCCGCCGCTCTCAGAAGCCGGGCGCGCCCGTGGGGCAGGCGAAGAAGTCATCCAAGGTCCTCGATCAGTTCGGCCGAAATCTCACTAAGTTCGCGGAGGAAGACAAGCTCGATCCGGTGATCGGCCGGGAGATGGAGATCGAGCGGGTCATGCAGATTCTCTCCCGGCGCACCAAGAACAACCCGGTGCTTATCGGCGAACCGGGCGTGGGCAAGACCGCCGTGGTCGAAGGTCTGGCGCGTCGCATAGCGGCGAACGAAGTGCCCGAACTCCTCAAGAACAAGCAGATCTACACGCTCGACCTGGGTGCTCTGGTGGCCGGGTCCAAGTACCGCGGTGAGTTCGAGGAGCGTCTGAAGAAGGTCATGAAGGAGATCAGCGAACGGGGCGACATCATCCTGTTCATCGATGAGATCCACAATCTGGTTGGAGCCGGTGCGGCAGAAGGTGCCATCGACGCCGCCTCGATCCTGAAGCCGGCGTTGGCGCGAGGCGAGATCCAGACCATCGGAGCCACCACCATAGACGAGTACCGCAAGTACCTGGCTCGTGACGCGGCTCTGGAGCGACGCTTCCAGCAGATCACGGTCAAGGAACCGTCGGTGGAGGAGACCCAAGAGATCTTGAGTGGTCTACGTGATCGCTACGAGGCCCACCACCGCATCAGAATCACCGACGAGGCCCTGGAAGCCGCGGCCTACCTGGCCGACCGCTATATCAGCGACCGCTTCCTGCCTGACAAAGCTATCGACCTGATGGACGAGGCGGCGGCACGCAAGCGCATCAAGAGCATGACCGCTCCGCCCGACTACAAAGAGCTCGAGGATAAAGTCCAAGCGGTGCGCAAAGAGAAGGAAGCAGCCATCGAGGGCCAGGAGTTCGAGAAGGCAGCGAACCTGCGCGACCGCGAGCGTCGTCTGATCAACGAGAAGAAGGAACTTGAGGAGCGTTGGAAAGGCTCCGATGAGGGAGTCCGCGCCTCGATCGGCGAGGAAGAGATCGCCGAGGTGGTGGCCATGTGGACCGGTATCCCGGTGGTAAAGCTCACCGAAGCCGAGACCCAGAAGCTGCTGCGTATGGAAGACGAGTTGCACAAACGCATCGTCGGCCAGGACGAGGCTTTGACCGCCGTCTCGAAGGCCATCAGACGCTCGCGCGCCGGCCTGAAGGACCCGCGGCGTCCGGGTGGATCGTTCGTGTTCCTCGGCCCCTCCGGCGTGGGCAAGACCGAACTCGCCCGCACCTTGGCCCAATTCCTGTTCGGCGACGAAGACGCACTCATCCAAGTGGACATGTCGGAGTACATGGAGAAGCATGCGGTCAGCCGGTTGGTAGGCTCTCCTCCGGGATACGTAGGCTACGACGAGGGCGGTCAACTCACCGAAGCCGTGCGGCGCAGGCCGTACAGCGTGGTGCTGCTCGACGAGATCGAGAAGGCCCATCCCGACGTGTTCAATATCCTCCTGCAGATCCTCGAGGACGGTCGCCTCACCGACGCACAGGGGCGCTCTGTCGACTTCCGCAACAGCATCGTCATCATGACCTCGAACATCGGTGCCGGCATCATCTCCAAGGGCCAGACCCTCGGGTTCGGCGAAAGCCTGGGTGACGGCGGCCTGGAATACGGCGAGATGAAGAGTCGGGTGATGGGCGAGTTGAAGAAGGTGTTCCGTCCAGAGTTCCTCAACCGAATCGACGAAGTCATCGTGTTCCACAAGCTTGCCAAGGATCAGATCTACGACATCATCGATCTGATGCTCGCCCGTCTGCGCGTGCAGCTCAGCGACCGGGGCATCAACCTAGAGGTCACCAACGAAGGCAAGGACCTTCTGCTCGAGGTCGGCTACGACCCGGCCATGGGTGCGCGACCGTTGCGTCGGGCCATCCAACGCCACGTGGAGGACGTTCTCGCCGAGGAGGTGCTCACCGGCAGGCTGCCGCCCGGCTCCACGGTCGTCATGGGACGCGACGGAGAGCAGTTGGTCATCGTGGATATTCTCACTGGGGCCCAGGAGGTTCTGGTGGGTGAAGAATCGCAGTAGGGCTGCACTGAGTGGCGCGGGCTCGGAGTGTCTTCGCCTGCACCGGCTGTGGCTATCAGAGCCCGCGTTGGCTCGGTCGTTGTCCCGACTGCGGCGAATGGAACACGCTCGTGGAAGAGGCCGTCCAGGCCCCTTCCAATGGCGGTGGGAGCGGAGCGGTAGCACCGGCACTGCTGCGACTGCATTCGGTCGCGCTAGAGGCTGAGGAACGTGTTCTCACCGCGATCGAGGAGTTCGATCGCGTCTTGGGAGGTGGGCTGGTGCCGGGGTCTCTGGTGCTGGTTGGCGGCGAGCCGGGCATCGGTAAGAGCACCTTGCTCCTGCAGGCCCTTCTGAACCTGCAGGAGCGCGGCGTGTCCACCCTCTTGGTCTCAGGTGAGGAGTCGCCCGCGCAGGTGAAGATGCGGGCACGCAGGCTGGAGGGACCGTTCGATGGCCTGCCGTTGATCAGCGAGACCCGCGTGGGCCCGGTAGTGGCCTGCCTGGAGGAACACAGCCCGGCCGTGTGTGTTGTGGACAGCGTGCAGACCCTGTGGTCGGAGGATATCTCGTCGGCGCCGGGGTCAGTGTCGCAGATACGGGAAGCGACAGGACAATTGCTTCGGGTGGCGAAGAGGAAAGGCATCATCATGCTGCTGGTGGGGCACGTTACGAAATCCGGCGATCTTGCCGGCCCGCGTGTGCTCGAGCACATGGTCGATGTCGTCCTCTCGTTCGAAGGCGACCGCAGTCGGCCCTATCGTCTCCTTAGGGGCGCGAAGAACCGGTTCGGTTCCACGAACGAAGTCGGCGTCTTCCAGATGACCGGGCGCGGGTTGGTCGGTGTCCCCGACCCGTCGTCCCTCTTTTTGGAAGAGGGGGCGAGCAGTCCCGGGTCGGCTGTCCTGGCGGCGGTAGAAGGCACCCGGTGCCTGTTGGCCGAAGTGCAGGCGCTGGTCGTGCCCTCAGGGTTGGCCATGCCTCGACGCGTCACCAGAGGCATCGACGGCAACCGACTGGCGATGGTGACGGCGGTGCTCACCCGACGGGCCGGGCTTCACTTGGGCGAATGCGACATATTCGTGAACGTCGCCGGTGGTCTTTCGGTCGAGGACCCCGGCGCCGACCTGCCTCTGGCGTTGGCGGTGGCGTCGGCTTTCCGAGATCGAGCCTTGGAACGGGTCGCAGCCTTCGGGGAGCTCAGCCTTACCGGGCAGGTGCGGTACGTGGCTCATGGGGAGCTCCGCCTGCAGGAGTTGGCGCGACATGGATTCGAGCGGGTGTTCGCTTCGCGACGCAACGTCGAGGAGTTGCGTGAGCGAGGCGTGGTGCCCGCGGGGATGACGTTGGAGCCGGTCACGGGAATACAGGACGTCGTGCGAGGTCTCATTGGCTAAGAAACACGTGTTCACGAACGAACGTTTGGTCGCCGCTCTGGAACTGGTGTCTCCGGGCACGGCCATCCGCGACGCGCTCGACAACATCATGCGGGCCCGCACGGGGGCACTGGTGGTGTTCGCCGACGAAGAACAGGTGGCGCCGTTGGTCACCGGCGGGATCCCGATCGGGGTCGACGTCACCCCGATGATCGTGTACGAGTTGGCCAAACTGGACGGGGCCATCCTACTTGATCGAGAAGGCCTCCGTATCACCCACGCCAACGTGCATCTGATGCCCGATCCGAGCATCTCGTCGGTCGAGACGGGCACGCGCCATCGCACGGCTGAGCGCGTAGCCAAGCAAATAGACGCCCTGGTGGTCTCGATCTCAGCCGCTCGTGACGTCATCTCCCTCTACATCGACCGCACTCGCTACGTCCTCGAGGAGATCCGTGTGATCTTGGACAAGGCCAACCAGGGCCTGCAGGCTCTCGAAAAGTACAAGTCGCGGCTCAACCAGGTGTCCACGTCGCTGAGTGCGTTGGAGTTCGAGGACGCAGTGACGCTGTATGACGTTCTGAGCGTGCTGCAGCGCTCGGAGATGGTGCTGCGCATCGCCCGGGAGATAGAGCGCTACATCATCGAGCTTGGGGTGGAAGGTCGCCTCATCCGCATGCAGCTCGAGGAGCTTATGGTGGACGTTCGTGAAGACCAAAGGTCGGTGCTGCTCGACTACCTCCCCGACTTCGCCGATCAGACCCCTGATGAGGTCACCACGAGCCTCGCGCAGCTGCATCAGGAAGATCTGCTCTCGCTAGGGCGAGTTGGCGAGCTGCTGGGGTATGCGCCCGACGTGGACGCGTTGGAACTGCATGTATCCGCCCGCGGATACCGGATGCTGCGCAAGATCCCGCGTCTACCCAAGGGCGTCATCGCCAATCTGGTGGGGCGTTTCCCCAGCCTCGAAGACATCATCAACGCGTCGACTGAGGATCTTGCCCACGTGGAAGGGGTGAGCCAGGCTCGGGCTCACGACATCAAAGAGGGGTTCTTGAGGTTGCGAGAACTCAACCTGCTAGAGAGGTATGGCTAATGGGTTCTTCTGAGACATGTTATGTGTTCAAGGTGGGGGACAAGGTGGTCTACCCTCATCACGGGGCGGGCCGGATCCTCGAAGTCGCGGAGAGGACGGTGTGCGGTGAACTCAAGGAGTACATGACTATCCGCATCCTTCACAACGACATGACGGTCATGGTGCCGGTGGAGAACGCCGAGAGGGCGGGCATCCGGTCGGTCATCGACGAGGTGCTGGTGCATGAGGTCATCGGCGTGCTTCACAACGATGCCACCAAGATGCCCATGAATTGGAACCGCCGGCTCAAACACAACCGCGACAAGATCAAGTCGGGCGATATCTTCGAGGTGGCCGACGTGGTGCGCAACCTCGCCATCAGAGATGCCCAGAAGGGTCTTTCGACCGGCGAGAAGCAGATGTTCGGGCGGGTGAAGAAGATCCTGGCCTCTGAGTTGATGTATGCAATGAAAGTATCTGAGGATGAGGCCCTCGCCAATCTGGAGGGCATGCTTGGGGAGATCTGTGAACGGGCTACGTGCGAATAGCCGGAGGTATCGATCGAGAGGGTGAAAGGGGGATAATGTGCGAGGAGTAGTCGCACTGGTCCGCGCGATCCTGGTCGTGATCGGGGGCATCGCGGGCTACGAGGCAGCGAACCTAGGCCTTTCATACTTGTCTTTATCAGGTACGTATTCGCTTTTGCTATTGAGCCTCGGTGTCGTTGTCGGCGTAGCCTTTGGTTTCGTACTCGGAGGTGTCCTGGGCCGCCAAGTAGTGCGGCTGGGATCGTGGGTGGACAGGGCCACCGTCCGTGTGAGCGCGGCCGCACTCGTCGTCACGAGTATCGGCCTCGTGCTCGGCCTGGGCGTCGCGGCGCTCGCCAGTTTGGCCGTCAAAGATCTGCCGGTGGTGGGCGTCTTCATTCTCCCCATCATCTACGCGGCGAGCGCGTATGTGTTCGCCTTCTTGGCCTACTCCCGCCACGCGGACATCGGGCGGGTCATGGGCTTCAAGAACCTGGGCGCCCCCGACTCGCCGGGCAAGCACGCGCCGAAGATCTTGGACACGTCGGTGATCATCGACGCCCGCATCGGAGACATCGTGCCCACACACTTCCTCGAAGGCGACCTGATCATCCCGGGCTTCGTGCTCGAGGAACTGCAGTCGATAGCCGACTCCTCCGATCCGCTGCGGCGGGCCCGCGGCCGCCGGGGGTTGGAGTGCGTGAGTCATCTGCAGGCTGAGTATGAGCGCGTCATCATCGCCGATCAGGACTTCCCCGGTGTGGCCGAGGTGGATATGAAGCTCATCAAGCTCGCCAAGGAGATGGACGCGGGGATACTCACCACCGACTACAACCTGAACAAGATCGCGCAGATCCAGGGTGTGTCGGTGTTGAACGTGAACGAGCTGGCCAACGCACTGAAACCGGTGGTGCTACCGGGCGAGAGCCTCGCGGTGCGCGTCATACGTGAGGGTAAGGAAGAGGACCAGGGCGTGGCCTACCTCGACGACGGCACCATGGTGGTCGTGGAGGGTGGCCGGACGAAAGTGGGTCAGAACATCGAGGTCCAGGTAACCTCCGTGTTGCAGAATCCTTCAGGGAAGATGGTCTTCACCAAGCTGGCATCCTGACGTGGGCGGCGACGAAGCCCCTCTTTCGTCGGCCTACGGCCCGGGCGCCGCGCCCAAGGGGCGGGCGCCCGGGGATGGTGACCGTCTGGGCATCATAGTCGCGGCCGGCGGTCACGGCCGCCGGCTCGCCGCCGGCGGGCCCAAACAGTACGTGCCGTTGCTCGGGATCCCCATGGTGCGTCATACCATAGAGGTGCTGGACGCCTGCGCGGCGGTTCAGAGCCTGGTCGTGGTGGTGAATCCCGAGGACGTCCCCTACTGCAGCGCGCAGATCGTCGGCGAGCATTTCAACAAGGTCGTGGCCGTGGTGGGGGGAGGCGCCGAGCGTTCTCTCTCGGTGCGCAACGGTCTGCGGGCCCTGGCCGCCGCGGGTGACTTCGACCTGGTGGGCGTGCACGACGGAGCCCGCCCATTGATCACGTGTGGGGAGGTGTCGAAAGTGTGCGAGCGCCTCCTCTCCGAT
>JBBRDB010000068.1:0-11727 GCA_038204345.1 Thermoleophilia bacterium | reverse complement strand
TCGTTGCGGCGCCCGTGTTCCCGACTGGAGGTCCCCCATGTCCCTTGTACGCCGAGTCCAAGATATCTTCGAGAGCCGTCCCACCATGGAAGGCGCGGGCGTAAGACTGCGCCGGGCCTTCGGCAACGCCGAGGTCCCCCGCTTCGACCCGTTCCTCATGCTCGACGACTTCCGCGGCGAGAGTCCGGACGACTACCGAAGAGGCTTTCCCTGGCACCCGCACCGGGGAATCGAGACCATCACCTACATGATCGAAGGGTCGTGCACTCACGGCGACTCCATGGGCAACAGTGGGGTCATCGGCCCGGGCGACGTGCAGTGGATGACCGCCGGCGGCGGCGTGATCCACCAGGAGATGCCCGAGGGCGACGAAACGGGGCGCATGGGCGGCTTCCAGCTCTGGGCGAACCTACCGGCGTCGGACAAGATGATGGATGCGCGCTAACAGGGAGTGGAAGCGTGCAACATCCCTGAGGTGGCCGACGGGCCCGCCCGCATCCGAGTGGTGGCGGGACGCGTGGGCGAGACCGAAGGACCCGTGCGCGGCGTGGTGATCGACCCTGAGTACCTGGACGTCACGCTGGAGGGCGAGGATCCCTGGCGCCATCCGACCACCCCGGGTCACACGGTGTTCGCCTACGCGGTCACAGGCGACACGCTGTTCGGGGAGGGGTCGAACGGCAACGGTGACGCCGACGCAACCCGGGTCCTCCCCGCACTCTCTACGGCGCTGTTCGCCGACGGCGACACGATCGTTGCGCGCGCCGTCCATGGCCGCAGCCGCTTCCTGCTGGTGTCGGGCCGGCCCCTCCGGGAGCCTGTCGCGTGGTACGGACCTATCGTCATGAATACCGACGAAGAGCTGCAGCAGGCCTTCCGGGAGTACCGAGACGGCACCTTTGTGCGCCACGCGACCAAGGGCGACTCGGCCGAGTAGGAGAGCCTTCAACCAGCCGCGACTGCCGGCCGTGGCGCGTGGATACGGCGCCCCGTTTCCGCTAGAATCCCTCCGACCGCGGAGAGGTGGCAGAGCGGTTGAATGCGGCGGTCTCGAAAACCGTTGTGCCTCGCAAGAGGTACCGGGGGTTCGAATCCCCCCCTCTCCGCCACATGTGTCACGTTGGAACCCCCGGTATGCGAAAGCATACCGGGGGTTCCGTTTTGCTTCTCCGCTTCAGATCGGCTGGCGGGCAGTGTCTCGCCTCTGTTGCCGGCCAACTCGAGGCCACCTGCGGCCGCGCGTACCCGGCTCTGGCTCGAGACAGCTACGGATCCCACGCCAGCGACAGGGGTCGTCAGTTCGCCCTCGAGCGGCAGACCCGGTCCTCGTCTGGATTATCACCGTCGTCTTCGATTCGATCGCGATCGAATCGAAGACGAACTGGTTAAGACACCGGCGCATCTTGTCTGGTGCTGAACGGTGGAGTTGCCCGGCGTTGCCCATCAGAGCCAAGATCATCTCGAGACGCTCTCGGATAAGTGCTGAATCCATCTGCGAAGCCGCGATCAAGCGCTCAGCGTCAGCGATCTCGGCGAGCACTCCAGCCTGGCGTTTCTTCAGGTCGTCGACCGGTATGGCGTCAGCCAAATAGGCGTCAACTACAGTGACGCGATGCGTCAGACGACGCGATACCCACGATCACGGCACCTAGGTCTCAGTGACTGGCGATCGACACGGCTTTCCTCGGCCAGCGATGTTCAGTGACAGCCGCGACTAGTGCATCCGCGAGATCAGCTCGCCTAGTGCGGCCACCGCCCCTTATCGCATTGCCTTCGACTACTTCGTAGTCTCCCAGCGGCTGGTCGTAGAGGCCACCGGGACGCAGAATCGTCCACTCCAGGTCACAGGCCTTGAGTTCGTCCTCCATGCGACGCATGTCGCGAATCGGCTCGCCGAGCAGCTTGCGGAAGATGCGCAGTGGCAATGCCAGCCCGTCGTCCGGTTCAGACCCTACGCCCTGAGCGGATATGACCGAGATCGGCTTGCATCCGTGCTTGGCCATGGCGGCGATGATGATCTTCATAGCCGCCGAGAAGACCGGGTCCTTCTCTTTGCGAGTCGACCCCAGCGCCGAGATGACGGCATCGGCTCCCTTAATTGCTTGATCGACAGCTACCTTGTCGCGAGCGTCGCCCGCGATGACTTCGAGTCGAGTGTTGAAGATCGAGAGCTTGTTCGGATCGCGCAGAAACGCCCGGACGGTATGACCTTTGTCGAGCAATTCCTGGACGACAAGGCGACCGGTCTGGCCGGAAGCACCGAACACCGTCACCACCATCGGAGTCAAGTTGTCCGGCTCTGTAGACTTGGCACTGGCAGGCGTGAAGCAGCTGGAGTTGCGCTCTGCCCACTGGGCCAGAGTGGTTGGCGGTCGGCCGATCAGCTTCTGGAGCTCATCGGTGGTGCCGGCTGCCCTGCCGAACTTGGCGATGGCATAGATCGAACCCATGACCGAGACGAACTCGTCATCGTGACCGGCTAGTTTCATGCGCGCCTTGAACTGTTTGGCGCTCGGTCGCGGGTAGGTTATCGGGCGATCACATGCCTTAGATAGAGCCTCAGCTACCTGCTCGTAGGTTAGGGCTTCGCTGCCGGTCAGTTCGTAGGCCTTGCGGTCATGACCTGTGGTTGTCAGCACGACTGCCGCAGCTTCGCCAATGTCCGCTACGTCGATGAAGTTGGTCCGGCCTCGGCCTGCTGGGACGTAGACCTCGTCATGTTCGCAGATGTCGGCTCGGTGCGTGGTCGATAGGTTCTGTATGAAGAAGCTGGGACGCAAGAACGTCCACGATAGACCGCTCTTCTTGAGGTACTGCTCGATTCCGTGGTGCGGCACAAATGGATTGGAGCCCGCACCTTGGACAGACAGGAATACGACCTGCTCAATTCGCGCATCACACATGGCATCGATGAACGGGTGCATCGCCTTTGGATCGGACACCTGCGGTGGGCGAAGCAGGAAGACGCGGTCGACTCCCTCAAGCGCACCGGCAAATGTAGCCGGATCCTCGAAGTCGAGCGGCACTGGAGTTGAACCTTCCACTACTTGCTTACCGCGACCTGGGAAGGCCGCTGAATGGACATCAGCCCCGCGCTTGACTAACTGAGTTACCACTTCAACGCCGACATTGCCGGTCGAGCCGGAGACCAGAACGGCCTTCACAAGCTGCCTGCTTTCTTCGAATTAGCTGTCTTAGCCTGATTACCGAGACGCTGAAGCAGCGAGATCAAGGTCTTAAGCTCTTCCGCCGAGAGCGCTGATGTCGAGGCTGACGAGACACCTTGGGCTGCGGTCATTACCGCAGGCAGTATCTGCTCAGCACGTTCGGTCAGCATGAAAAGACGAGATCGACCGTCGTTCGGATTGGGTTGAGATGCCAGCCATCCGCCACGGACGAGTCGATCGAGAAGACCTGATGTAGTAGCGGCATCCGTCTCGATAGCCTCAGCAACGGCGCTAGGGGTTAAGCTCTTGCCGGTGTTTCGGGCAATTGCTAGCAGGACCGCCGCTTGTTGCGGGGTTAGGCCGGTCTCTGTAAGTGCCTCGCCGAGCCTCAACCGAAACTGCCTAGTCGCACGGTTGAGTAGGTAACCGATGTCTTGATGTTCTATTGTGATACTCCTTCGTATACGTACTATATCACCTCTGTCTTAGGCGACGAGACACTTGTTCTATGTCGCTTGACATCGACCACACGCATCCATGGCCTCGATTAAAGGCGATGGATGGCGGATAGATGGTGGCCGGACGGTGTCGTAAGTCGGTAAAAGGAGGTCTTCCACGGATACGCAGCCCAAATCGTACCCCGCCCTCCTGGATAGTCACGGAGACCGGCGAAACGGTGTCCAAGGTCACCAACTCCGGCGGTGGCATCGCCGCCGGCCTCTTCGGCGCGACGCCGCTGATGATCCTGTTCCGGCAGCGCCACCCACGCTGGTGGTTCGATTTCGCGCGGGAGTTCACGCGCTTCGGTGCCCGGGTCGGCGCATACCTGGCCCTGCTCACCGACCAGTATCCGTCGACCGTCGAAGAACAGTCGGCGCACCTCGAGATCGACTACCCCGACGTCAAAGAAGACCTCAATCGCTGATGAGGAGACCATAGGAATCACTCCTAGACCAGACGATTACTCGCGCCTCTCCGCCGCCTGGGCCTTCATGGTCCGCCGTCGCGGCGACCGTCGCTGGGAACTCCTGCTGCGCTCCACCGGCGTAGCGGCGCTCGCGGGCATCCCGATCGTGCTGCTGGTCCCCGAGGCGACGCCGCTCGTGTGGCTCGTGCTGTTCGGCATACCCGCTAACGGGCCGTTGAGCCCGGTGATGCCCACGGCGTTCGAGCCCCTCATCATGGAAGCCGCCAAGTACAACGCGCCCCTCGTGGTCGGCGCCGTGGCTACGTCGGTATATATGTACATGGAGTACCTCAACTTCCACCTCTACCGTTGGGTGATCCTCCGCGATCGCCTCGCGAAATACCGCAACAAGGGCTGGGTGCAGCGCGCGGTCACCGCGTTCGGACGGTGGCCGTTCGCTACCATCGTCGTCTTCGCGGTCACGCCTCTGCCCTTTTGGGTCGCGCGCATACTCGCTATCCTAAAGCGCTACAGCGTCCCGCGATTTATGGCGGCCACCGCCATCGGTCGGCTACCGCGCTTCGTTCTGTATGCGTGGCTGGGCGATGTGCTCCATGTGCCCACCTGGGCGTTGCTGAGCGTCATTGCCGGAGGCGGCGTGGCCGTGGTCGCCAAGCGCGCGGTGCGAGGCAAACCGGTGTTCACGAGCATGGACCAAGAGACGGAGACGGGAGAGCGCCACACCTCAGGGAGGTCGGACTAGAGTGGGATCGTTCGGGAGATCGGTGGCCCTCGGCGCGCGCGGAGCGCGCAACTACTGTGGGGATCGGCCGTTCAGCGTGTCGTTCGAGGTTACCCACTCGTGCAACGCCCGGTGCAAGATCTGCCATCTCCGGGGCATGATCAAGGACGAGAGGCGCGCGTCGCCGAAGAGGTTCGGCGCCCTGTGTAGGGAGATCCGCCCCGTCGTGGCACAGATCTCGGGCGGCGAACCGTTACTGCGGAAGGATGTGGAGGAGATCGTCTCCCACCTCCGTGCCGCCGGCTCTTTGGCGAGCATCACCACCAACGGTTCATTGCTGACCACGAAGAGATACGAGAGCCTGCGTGCGGCGGGTCTCGACGAGTTCTCGCTGTCGTTGGACTACCCAGATGAGCGGCACGACGAGTTCCGCGACCTCCCCGGCCTGTTCGCCAAGATCTCCGACCTGATGGCCTGGCTCAAAGACCGGCCGCGTAAGGGGATGACCTTGTGCTGCGTGGTGCAGAGTGACAACTACCGCTCGATCCCCCGACTGGCAGAGCTCACCACCGAGTGGGGCGTGAAGCTCAACCTGAGCGCCTACACGCCGCTGCGCACGTCCGATGAAGGCTATATGCTGACCGGGGACCAGATCGATGAGTTCGAAGAGATCACCGACGGGCTCGTCGCCCGTCGCAAGAAATACGGCGACATCCGCTCGTCGGCATACGCGCTGCGCAAGATGGTCGAGTACTACCGGGCCGGGCGCATGAGCGATTGTCGCAGCGGCCATCGCTTCTTCAACGTCAACCCAGACGGCACTATCTCCCCGTGCGGCCTCATCATCAAGGACTTCGCCTCTCAGCGAGACCTCCAGGCGGGGTTCTCGCACGGCAACTCCTGCGAGCGCTGTTTCACCAGCATGCGGGCCAGCTGCGAGAAGCCCGCCCGCTACATGCTGTTGGACAATCTGACGGCGCTGTGACTCCATGATGCCGCCGACCGCCACGATGTCGATGACCTACGTGGCTTTCATGATCGCCTGTCGGTCCCAGCCCCGCGTGACCCAGTAGCCGTCCACGTACTCCTCGACCAGCTCGATCTCCTCGATCCACGGCGGCTGCTTCATGCCGTAATAGGCGTCCGGTGCGTGTTGTGGAGTCCATTCATGAAGGAGCGTTCAGTACTTTCAGGTCTTCTTCCGTCACCCCACGGGCGACAGCACACGGGTTTCACACATGCACGGGCACTTTGGCGGCCACCACCTTCTCGATCACTTCGCGGAGGGGCGGATAGCCCACGCCCTGGATGGTCGCCGCAACGGTCTGCTTTGCCAGGTACACGCTCTCCCCGAGGAGCGCGATGCCATAGGCTTGCTCGGGAGTCGGCCTCTCGGGACCTGCGGACCGCCAACCCCGGCCCCCGCGGACTCAAACCCGGGAAGGGCGCCGCTCACCCCCCCGGACGTCTGCGGGCCGGGTCTCAGGGGGTGTCGGTGGGATCCCAGTCGGCGTGATAGTCGGCGTTCAGTCCGTCGATCTCCCGCATGTCATCGGCTTCGAGGGAGAAATCCCACACGTCGAAATTCTCCTCAATCCAATCCTTGTGCACGGACTTGGGGATGGGGATGACGCCGTGCTCCACGTCCCAGCGGATGAGGATCTGAGCAGGCGTACGATCGTACTTGTCCGCGATCCTCCGAAGGGTGGGGTCGTCGAACCGCGTCGCCTTCACCAGCGGACTGTAGGCCTCCAGCTGTACATCCGACTCCTGGCAAAGCTCCAGCAGGGCTTGCTGGTACAGGAAGGGGTGGAACTCTACCTGGTTGACGGCCGGCCGGACGTCGGATTGGGCGAACAGTTCCTCCAGGTGACGCACCGTGTAGTTGCTCACCCCGATGGCTCGGCAGACTCCCTGCTCGTACAGGCGTTCCATGGCCCGCCAGGTGTTGCGCCTCAGACCCTCCACCGGCCAGTGGATGAGGTAGAGGTCGATGTAGTCGACGTCCAGGTTATTCAGGCTCGTCTCGAAGGCACGCAGCGTCCGGTCGTATCCGTGGTCGTCGTTCTCCAATTTGGTGGTCACGAACACCTGCTCGCGGGGCACGGCGCTCTCGCGCAGCGCCACCCCCACGTCGGATTCGTTGTCGTAGGCGAGCGATGTGTCGATGAGGCGGTAGCCGGCTTCCAGCGCCCAGAGCACGGCTTGCTGTGCGTCGGGGCCTGGTCCCGACCTGTAAGTGCCCAGCCCCACCGCCGGCATCTCCACACGGTTGTTAAGTCTGCGTAACTGCGGGTCCATGAGATCTCCATTCCAGTTGCGGGGCCGGATCCGAGCCGGTTTCATTGCCGGTGTATGTCGTGTCTTCCTGACGCCGCCGCGTGGAAGCGCGCGTTCGACGAATTCCTCAAAGCAACCCTTCAAGGTCGCAGGGTCGATGCCGATGGCCTGAGCTTTGTCTGCGATCGCTCCCGAGATCGAGGTCGTTCAGGCCCCGGACGTCCAGGCCGCCCGCCTTCTTCCCGAGGATCCGGACGAGGCGCCGGTCGATATCGACGAGCGCCCTGCATCACGTCTTCTCCGCGGCGGTGGCGGCCGCACGCTGGGCGTGGCTCATCTCCTCGTGGCCCTCGTGCTCGCCGAGTCGCCGACCCGTCAAGAGCGCGGGGAACACCGCCAACAGTGCCGCCAGTGCCGCGGCGTAGAACGGCCAGCGGAACGACCTGCCGATGTTCGTCTTGTATATGGTGCCGATGCGCTCGCCCAGCTTCTTCTCTGCCTCGGCCTCCGGCGACCCGGCCGGTGCGTTCGACGAAGTGCTGAGTGTGATCTTGCCGAGCTGCGAGGCGGCGGCGCCCCCTCCTGATGTCGCGGCAGCAGCCGCGTTCCTTTCTATGTTCGCGATGATGTTGGCTTTGACCGAAGGCGGGATCTGCGCCTGCCCGCTCACATAGGCGACCGCTTGCTCGGTAGCCGTCCGCGCGTTCGCAGCAACGCTGTGCGAGAACACGGCCACGAGCAGGGCGACCCCGAGCGTGAAGCCCACTTGACGAAGTGTGTTCAATGCGCCCGCGCCCACGCCGCGAACCTGTGGCGGCAAAGACCCCATGGCGGCGGCGGAAAGGGTAGGCATGGCAAAGCCTATCCCGGCACCCACGAAGATCCCTCTCCAGAGGACATCGATCAGCTTGGTGCTACCGTCCAACTGCGCGAGCAGTACCAGTCCCAACACGAAGAAAGCGGCGCCCATAGCGGCAAAGATGCGGGGCCCGAAACGGTCGGTGAGCCGACCCACGTTGGGCGCGATGAACAAAGCCGTCACCGGCATCACCGTCAGGGCCAACGCCGCATCCAACTCAGAGTAGCCGAGAACCGACACGATGAAGATGACCACCAGCAGGAAGGTGCCGCCCATGGACATGCCGATGAACATCATTGCGGAGTTTGCCGCTGTGAACGAACGGATCCGCAGCAACTTCGGCGGGAACATCGGGTCCTTGGTGTGTAGTTCCCACCACAAGAACACAGGGTAGGAGACGACCGCGACGGCGAAAAGGCCCAGGATGCGGAGCGAGGTCCAGCCCCACTGGCTTCCTTCGATCAAGGCCAGGGTCAGCAGGAAGAGTCCCGTGGCGGATATGGCGATACCGGGAAGATCCAGACCGCCATAGGCTCCCTCGCGCCGATGCTCGGGAATGACGACGATGGCGAAAACCAGGGCGGCGATGCCGACAGGGATATTGACGAAGAAGATCCAGTGCCAGGAGGCGTACGTGACGAGCACACCGCCGAGGGTCGGACCAACGGCTGCTGCGATCATGCCCAACGCCCCCCACAGCCCGACCGCCGTGCCCTGCTGATGCTTAGGGAAGGCCCCCAGCACGATCGCCAACGAGACGGTCGAAAGAGCCGCACCGCCGATGCCCTGGCCGGCACGCGACGCCACCAGCCAACCGATGCCGGGAGCAAGTCCGCAGAGCAGCGAGAACAGCGTGAAGAGCACCAGTCCGGCGAGAAACACGCGCTTCTGGCCGAAACGGTCGGAGACACGGCCCACGGAGAGGAAGAGCGAGGCGAGTACTAGGTTGTAAGCGTTCAGTACCCAGGAGACGTGGGTGACGGTAGTGTGCGTGTCGCTGATGATAGCCGGAATGGCTATGTTGACGATAGTCACGTCGAGCAGCGCCATGAACATCCCGATCGAGACGGCGGAGAGGATCATCCACTTGCGCGGGTGGCCTTGGTCGGGCCCGGCGGGGCTTACGATACCTGCTGCGGCGACATCATCCATGTCGAGTTCCTTTCGAGGTAGACGCGCGCGATGTCCTCGTTCAGCACCGGGCCCGCAGCTCGGGCCCCGGCTGCCTTCGACTCGGAAACCAGAGTGGCAAACGCGAGCGCATCGATGAAATCGGCGTTCAGCGTCTTCACGTCTTCTTCTGCCACCGCCTGCCGGGTGGTTTACTGGCGCAGCCTTCGCTCCGACAAAAGTCTGCCAACATGCCTACCCGACACTTCAACCGCGCAACCGTCGACATGGCGATTGCCAGCCGGTCTGCCGCAAGATCGACGTCGCACCCCCGCCGAGCCTTTGACTGACTCTGACCTTTGACGACGCACCCGAATCGTTCCGGCGGATCGCGGAACGAGAGGAACGGACCGCACGCTCCTGGTCCCGCCCTTGCTCGGCGCGCCCGAGGCGTGCGACTAGACCACGGCCCCGAAAGGCAGCAGCGCGCTTCTGCGGGCGGATCCGCATGAGATACTCGCCTCGAGATGGGGCCCACTGTCATCAAATTCCTCGTCGGGAACCTGGCGCTGCAGGTCGCGCTCGCGCCATTCGTTACCGTCGCCATTTGCCGGGCTCCTCGGCAACCTCGGCGGCACTCATAGATACGAGACTGACACCGGTACGCGACAATCGTCGGCATCGTTCTGGTTGTAGTAGGGCTGCCGCCCTTGGTGGTCGCCCTGCTCAAGAGGGCGAGGGGGTACGGATGAGCGAGAACAGAAACAGAAGCGGCCGGGACGTGATCCTGCGCTTCTTCGAGATCCTGAATACGGGGGACACCGACGGCCTCGGCGAAATAGCCGACGAAGAGGTAGTCACCGTGCATCCCCAGACCCGAGAACGAATCTCCCGCCTGGAGGCCAATCTTACGATGACCCGTGGCCTTCAGCAGGTCGCCTATTTCCCACCGGTCATGGCCGCCCCGGAGTGGCGGGCGCAATGGGTCGTTCCGGAGATCGGCGAGTACTGAGGTCGCCGATGGACTCGTCGCACGTTGCCGATACCCACGATGTGATCCGCGTGCAGGGCGCACGCGTGAACAACCTCAAGGACATCAGCCTCGAGATCCCGAAGCGCCGGCTGACGGTGTTCACCGGGGTCTCCGGGTCGGGCAAGAGCTCGCTGGTGTTCGGGACGATCGCCGCGGAGTCGCAGCGGCTCATCAACGAGACCTACAGCGCCTTCGTGCAAGGTTTCATGCCGACGCTGACACGGCCGGAGGTCGACCTACTGGAGGGTCTGACGACGGCCATCAGCATCGACCAGGAGCGGATGGGCGCCAACGCCCGCTCCACCGTCGGCACTGTTACCGACGCCAACGCGATGCTGCGGGTCCTGTTCAGCCGGCTGGGGCAACCACACATTGGCTCCCCCAGAGCGTTCTCCTTCAACATCCCGTCGATCCGGGGGTCCGGAGCTATTACCGTCATGCGCGGCGGGGGCAAAGGCGAGACCACCAGGAAGACGTTCACCGTCACCGGCGGCATGTGCCCACGGTGCGAGGGCATGGGAAGCGTCAACGACATCGACCTGACCCAACTCTACGACGACTCCAAGTCGCTCGCCGAGGGCGCGATCACCATCCCCGGCTACACTGCGGACGGCTGGAACGTGCGCATCTTCAGCGAGTCGGGCTTCCTCGACCCGGACAAGCCGATCCGCGACTACACCGAGACCGAGTTGCACGATTTCCTCCACCGCGAGCCTACCAAGCGGAAGATCAACGGCATCAACCTCACCTACGAGGGGCTGATCCCGAAGATCCAGAAGTCGATGCTCTCCAAGGACCGCGAGGCGATGCAATCGCATATCCGGGCGTTCGTGGACCGGGCGGTGACCTTCACCACGTGTCCGGAGTGCCGCGGCACCCGGCTCAACGAGGCCGCCCGCGCCTCGCGGATCAAGGGCACCAACATCGCCGAGGCCTGCGCGATGCAGATCAGCGACCTGGCCGAATGGGTCCGCGGCCTGGACGAGCCCTCGGCAGCGCCGCTGCTCGCCACGCTGCTGCAAACTATCGACTCGTTCGTGGAGATCGGCCTCGGCTACCTATCGCTCGACCGGCCCTCGGGAACGCTGTCGGGCGGCGAGGCTCAGCGCACCAAGATGGTCCGCCACCTCGGCTCCTCGCTCACCGACGTAACCTACGTCTTCGACGAGCCCACCACAGGCCTGCATCCCCATGACATCCAGCGGATGAACGACTTGCTGCTGCGGCTGCGGGACAAGGGCAACACGGTGCTCGTGGTGGAGCACGAGCCGCTGACGATCGCGATCGCCGACCACATCGTGGACCTCGGCCCCGGCGCCGGCAGGGCGGGCGGCACCGTCTGCTTCGAGGGCACCCTCGAGGGGCTGCGAGCCAGCGGCACCATTACCGGACGCCACCTGGACGACCGGGCCACCCTCAAGGAGACCGTGCGGACCCCCACCGGCGCGCTGGAGATCCGCGGCGCGACGGCCCACAACCTGCGCGACGTAGACGTGGACATCCCGCTCGGAATGCTGGTGGTCGTCACCGGCGTCGCCGGCTCCGGCAAGAGCTCGCTCCTGCACGACTCGATGCCCCCCGGCGCGGGTGTGGTGTCGATCGACCAAGGCGCGATCCGTGGCTCGCGGC
>JBBRDB010000067.1:0-11912 GCA_038204345.1 Thermoleophilia bacterium | reverse complement strand
AGGGTGAGATGCTCTCCGACAGCGTGGGTATCTTCGGAAGTGTCGACATCGTACTGGGAGACTGCGACCGATGACCGACTTCATCTTCCTCGTCATCAAGGGTGTCCTCTGGGTCGTGGTGGCGGTTGGGATGGTGCCCTTTATCATCTACTTCGAGCGCAAGTTCGCCGGCTTCTTCCAGAGCCGCGTCGGGCCCACCTACGCCGGCCCCTTCGGCGCGCTGCAGTCGTTCGGGGACATGGCCAAGCTGATGAGCAAGGAGGACCTGATCCCCGATTGGGCCGACAAGCCCGTCTTCAGGATGGCGCCCTACATCCTCTTTGTGCCGGCCTTCGTCACCATGGCGCTCATCCCGTTCGGGCCCATGGACGTGAGCATCTTCGGGCACCAGGTCGACCTGGTCATCGCCAACTTCGACGCGGGCGCCATCATGTTCTTGGCGTTGGGCTCCATCGCCGTGTACGGCATCGTCTTCGCCGGCTGGGCCTCGAACAACCACTGGGCGCTGCTCGGCAGTCTGCGCTCCGGCGCCCAGATGGTCTCCTACGAACTCAGCATGGGACTCGCCCTGGTGGGCATCTTCATTCTGGCCGGCTCCGTGAACTTCGTGGGGATCGTCGATGGTCAACAGGGCAACTTCTGGAACTGGTACTTCATCCCCCAGATCGTGGGCTTCGTCATCTTCTTCGTGGCCAGCATAGCCGAGCTCAACCGGGCTCCGTTCGACCTGGCCGAGGCCGAGCAAGAGTTGGTGGCCGGCCACATGACCGAGTACACCGGCATGCGCTGGGGCATCTTCATGTTCGGTGAATACGTGAACATGGTGGTGGTCTCCGCGGTGATCGCCACGCTCTTCTTCGGCGGATGGCGGCCTCCCTTCGAGGCGCTCGAATTCATACCCGGTTTTATCTGGCTGGTGGGCAAGGTCCTATTCTTCATCTTCATGTACATGTGGATCCGCTGGACGCTGCCCCGCTACCGCTACAACCAGCTCATGGACATCGGATGGAAGGTGTTTCTTCCACTGGCCATAGCCAATCTGGCTGTGACGGCCCTGATCGTGAGTGTGGTGTAGGCATGGGTCTGAAGAGCGTCATAAAGAAGGCTACATTCTTCGAGATCTTCCAAGGGATGTCAGTCACCGCAGGCTACTTCCTGAAGAACAAGGTGACCGTCGAGTATCCCAAGGAGAAGATAGTGCCGCTGCCGCGGTTCCGCGGCCTGCACGCCCTACTCACCGATCCCGAATCCGGGCGGCTCAACTGCTGCGGATGCCGTCTCTGCGAGACCATCTGCCCCTCCCAATGCATCACCATCGAGACCTCGGAGCAGAACAACCACAAGAGTATCGACGTCTTCGACATCGACCTCTCGCGCTGCGTCTTTTGCGGGTTCTGCGAGGAGGTCTGCCCGTGCGCGGCCATCGTCATGACGAGCGTGTACGAGCTGGCTACCTACGATAAGAACGACTTCTACCTCACCAAGGAGAGATTGGTGGCCAATCAGGTAAACGCTCACAAAGAGCTCTACCGGCGCTAGGAGGGGCTATGGCCGAGAAGATACTCTTCATCGTGTTCGCCGCCCTGGCGGTGATCGGAGCTCTGGGTGTCATCACCCGTTCGAACGTCGTGCACGGGCTCCTCCTGCTCGTGTTCACGTTTCTGAACGTGGCCGGCATCTTCCTGCTCACCCAGGCCTACTTCTTGGCCGTCATCCAGGTGCTCGTGTATGCCGGGGCGATCCTGGTCCTGTTCGCTTTCGTGGTGATGTTCTTGAACCTGCGGGAGTTCCAGCAGCTCGAGCAGCTGCACCCCAAGCAGAAATGGGCGGTGCTGGTGCTCGCCCCACTCATGTTGGCCGAGTTCATCTTCGTGGTGACGGGGGTCACGTACGCTTCGGTGGGCGGTGGTCTGTCACCGGAGGTGATCGCCGAACGGGGCGGTAACGTCCAGGTCATGGGAGAGACATTGTTCGGCGAGATGCTCCTGCCGTTTGAGATCGCCTCGCTGATCCTTCTGGTAGGGATGGTGGGCGCGATCTTGTTGGCTCACAAGGAAGGCGGCACCGAGAACCAGTTGCGGGCGTGGGGCACCGGCGACGGGCAACCGACCTCAGCCTTCGTAGAACAGGAGGTATAGCGGTGCACATACCAATCGAATGGTACCTCGTGCTTTCCGCACTCCTCTTCATCATCGGGGCGACCGGGGTGCTCGTACGAAGGAATCTGTTCATAGTCCTCTTCTCCGTAGAGCTGATGATGAACGCCGTGAACCTCAACCTCGTCGGCTTCAGCCGACTGCACGAGAACCTGATCGGGCAGAACTTCGTGCTGTTCACTATGACTGTGGCTGCCGCGGAAGCCGCCGTGGGTCTGGCGATCCTGACCGCCCTGTTCCGCAACAGGAAAACGCTTATGGTCGATACCTTCGACCTCATGAAGGGCTAGGTGTAGGCGCATGGAGAACATGAACTACGTCCTGCCCCTCATCCCGGCTCTGCCGCTCGTTGCCTTCCTGGTCACGCTGCTGTTGGGCCGGTGGTACATCAAGGATTCGGCCCATTGGATCCCCATCTTCGCGATGGCCGGCTCTTTTGTGCTGTCGGTGTGGGCGTTCCTGGCCATCCGAGGCGAGGAACACGCGTTCGTGATGGAGCTCTGGCGGTGGATACCGGTGGGCGACTTCCAGGTGGCCATCGGGCTGCAGCTGGATCAGCTCTCGGCGGTGATGCTCCTGGTGGTCACCGGCGTGGGCACGCTCATCTTCATCTACAGCAAGGGGTACATGCACGGCGACCCGGGCTTCTACCGCTTCTTCGCCTTCCTCAGCCTCTTCGCGTTCAGCATGCTCATGCTCGTCCTGGGTAGCAACTACTTGCTCCTCTACTTCGGTTGGGAAGCGGTGGGTCTCTGTTCCTACTACCTCATCGGCTTCTACTATCACAAGCCCTCGGCGGCCTCGGCCGGCAAGAAGGCTTTTCTCACCAACCGGGTGGGCGATTTCGGCTTCGGCCTCGGGGTCATGCTCATCTTCGTGACCTTCGGGAGTCTCGACTTCGGACACGTCTTCGAGGCGGTGGAAGCTCAGACGGCGAGCGAGGGAGTCATGCTGGCCATAGGCCTCCTACTCTTCATGGGCGCCATGGGTAAGTCGGCCCAGTTCCCCCTACACGTGTGGCTGCCTGACGCCATGGAGGGCCCCACTCCGGTGTCCGCCCTCATCCACGCGGCCACCATGGTCACGGCCGGCGTCTACATGGTGGCCCGCAGTTCCGTGATCTTCGCGAGCGCGCCCACGGCCATGCTGGTGGTGGGCGGCATCGGCGCCTTCACGGCCATCTTCGCCGCCACCATCGGTATAGCGCAGAACGACATCAAGCGCGTCATGGCGTACTCAACCATCTCCCAGTTGGGTTACATGTTCATGGCCCTGGGAGTTGGTGCGTGGGTGGCGGCCATCTTCCATCTGGTCACGCACGCCTTCTTCAAGGCCCTGCTCTTCCTCGGTTCAGGCTCCGTGATCCACTCGGCTTCGGGCGAACAGGACATGCGCAAGATGGGCGGCCTTGCCAAGAAGATCCCCTTCACCTACTGGACTCTGATGGCCGGTGCCCTCGCCCTGTCGGGCGTGTTCCCCTTCGCCGGCTTCTGGTCGAAAGACGAGATCCTGGGCATGAACTTCAAGGGTGGCGGCTACATCGTCTGGGCCATAGGCCTCGTGGCGGCCTTCATCACCGCCTTCTACACCTTCCGGCTCATCTTCATGACCTTCTGGGGTAAGTCGCGCATGGATCCCGAAGTGGAGAAGCACGTGCACGAGAGCCCCTGGTCGATGGTGGTTCCGCTCATCGTGCTGGGCGCCCTGTCGGTGTTCGGCGGGTTCCTGGGCTTCCCGCCTGAGAAGGGCGTCTTCCACAAGTTCCTCGAACCGGTGTTCGAGCCGGCGAACAAGATCCTGGGCGTGCACCACGAGGCGTTCGGAGCGACCGACCTGGTGTTGATGGTCGTATCGGTGGCCGTTGCGCTCTCGGGGATCTTCCTTGCCTATCTCTTCTATGTAAGGCGCCCCGACGAATTGCCTCAGAAGGCCGGTGCTCTGGCGCCGCCTCTGTACAAGGCGATTCTCAACAAGTGGTACATCGACGAGATCTACAACGCGACTGTTATCCGCTTGGTCGTAGATGGCTCCAGGTGGCTGTGGCGGGTCGTCGACGCCGGCATCATAGACGGGGCGGTCAACGGGGTCGCGCGGCTCTGGGATGTCGCCGGGAAGGTGGTCAGCCCACTGCAGACCGGGCGCGTGCAGAACTACGCCGTGGTCATGTTCTTGGGGCTGTTCGTCATCGTCACTTCGGTCATCATCTTCTAGAGCGCCAACGGAGGGAGTGAGACAGTGGATTTCGGTTTCGCTGACCAGATAGGCTTCAGGGCGCTCACGCTTCTGACGTTCCTGCCTGCGCTGGGCGCGTTGATCATGTTGCTGTTCATGCGGGGCAGGCCGAGCGCATACAAGGCCACGGCTCTCGTGACCAGCCTTGCCGCCTTCGCGTTGAGCGCGTACATGCTGACGGCGTTCCACACCGACACGGCCGCCTTCCAGTTCCAAGAGAACTTCGTCTGGATCCAGAGCTTCGGTATCAACTACCACGTGGGTGTGGACGGCATCTCGATGTTGCTGATCATGCTCACGACGTTCTTGTCGGTGATCGCGATCATCGGGTCGTGGAACTACGTCAAGGACAGAGAACTGGCCTTCTTCATCAGTCTGCTCGTGTTGGAGACGGGCATGATCGGCGTCTTCACCGCCATGGATCTCTTCCTCTTCTACGTGTTCTGGGAGATCCAGCTCATCCCCATGTACTTCATCATCGGCATCTGGGGCGGCCCACGGCGCATCTACGCGGCCATCAAGTTCTTCCTCTACACTTTCACGGGCTCCGTGCTCATGCTCGTCGCCATTCTGGCGGTCGTGTTCTGGTTCGGGCGCGAATCCGGGACGATGACTTTCGACATCTTGACGCTGCAGAATGCGGGTTTCCCCTCGAACATCCAATTCTGGGGCTTCTTGGCCTTCTTCGTGGCCTTTGCCATCAAGGTGCCCATGTTCCCTGTGCACACGTGGCTCCCCGACGCACACGTCGAAGCTCCTACGGCCGGCTCGGTGATCCTGGCCGGCGTGTTGCTCAAGATGGGCGTATACGGCATGATCCGCTTCTGCATCGGGTTCTTCCCGGAGATGACGGTGAAGGCCGTGCCCTGGGTGATGGTGCTCTCGGTGATAGCCATCGTCTACGGCGCCGCTGTATCGCTGGTCCAGGTGGACATGAAGAAGCTCGTGGCCTATTCGTCCGTGAGCCATATGGGCTTCATCACGGCGGGGCTCTTCACCTTCAACCTGCAGGGTATCGAGGGGTCCGTGCTCCAGATGGTGAACCACGGCATACTCACGGGGGCCCTCTTCCAAATGGTGGGTTTCTTCTACGAGCGTACGCACACTCGGGAGATCAAGGATTACGGCGGCATGGCTCGGCCTCTCCCGGTCGCCGCCGCGTTCTTCAGTCTATTCGTGCTGGGTTCGCTGGGCCTCCCGGGTCTGAATGGGTTCGTGGGTGAGTTCCTCATCCTGATCGGCATCTTCCAGTACATGAAGGTGTTCGCGGTGATCGCGTCCCTCGGGATCATCCTGGGCGCCGCATACCTGCTCTGGATGTACCAGCGGACGATGTTCGGAGAACTCACGAACAAGAAGTGGCTCGATCTGAAAGACCTGAGCCTGCGAGAGATCGTGACCCTCGTGCCCCTGGCGGCGATGGCGGTCGTGATCGGCGTATATCCCCAACCCTTCCTGCAGATGCTGCATGCTCCCGCGGCCGACATTATCGCGAGGCTGGAGCCGTTCATGGCGCAGAAGGAGTCCCTGGTGCACATGGCGAGCACATTCCTGGGAGGATTCTAGATGACACCGAAGGATCTCATCCCGATCATCCCGGAACTCATCCTGGTACTCGCGGCATGCTTGGTGCTGGTGGTCGAGCCGTTTCTGAGTAAGGACAAGACGGCCGTAGTGGCCATTGCTCTGACGGCATTTCTAGCGTCGGCGGTGGTCGGGTTGGGTCTCTCGGGGCGCGAACAAGTGGCCTTCTCTCAGATGATCGTGCTCAATGACTACGCCGTGTTCTTCAAGGTGCTGTTCGGTGTCGCGGGCGCGCTCACCGTGCTCATGTCACCCCGCTACCTGGAGACCGCGGGACGTCACATGGGCGAGTACTACGCGCTGCTACTGTTCGCGGTCGTGGGCATGGACATCATGGCAGCTTCGCGGGATCTCATCGCCTTCTACGTGGGCCTCGAACTCATGGCGGTGAGCAGCTACCTGCTCGCGGGGTTCCTGCGCTATCAGGCGCGCTCGAACGAGGCCGCCATGAAGTACTTCATCACGGGCACCTTTGCTTCGGCCATCACGCTGTACGGCGTGTCACTCGTCTATGGGTTCACCGGCACCACCAACTACGAGCAGGCCGGAGCGGCCCTGGCGGCCGGCGGTTCCACGACCGGAGTCGCTTTGGCCACTGCTCTCGTGCTCGTGGGCATGGGCTTCAAGGTCTCGGTAGCCCCGTTCCACATGTGGACGCCGGACGTCTACACCGGCGCGCCCACTCCGGTGGCGGCCTTCTTCTCGGTGGGCCCCAAGGCGGCAGGATTCTCGGCCATACTCATGGTGTTTCTCACGGTCTTCGCGGTCTCGAGCCCAACCTGGAGCGTGCTCTTCATCGTGCTCGCCGTTTTCACCATGTTCGTGGGGAACGCCTTCGCCTTGGCGCAGAAGAACGTCAAACGTATGTTGGCCTACTCGTCCATCGCTCACGTCGGCTATCTGCTGGCCGGCTTGGGCGCTCTGGGTCGCTCTGACGGAGACTACCTGGCGGGCCAATCCATCCTGCTCTACTTGGCTGCGTATACCTTCATGAACCTGGGCGCTTTCGGCATCCTCGCCCATCTCAAGACCCAGCGGCCTGCTTCTTTCACCTACTCGCTGGACGACTTCGCCGGCTTGGCGCGGCGCTCCCCATGGGCGGCGATCTTGATGGCGTTGTTCATGTTCTCGCTCACGGGCATCCCAGGTACGGCCGGCTTCATCGGGAAGTTCTACCTCTTCAATTCTGTCGTCCAGGCCGACCTTGCCTGGCTGGCGGTGGTGGCCGTATTGTTCTCAGCCGTATCGGCTTACTACTACCTGCGGGTGATCATGTACATGTTCTTCCGCGAGCCGGAGGCGGAGTTCGAAACCGGCGAATCCATCAGTGGCCCGCTGGCGGCTTCGCTCGCGCTCAGTGCGGCGGGCGTGCTCCTCATAGGACTCCTACCCAGTTGGGTGTGGAGCGCCGCCCAGAACTCGTTCGGCAATTTCTTCGGGTAGGGTCTGGCGCTCTCGCGGCGCGGGGCCGCTGACCCCGCTACCGTCTTGACGCCGGCCTAGTACTTGACTCGGGGGGGCGTCCCGAGCGCGGGGAGACGCAAAGGTCTTCCGGGAAGACCGGTGCCGGATCAGGCCACCTTTGCCCGAGCCAGACGATGGAAGACCAGGAGCGCCGCCACCGTGATGGCCGCGAGCCACACCAGCGCCAGAACGAGGCCGCCGGTCTCGTCGAAATCGGTGGTGAAGGCGCTATCTACGAGTACCCGCACGGCGCCGTACCCAGGCGCGAAGCGCGCCCAGGAGGGCGGGGCCGCCGAGAACATGACGTTCTGCGCGAGGCCTACATCTAAGAAGGGGATGAGGAACGCACATCAGGTCTGTGCGGCGTTACGCCGGTCGGCACTCGATGTTTGGATTCCTTTTGAGCGGGCAGGGTGATGACCGCGACGTGATAGTGGGATCCATTCGGACGTGGGGAGTGATGAGCCATGATGTACGGTTTTGGAGGTGGAGGATACGGTTGGGTAGGCCTCGTCTTGACCCTGTTCTTCCTCGCTCTCGTCGTGGTAGGGGTCGTAGTGGTGGCACGCGGCAGGGGAGGCTCCGGGGGAGATCGGGCCGCCAGTCCGCCGCCGGGGCCGGGGTATCCGCCGCAGGCGCCGTCGCCGCCGCCGGCCCTCAAGGTGCTCGAAGAGCGGTATGCGCGTGGCGAGATCGATCGCGAGGAGTTCATGGCCCGCAAGAGCGATCTGACCGGTTGAGGCGCACATGAAGAACTCGTTCTACATCGGTGTGGTCGTCATTGCCATCGGCTTGATCGGGTTGGGCGCGGTGTTCATCCTGAATGGCGCGGGCGCGCAGTCCCTCGTCTTCCGCCCGGCCGCCGATTCGGTGGGGGAGGAGATCTTCCTCAACGGTACAGACAACGGTCGGTCCATCAGCCGCCGTGGAGGGATCAGGATGATGGGTGGCTCCGGGCTCGGGTGCGCCGATTGCCACGGTAGGGATGGTAGGGGCGGGCGTGTGAGCATGATGATGATGGGAAGCTTCGAGGCGCCCGACATCCGCTGGAGTACCCTGACCTCCGCCGATATGGGCCATGAGGAGGGGGAGGTCGCACACCCGCCCTTCGACCGGGACAGCTTCGCACGCGCGGTCCGCGAGGGTATCGACCCCGGCGGCGGCGACCTGGAGACCGCCATGCCGCGCTGGCAACTGAACGACGCGCAGATCGACGCCGTGATCGAGCACCTCAAGGGGCTGTGAGGGAACTTCCGCCGGGGGTGGCCCTTCGAGCGGTCGTCCTACCGTAGGGCGTAGAGCCCGAGTATCATCAGGTAGATGAAACCGAGGATGACGACGGCCCCTCCGATCATCAGGATGGCGTCGCGCGTCTTCGTTCCGATCACGCTCTTCATGGTTCCCCCCTTCGGTGGTCCAGCGCCGGCGGCGCGGCGCCGTGGCGGTCGACTCGGAGCCGACGCGGCGCCGCACTGTTCGGCGGTGTTAGGACATCGCCGGGTTCGGCGGTGGCTAGGGCATCGCCGGTAGGGCCTCTTCCAGGACGCCTCGTGCTTCCTCGGCTTTGCCCGCCTCGATATCGGCGATGGCATGCTCCACCGCTTCCTTGAGCGGGCCGGTGGCCAGTACGAGAGCCACCTTCAACTTGGGCAGGGCGGCGGCGGGATCTCCGGCCGCCAGGTCGGCAACGGCCGCCCGCGCTTCGATCTCGCCAGGAGCAGGCGGCATGGACCCGTCTCCCTCCGTGCCCATATCGCCCATGTCACCGCTGGAACCGACCAGCTCGGCGGCCTTGTCGAGGGCCTGCTGGAGGGCGTCGGTGTCGCCACCTTCGGCGGCGGCCGCGGCTTCTTCGATGGCGTCCTTGAGCTCCCCGGTCGCCCGCCCGGCGGCCTGAGCGAGGAGTTTGTGCACCGCGGCGAGATCGCCGTGGCTGAGTTCGTGCGTCGCCTCTTGGAGGAGTTCGCCCGGACCGGGCAACTCGACTTTCTCGCCGCGTTCCCAGGCCCTGAACAGAGCTACCAGATCGCGGATCTGCACGGGAGATAGCACCGTGCCCCAGGTGGGCATCCCCGCGGCGGGCCGTCCGTCTGCGATCGTGTCCGCGTACCAGTCGTCGTCGAAACTGCCGAGGCGCGCCGCGTCGTGGAGCGCGGGACCCTGGGGCGTTCCCTGCCCTTCGGTCCCATGACAGACCACGCACGTGGCCGAGTACACGGCGAGACCCTCTTGGGGGTCCCCTTTCAAGGCCTCGGCCATGCGGTCGGGCGCGGTGTCCTCCCACGAACGGAGGAACGCCACGAGTTCTCGAGACTGCTCGTCGGTTAACGGGCCGCCGTGCGCCTGGTTCCAGGCGGGCATCTCACTGCTCGGTATGCCCGACCCGATCACGCTGAAGATCCGGGAGTCGGGGGTGGAGTGCAGGAAGGTGCTGTCGTTGAGGGGTGGGCCATCGACACCCTCGCCGTCTTCGCCGTGGCACATCGCGCAGTTCTCTCCGTAGAGATCGCGGCCCGCTGTGACCGCCGCCGCGCGGTCGCGGCCTTCTTCCGCCGCCACGCGGGCGGGTTCGCGGAGCATGTACACCTCGAACGTGACGAAGACGCCGACCAGCAGGACGAGGATGGCTATGGTGAGTGGGCGGTAGTTGTCTCGGGTGCGCATGGTGCCTGACCTCTCCTCTTTAGACCACGGTCGCTTGCGCGGGGTCGAAACGATCACGTTCGATGGGAGAGCTGGTGTCGACCACGACCTCACCGTCCACGATCTCTATGGGGAAGAGGTCGAGCGGGCGGGGAGCCGGTCCCGATAGCACCTCTCCTTTCTCGTTGAAGATAGAGCTGTGGCATGGGCAACGGAACCGGGCCTCGTCCTCTCGCCAGGGCACGGTGCATCCCAAGTGGGTGCAGCGATGCCACAAGGCCAGCATGCCGCCGTCCTCGAGACGCGAGATGTAGAAGCGGCCTTGCGGGATGTGTGTGATCGTGCCCGAGTCGAATTCGGCCACCTGGCCCGCGCTGACTTTGCCCCCGAAGGCTCCCGGCTGGATGCGGGGTTTGAAGAACGACCAGAAACCGGCTGCTCCCTGCACGGCCAGTGCGGCGCCCGCGGCGCCGACCGCCCAGCGCAGGAATCCCCGCCGGGTCATGGGCCGCGAGCGGGTGCCGCGCGCGCCGCCGTCGGTCTGGCCGAGCTGGGTGTGTGCTGTGGGTTGGTGGTCGGTGGTTGCCACCGGGCCTCCTTCTAGAGCGCGTTCCAGGGGTTGTATCCGTCGGGCATCTTCCACGGCCAGAACAGCTCGAAGCCCGGGCCGCGGAACAGGAACCCGGTGGCCGTGAACACGATGGCCGCTACGAACATGACGGTGAACAGGGCCAAGAGCACGTCGCGGGCGGCGCCCCGGCGGAGCCGGACGACGACCGCGGGGATGAGGACGAGCACGACGAGGATGCCTCCCGGGGCCAGGCCCTGTGCTATCCACTGCGGGGCGCTGTCACGGAGCAGTTCGCGCAGCGTGAAGGCGTTATCCAGCGCGATGTACGCGGGCATGGTCACCAGCGCGTACAGGGCCGACCAGGCCGCCAGCCGTCGCGCGCTCCGCACCGGCCGCGCCGAACCGAACCATCGTCCGGCTCCGGCCCGCGCGCCGTCGAGGTAGGGGATGGCCACGAGGAACGCGATGAACGCTCCGGGCAACAGTACGCCGGCGGCGAGCGGATGCATGTGCTCGAGCATCTCCTGCAGACCCAAGAAGTACCAGGGAGCCTTGGCCGGATCGGTGGTCACCAGCGGATTTGCGATCTCTTCGAGGGGCGCCGATTTGAAGAGGGAGAAGAGGAAGATGGAAAGGGTGACGCCGAGGAACAGGGCCACCTCCCACAGCAGCACCACGGGATACGAGAAGACGGTGCCCTCGGGGCCTTTGCCGACCATCGGTGTTTCGCCCGGCATCACCTCCGCCAAGGCGTATGTCTTGTTCGAGTGCTGGGGGAACACGCTGTCGATGGTCTCCGGACGTGACACGTCGGCGGCTCCGTTCGCGGAACGAGGCATGATCTACTCCTCCACCCGATCGTTGGCCGCCAGGCCTCCGTCCTTGCGCACCCGCCAGAGGTGCAGTGCCAGCAGCAGGGTAAGCAGCGTCGGTAGCACGGCCACATGTAGTGCGTAGAAGCGGATGAGGGAGCTCTGGCCCACCTCGACGCCTCCGATGAGCGCTTCCTTCAGAGTTGCGCCGAGGAGGGGGATGTATCCGGCGATGTTGGTGCCGACGGTTATTGCCCAATACGCCAGCTGGTCCCACGGCGTCAGGTAGCCCGTGAAACTGAGGGCCAGCGTGAGGAGCAGGAGGAACACACCCACCACCCAGTTGAACTCGCGCGGCGGCTTGTACGCCCCGGTGAAGAACACGCGCACCAAGTGCAGCACGACGGTGAGCACCATCATGTGGGCGGCCCACCGGTGCATGTTGCGCGT
>JBBRDB010000066.1:0-11949 GCA_038204345.1 Thermoleophilia bacterium | reverse complement strand
ATCGCTGAGGACGAAGGAGGATCCCAGTGAACGCATGGGTGACCTCCCCATTCCTCTCCTCATGGAGCGTCCGCCGGCGTCGGGTCGTCCGGTGACGGTTGCGTCGGATAGGGGTTTGCACTATGATGGTAGGGTAAATCGAGGGAGGGCATCGTGAATCCCCAGGATTGCCTTGACGTGCGGGCTTTCTTCCATCTCGCGGGGGAGTTGGGCGACCATGGTCGCAGGCTTCTCGCCGCCGAGCCGGGCGCGACGGTTGCCTCGGTTGCGAGGGAACTCGGCTTCGAGACGGCCTGCCTGGGTCTCGTCATGGTCAACGGCCGCAAGGTCGATTTCGATGATCCCCTGGAGGCAGGCGACCGAGTAGCCTATTTCCCCGAATACGTTCCGTATCACCGAGTGTACGGGATGTGCGTGCTGTAGCTTTCAGCTGGTAGGGCGCCACCGATGGCGGGCTGAACCCAGTCCGGCGCCCGCGCGCCCGGCACCCGCGCACCCGTCGGCCGCGCACCCGTCGGCCGCACCCGGACTATTCCTCCGATCGATTCCTCTGGTAGATTGGTGCCTGGCGCCTGGCTGCGCCGCGAGCTAGGGCGAATGAGTCTGCGCGATGACTGGGGAGGAAGCAATGCCGGTTGGCAAGAAGATCGAGGGTTTTATGGAGCGGTCCTCCTGGATCCGTCGTATGTTCGAAGAGGGTGGACGCCTCAAGGCAGAGCATGGAGCCGAGAACGTCTTTGATTTCAGCCTGGGCAACCCCAACCTCGAGCCCCCCGAAGAGTTTCATCGGATACTGGCCGAGCTGATCGCGGAGCCTCATCCCGGCCTTCACGGATACATGGCCAATTCCGGATACCTCGAGACTCGGCAGGCAATCGCCGAGTACCTCACTGAAGAGCAGGGCGTGCCCGTCGACGCCGACCACATCGTGATGACGTCCGGCGCGGGGGGCGCGCTGAACGTGATCTTTAAAGCCATCCTTGACGAGGGTGACGAAGTGCTGGTGCCCAAACCCTACTTCGTCGAATACGACTTCTACGTGGACAATCACGGTGGTGTGCTCCGTCCGGTCGAGACCAATCCCGATTTCAGCCTGGACCTTGACAAGATAGCCGCCGCCATCACGCCGAAGACGCGGGCCATCATCCTGAACTCTCCCAACAACCCGACCGGGCGTATCTACCCGGAGGAGACCGTGCGTGAGCTGAGCAGACTCCTGCAGCATACGTGGGCGGAGACGGGGCGCATCATCTTCCTGCTTGCCGACGAGCCTTACCGCAAGATCGTGTATGGGGATACGACGGTGCCCTCGTTGATGGCCGCTTACCCGAACACCATCGTCTCGACCAGCTACTCCAAGGATCTCTCGCTTTCGGGCGAGCGCATCGGCTTCCTGGTGGCGAATTCGGCCATCCCGGATATCAAGCGCCTCATGGGCGGGCTCATCCTAGCCAATCGCATCCTGGGTTTCGTGAACGCCCCGGCACTGATGCAGAGGGCCGTAGCGCGTCTGCAGGGGGTCCGCGTGGACCTGACCTTCTACAAGGAGAACCGCGATCTTCTCCTGGGGGCTCTGCGCGGCTCGGGCTTCACCGTGCCCGACCCAGACGGTGCGTTCTACCTGTTCCCCAAGTCCCCGATCGATGACGATGTGGTCTTCGCGCAGGAACTCAAGGACCGTCTGGTCCTGGTAGTGCCGGGTAGCGGATTCGCCGGCCCCGGTCACTTCCGCATCGCCTACTGCGTCTCGAGGCAGACCGTGGAGGGGGCGATCCCTATCTTCGAGGAGATCGGACAGAAGTACTTCGGCTAGTCAGGGTGAGTTGATCGCGCGCACGTGTCGCTCGATGGCCGCGCCGTAACCGACTCCCGGAACTGCCCAACGGCCGTTGAGGTCGGAAAGGGTGCGCGCGACACCTCGCGGTGAGACGTCGCCGTATCGAGGGTCCACGGACGAATTGGTCCACTCGGCTTGATCGGTGGTGAACACGTAGGCCACCATGTGCGCGATGTGCGCTTTCACTCCTGCCTCGGCTGTTGGGAAGCTGAACCCAGCAGCCCCGCCGCCCGTGGCTCCAATGCCTGCAAAGTTGTTCTGACTCGGTTTGACGTCGCCCCCGTACGCGCCGAAGCCCGTCTCGTGAAGCATCTGGGCCCACAGGATATCGGCCCGTAGACCCACCTCCGCGGCGAGGCGCACGTAGTAGCCGGCGAGCGTAAGCACCGGGACGGTAAACTGGGGCGAGGGTTTCGTGGTCAGCAGGTAGCGGGCGAGCCCATCCGCAGCGCCGGCCCACACGCCCATGAGTGGGGTGGCCCCGCCCTCAAGGACCATTCGCGTGGGAGCAGAGGAATCGGCAACTTGGGGAACCGGCGGAGTGGCCGGTGTCGGGGCCGCATCGCTAGGCTCCTTGACAGAGGGATCAAGGGATATCAAGGCAACAGCGCCCACGGATGCGTTCGGTTCGTCTGAGCGCAACATCTCTCGCTCGACTTCGCGCTGTTTGAATCTCCAGGAGGGCTCCTCGCGCTCCGACTCCTGCGTCGCGGACGGCTGCGAGTCTGGCTCCTGTGTCGCGGTCGTAGAAAGCCGGGTTGCGGGGGATGTGACGCCCGGCGTGTCGTCAGGCGAGACCGTCTCAGCCGTCCCGGCCACGAGGGGTGCCCCGCTCACCGGTGCCGCGGGTGACGAGGAATCCCAGGCACCGCCTATCACCAGGGCCAGCACGCCTCCGACTGTGACGAGCAGGGCTCCAGCGATCGCGGCGATCGATCGTGCACGTGGGTTGTTCACCGGCTCGGCGGACCTCCCAAGGTCGTGGCCCGGTGGAGCCACTGCGCTACAGGCGAGATTGAACATGATACCCGGTTATAATGATGCCCGTTGTCGCCAGGTAGCGGAGGATCTGTGTGAAGCACGTAGTCTTGATCACCGATGGCGCGTCCGGATGGCCGGTGAACGCCTTCGGGGGCCGCACCACGCTCGAGGCGGCCGACCTTCCGAATCTGGATCGCATGGCTCGGTCGGGGGTCGTCGGACTTGCGGCGACCGTGCCCGACGGCATGGAACCGTCGAGTGCGGTCGCCTGCATGAGCGTCCTGGGCTACGACCCGTCCCTCTTCTACGCCGGTAGGGGACCCATCGAGGCGCTCGCTCTCGGCATCCGCCTCGAACCGGGTCAGGCGGCGCTGCGCTGCAACCTGGTCACAGTAGTCGACGGCGTCATGATGAGCTACTCGGCCGGTAACATCCCCTCCTCCGAATCGCACGAACTGATGGCCGCGATCCAAGCCGGACTCGGGGACACGCGCGTGCGCTTTCATGCTGGTGTGGGATTCCGTCACATCTTGACTGTGATCGAGGGCCGGGACCTGCTGGAGACTCGTTGCACTCCTCCCCACGATCTGACCGACCGCCACATCGATGGGCACCTGCCCGAGGGCCCCTCGGCCGGTCTCCTCCTTGATCTCATCGAGCGCTCGAAGCCCATATTGGCGTCGCACCCCGTCAACCTCGCCCGCGAGGCCCGTGGGGAGCTACCTGCTACCCAGATATGGCCCTTCTGGCCCGGGTTGCGGCCGGCGGCGCTCCCCTCGTTCCGCGAGAAGTTCGGGGTGCCCGCCGCTCTCACCTCTCCCGTCGACCTGCTGCGAGGTATCGCCCGTCAAGTGAGCATCGACGTGCTCGAGATCGCCGGCGTCACGGACGGCGTCGACAATGACTATTCGGCACAGATGATCGGGGCGCTGGACGCGCTGGACAATTACGACCTGGTGGTCGTGCACGTTGAGGCTCCGGATGCCACCGGTCACGACGGCGACGCCGTAGGCAAGCGCGCCGCACTCGAACACATCGACCACGAGATGGTCGCGCTCCTGCGGCAGCGCGAGGGAGAGATCAGGGTGTTGGTCATGCCGGATCATCCCACGCCCCTGGCGATCAAGACGCATGTGTCGGAGCCGGTTCCGTTCGTGCTATGGGGCGTGGGCTTGGCCGGCACTCCCGCCGCCGCTTTCACCGAGCGCGCTGCGGCCGACACCGGTCTTCTGGTGCCGGCCGGACACGATCTCATGGGAAAGTTGCTGGGCTGCAACCTCCGCCGGCCGAAAGGGTAGGGGCGCTCAGTCCTCTATCTTCTCGAAGTCTTCCTTGGAGGCGCCGCAATCCGGGCACTCCCAGTCATCGGGTAGGTCTTCGAACGCAGTCCCCGGGGGGATCCCTTGCGTCGGGTCGCCGGCCTCAGGGTCGTAGACGTAGCCGCATAGGATGCACTCCCATTTGTTCATGTTCCGCTCCTTCTGAACCCCAGTGGGTTCACGCATCTGTGGGCCGCTGGATCAGTGCTATCGTGGCCATGATAACCGGTGGGCGCCCGCGATAAACTGCCGCGAGGCACGGCGCGGGGCGCTCGCTCGTACCGTGGGCGACCGGTACCCGGGGCTTGACAAAGGCCCACGCCTGCTTGTAGCCTGCTGGGGCCGAACTTAAGGCCGCTTAATTGCGGCGACCAGCGGTTCTGTGCGCTCCGAGCCGCTCTTCAGGAGGATCGGACATGTTGCACTTGCGACAACTGATGATGGCCGATGACTGAAGAGCTGGGGGAAGCCCTCAGTCTATGGCTGGTTCTTCCTTTCGCGGGCCTGCTCCTGTCGATCGCCGTGCTCCCTTTGACGGCCGAGCACTGGTTCGAGAAGAACCGCAATCGGGCACTCGTCGCGGCGGTGTTTGGCGTTCCCGTGGTGCTGTACCTGGTGGCACGTTTCGGCTCAGAAGGTCTTAGCGAGGTGCTGAGCACAGGGGAGGAGTACTTCTCATTCATAGTGCTCCTGACCGCGCTCTTCACGATCTCGGGCGGAATATACTTGACTGGTAACCTCCTGGGGACGCCGCTCACGAATGTGGCGTTCCTGGTGACGGGCGCCGTCCTGGCCAACTTCATCGGGACGACCGGCGCGGCCATGGTGTTGATCAGGCCGCTTCTGCGTGCGAATAGTGAGCGGCACCACCAGAAGCATGTGGTCATCTTCTTCATATTCGTGGTGGCCAACATCGGGGGGCTTCTCACGCCTCTTGGAGACCCTCCTCTTTTCCTGGGTTTCTTGCGCGGCGTCGATTTCTTCTGGACGATGAGGCTGCTCCCGCAGTGGGCGCTCGCCGTGGGTCTCACCGTGGCCGTCTTCTACATCCTCGACTATCGGGCCTACCGGAGCGAGGGGGCGAAGTCGATCAGGGAGGACATCGCCGATTACGTGCCCATGCGCATCGCAGGTAAGATCAACCTTCTGTTCCTCGTGGGGGTCATCGCTGCGGTGCTCCTCTCCAAACCATTGGCACAGGTCGGGGAAACCATCCACTTCCCCTTCCTTCGTGAACTCATCATGTTGGCGATGATCATGCTCTCACTGCGGCTAGGTCCCAGCGGCCCACGGAAGGCGAATCACTTCAGCTGGGCACCGATTCAGGAGGTCGCCATCATCTTCGCCGGCATCTTCGCGGCCATGATCCCGGCCCTCGCCATCCTGAAGGCCCGCGGTGGGGAGCTCGGACTTACCGAGCCGTGGCATTTCTTTTGGGCCACTGGTGTGCTCTCTTCATTCCTGGATAACGCGCCTACATACCTCACCTTCACGTCGACGGCGCAGGGCTTTCTCGGTATCGACGGCGTGCCCGGATTGATGGGCTCCGGCGTCATCGAGGCGGTAGGCCGAGCACCGGCTGCCTTCCTGGCCGCCGTCTCCTGTGGGGCGGTGTTCATGGGCGCCAATTCCTACATCGGGAACGCGCCGAACTTCATGGTCAAGTCGATCGCGGAGAGCAGCGGACTGAAGATGCCATCGTTCTTTGGGTACATGGCATATTCGATAGCGGTGCTCGTTCCGATCTTCGTTCTGGTGACCCTGGTCTTCTTCAGATGACCGGTCGCGGGAAACTCGAGTCGAGAGTGTGGGGAAGGGCCATCGCGGTGTGATAGGTTTGGTGAGGCCGCCGTAGTGGTGGGCCGCCCGGAGGAAGTAGCGGCGCGTTGGTCCTGGACGCGAACGCCTGGATTCGAAGGAGGAGTGCGATGTCGTTGGAAATGTGGGCGGTCCTTGCTGCAGCTGCAGCTGTGCTTGGTCTCATCTACGCCGCTTATACGGCCAGCCTTGTGGTCAAGGCAGAAGTGGGCACCGAGAAGATGAGGACCATCATGGGTCTCATCCAGAGTGGAGCGTTGGCGTTCTTGAAGCGCGAGTATTCCGTACTAATATGGTTCGTTGGGTTCGTGGCCATTGCTATCGCAGCGGTCGGCGCCATCTGGGATGTGGGCCTCGGCTGGCAGACCGCGATCGCCTATCTCGCCGGCAGCTTCCTTTCGGCATTCGCCGGCTACCTGGGCATGATGATCGCCACGCGCGCGAACGCGCGCACGGCCCACGCCGCCCGCACGTCGCTCGCGGCGGCGCTCGACGTGGCCTTCAAGGGCGGGTCGGTCATGGGCATGGTCGTGGGTGGTTTGGGCCTCCTGGGCGTCGCCGTCATCTGGCTCATCTTCGAGGAGCCCCAATATGTGAACGGTTTCGCGCTGGGGGCAAGTTCAATTGCACTCTTTGCCCGCGTGGGGGGCGGTATCTACACGAAGGCAGCCGACGTTGGCTCCGACCTGGTGGGTAAGCTGGAGGCCGGTATCCCCGAGGACGACCCCCGCAACCCTGGCGTCATAGCCGACAACGTAGGCGACAACGTGGGTGACGTGGCAGGCATGGGCGCCGACCTGTACGAATCGTTCGTGGGCTCGATCATCGCTACCATGGCGCTCGGTGTGGTGCTGGCGAACAACGCCACCACCAGTAAGTTCGTCATCCTGCCGCTTGTCATAGCGGGCGCGGGCCTCCTGGCCTCGATCGTCGGCACGCTCTTCGTAAAGGCGAAAGAGGGCGCCCGCCTGCATAAGGCACTCAACATGGGCACCTACGTGGCGACCGGACTGACCATTGCAGCCATGTTCGCCGCGGTAGCCTTCTTCCTCCCCGGTGAGGGGGAGACCTGGACCACCTATCTCGGCTTCTTTTGGGGCACCGCCGGGGGTCTGGTGGCGGGCGTGCTGATCGGCAAGGTGACCGAGTATTACACCTCCGACCACTATCGGCCGGTCAAGGGTATCGCCGAAGCGTCCCAGACCGGTGCGGCCACCAACATCATCCGCGGACTCGGCGTGGGCATGGAGTCAGTCGTGGTCCCGGTGCTTCTGGTCGTGGGCGCCATCATGGTGGCCTACTATCTCGGCGATCGCGTGCCGCTCACGGATTCGGGTGTGTACGGGGTGGCCCTTGCGGCCCTGGGGATGCTGTCGACTACGGCCATGACCATCAGTGTCGATGCATACGGCCCTATCGCCGACAACGCCGGCGGTATCGCCGAGATGGCCGAACTCCCCAAAGAAGTCCGTGGCCGCACCGACCAGCTCGACTCGCTGGGCAACACCACAGCCGCCATCGCCAAGGGCTTCGCCATCGGCTCTGCCGCTCTGACCGCCCTGGCTCTGTTCACCGCCTTTGCCGAGACCTACAAGACCTCGGGCGGGGGAGTGCTGACCCTCGATCTGCTGAAGGGTCCGGCTGTGGTCATAGGCCTCTTCTTGGGCGCCGCTTTGCCGTTCCTGTTCTCGGCCTTGACGATGAACGCTGTCGGCCGCGCCGCCGGCGCCATCATCGACGAGGTGCGTCGCCAGTTCCGCGAGATCCCCGGTCTGATGGAGGGCACCGCTGTGCCTGATTCGGCCACCTGCGTCTCGATCGTGACAGGTGCGGCGCTCAAGGAGATGATCATCCCCGGCCTGCTGGCAGTGCTCGTGCCTCTCATCGTAGGCTTGATCAGCCCCGTTGCGTTGGGCGGTCTGTTGGCCGGCGCCCTGGTCACTGGTTTCCTGCTCGCCATCATGATGGCGAACTCGGGAGGCGCTTGGGACAACGCGAAGAAGTTCATCGAGGGCGGCGAGTACGGCGGCAAGGGTTCGGCACCGCACGCCGCCGCCGTCGTGGGAGATACGGTCGGCGACCCGTTCAAAGACACGTCCGGTCCTTCAATGAACATCCTCATCAAGCTCATGAGCGTGGTGGCACTGGTGTTCGCCCCAGTGTTCGCCGCCATCCACGGATAGTCGAGGGTTTCCGAGAGGACGATGCCGATCACGAGGAGTTGAGGCGGTTTTGGACACGACCAAGGGCAAGCTCCGCCATCTGCGCGAGGTCAAAGATGCGGCCATGCACGCGGCCTCTCAGACGGCTATCGACAAGCAGCACGCCAAGGGTAAGCTCACCGCGCGCGAACGGATCGACCTACTCTTGGACGAGGGTTCGTTCGTCGAGATGGATATGTTCGCGCGTCACCGTTCGTACAACTTCGGCATGGAGGCCGACAGGCCCTATGGGGACGGGGTGGTGACCGGACACGGCACCGTGGAAGGGCGTCTGGTGTTCGTGTTCTCGCAGGACTTCACCATCTTTGGAGGTTCGCTGGGCGAGGTCTTTGCCGAGAAGATCTGCAAAGTCATGGACTTGGCCATGAAGATGGGCGCTCCCTGCGTGGGCATCAACGACTCGGGCGGTGCGCGCATCCAGGAAGGCGTCGTCTCACTTGCAGCCTACGCCAACATCTTCTACCGGAACGTCGACGCGTCGGGCGTTATCCCCCAGATATCGTTGATCATGGGCCCCTGTGCCGGCGGGGCGGTGTACTCACCTGCGATGACCGATTTCATCTTCATGGTCGAGGGTACGAGCCACATGTTCATCACCGGGCCCAACGTGATCAAGACGGTCACCGGGGAGGATGTGTCGTTCGAGGATCTGGGCGGCGCCATGACCCACAACTCGCGCAGCGGGGTGGCGCAGTTCGCTGCGGCCAACGAGCAGGAATGCATATCCGAGGCCCGGCGACTCCTGTCCTTCCTGCCCTCGAACAACGTGGACAATGCGCCCACTCGGCCGTCCACGGACGATCCCAGCCGCACGTCTCCTTTCTTGCAGACCATCATTCCCGACGACGCCAATGCGCCCTACGACATGCACGACGTCATCAGGGAGGTCTTCGACGGCGGGGACTTCATGGAGGTGCACAAACACTTCGCGCCGAATATCTTGGTGGGCTTCGCTCGTCTGAACGGGCACCCGGTAGGCGTGGTAGCCAACCAGCCGGCGCACATGGCCGGGACTCTGGACATCGACAGCTCGCGCAAGGGTGCGCGCTTCGTGCGCTTCTGTGACGCGTTCAGTATCCCGCTCATCACGTTCGTCGACGTGCCCGGTTTCCTGCCCGGCATCGATCAGGAGTGGGCCGGCATCATCACGCACGGCGCCAAGCTGCTCTACGCTTTTTGCGAGGCAACCGTGCCCAAGCTCACCGTCATAACGCGCAAGGCTTACGGCGGCGCGTACGACGTCATGAACTCGAAGCACATAAGGGCCGATTTCAACTTCGCTTGGCCCACGGCGGAGATCGCGGTGATGGGGCCGCAGGGGGCCGCCAATATCCTCTACGGCAAGGAACTCGCCGCGATCGATGATCCCGAGGCGAAGGCACGGCGTCGGCAGGAGCTGGTGGCGGAGTACGAGGAACGCTTTGCCAACCCCTTCATCGCAGCCGAAAGAGGCTACGTGGACGACGTGATACAACCCTCCGACACCCGCCCCCTCCTGGTGAGGGCGCTGGAGCGGTGTCTCACCAAACGCGAGGACCATCCTCCGCGCAAGCACGGCAATATACCTATGTAGGCCGGAGGCCGGCTTTGGATCTCTACACCGAAGGCGTCGCCATCATGATCGTGGGTATGGGGGTGGTCTTCGCGACGCTCGCGGCGCTGGCGACCTTCACCGGACTGCTGGAGCGTGTCTTCCGCCCACGCGAGGAAAGAGTCTTGGACGTGTCGCACGACGACCTCCACGACGACAGCGGGCACGAGCTTCACGAGTTGGCAATGGTGGCGGTGGCCCTGCACCTCATTAACCGGCAACGGCGGCAGGCGTACTCGCCGCTCACCGGGGTGAGCGAACAGTGGAAGCTCGTGGGGCGCTTCAAGTCCCTGAGGAGGTAGGCGGGTGAAATACAAGATGAAGATGGGCGGGATGGAGCACGAAGTCCGGGTCGTCGAAGTAGACCTCGACCTCTACCGCGTGTACGTGGACGACAAGGAATTCGATATCGAGGTGGAGTCCGACGCCACCCACCGGCCGGTCTCGGCGGCCGTTCCCGCTGCTGTTGCGCCGCCCGTAGCTACGGCCGGACCCTCAGCGCCGCAGCCGCCTCGCCCGGCAGGCATCGCGACCGGCGTCGTCGCCCCGATGCCGGGCAAAGTACTGCGGGTCCTGGTGGCGGAGGGGGACGCCGTGCAGCGCGGCACGGTCGTCGCCATCCTCGAGGCGATGAAGATGGAGAACGAGCTGCGCGCGGGCGGGGACGGCACCATAGGGCGCATCGCGGTGAAAGAGGGGCAGAACGTCACGAAGGGCGACCTCATCGTGGAAGTCCGCTAGAGCATGACCGACATCCTGGCCGAATCCTTCCGCGACCTCTTGGCCTCGACCGGGTTCGCGAACATCACTATCGGCAACGTGGTGATGATCGTGGTCGGCTGCGTGCTGGTATATCTGGCGATCGCCAAGAAGTTCGAACCGTTGCTCCTTCTGCCCATCGGTATGGGAGCGGTTCTCACCAACATCCCTGCGGGCGGCCTCTACCACAGCGAGATATGGCTGGGCCCGGCCGGCATCGCGCAGGGGGAGTGGGGACGCACCGAGGTCTTCGCCGCTCTGGTCAAGGATGGCGGCTTGGTCGACTGGCTCTATATGGGTGTGAAGTTCGGCATCTTCCCGCCCTTGATCTTTCTTGGAGTGGGGGCGCTCACCGACTTCGGCCCCCTTCTGGCCAATCCCAAGACAATTCTGCTGGGCGCGGCCGCACAGTTTGGCATCTTCACCACGCTCCTGGGCGCCCTGGCGCTCGGGTTCACCATGAAGGAGGCGGGCGCCATCGGCATAATCGGCGGCGCCGACGGCCCTACGGCCATCTTCCTGACCTCCAAGCTCGCCGACCATCTCATGGGACCCATAGCCGTGGCGGCCTACTCGTACATGGCTCTGGTGCCCATCATCCAGCCTCCCATCATGAGACTAATCGTGCCGGCGCGCGAGCGTGCCATCCGCATGGAGCAGTTGCGAGACGTGAGTCGCAGGGTGAAGATCATCTTTCCCGTCTCGGTCCTGGTGCTCGTTGGCCTCATACTCCCAAGCGCGGCGCCTTTGATCGGCGCGCTGATGCTGGGCAACCTCTTTCGCGAGAGCGGGGTGGTGGATCGACTATTCGGAGCCGCTCAGAACGAGCTTCTCAACATCGTCACGATCTTCCTAGGGGTGGGCGTAGGGGCGACCATGACGGCCTCCAACTTCTTGAACTGGCAGACCATCTCCATCTTGCTGCTGGGACTTGCCGCCTTCTGCGTAGGTACCGCCGCCGGCCTGTTGTTGGGCCGCCTGATGAACGCTGTCTCGCGCACTCCCATCAACCCGCTCATCGGCTCGGCCGGCGTCTCTGCCGTCCCGATGGCCGCGCGGGTGAGCCAAGTGGTGGGTCAGGAGGCCGACCCGGAGAACTACCTGCTCATGCACGCGATGGGACCGAACGTGGCAGGCGTCATCGGTTCCGCAGTCGCCGCAGGGGTTCTTCTGGCCATCGCTGGGTAAGAGGTTCAGCTTGGGAGGTCGTTGATCGGTATCGACGGTATCGACCGGGGGCTGGTTCTCCGCGTCTGGGGGTCACATGGGGAGTTCTGTCGATGAGCCTGGGGGGTCGGCTGTTTCCCTCGATCCGATCGAGGAGTTGGAGCGGCGCACGGAGACGGCTCTCCTGGGCGAGGGCAAGGATAGGATCGACCGGCACCACGCCGCCGGGAAGCTCACGGCCCGCGAACGGCTCGC
>JBBRDB010000065.1:0-12002 GCA_038204345.1 Thermoleophilia bacterium | reverse complement strand
ACTGAAACGGCTTAGAACGCGCCTCAGAACATCTTCGACACTTTGAGCAAATGCCTCATCTCCGGAGATGTTCTTATCTGTATTGATCTGGACTTGCATGACAGTGCCCTCCTGTAATTTGAACCTGCGGTAGGTCTAACGCCCTTGCCGCTTAGCCGCGCCGCGCAGCGGGGTCGGACTGCAGCGGCTTGTTAGTCTGCTCCTTCGACGCGCTCCAGCAACCCGGAGCATTCCTCTTTCAGCAGTGGAAGATCCGACTTCGCCACTCCAAAGACGGTTTCGTCGTCTACGGCCGCGTAGTCGTGGGTCAGCACATTCCGAAAGCCTATGATCATTCGTACGTGGGAGATCTCCGCGACATACTGGGGCTCCATACGACGTATGACCGCCAGGGCTTCCCCGATGAGGATGAACTCCCGCTCCACGGCCGAGCGTATGGCGCGCTCCTCCTGATACGCCGCAAGTTCGACTCCCCTCAGCACTGACTCAATCGCGTCGCACGCGTCGAGGATGTCGACGAGGCATGCGGCGACGCTACGCGGCATACAACTCCCGCTTCGTCTGCTCGATGTCGCGCGCGATGTAGCGGTTCTTGACCGCGCCGGCCATCACCAGGTCAACGTCGGTTCCGAGAAGGGCCTCCAGTTCGTCGAGTAAGTCGAAGTACGCGTGTGCCTTCGCGTGTCCGTCCATCGAGCCGAACTCGACCAGTAGATCCACGTCGCTCTCGCCGGGTCGGAAGTCATCGCCCAGGGCGGAGCCGAAGACGTACAGCCGTACGACCCCGAACCTGCGGCACAGGGCTGCGATGGCGTCCCGTTTGTCTTCGATGAGTGTGACCATGCCGAACCTCCAGCCCAATCCTACAACCTGGCAGCGTCGACCGCCACGAACCGGGCAGATCAGACTGCGATGCGAGTCAGACTAACGCCTTTGCCGCTCAGCCGCGCCGCAGAGCGGCGTCGGTCTGCAACGGCTTGTTAGGTGGCGCCCTCACCGGGCCCTCAGGAGTTCGTTCACGGTGAGACGGGCATCAGCAGCGATCTTGCGCAGAAGCGTGGGCGAGACATCGCGACCAGCATGGAAGGGCACGGTGGTAGAGCGTCCGTCGGGGTGGCGCAGTTGCTTGTGCGATCCGCGCTGGCGGATCACCTCGAAGCCGTACGCTTCAAGCAAGGCGACGACCTGCCGAGCCTTGAGGACCGGCAGGCTGCCCATTAGTCAGGCGACCTGGATGGTGCGTACGTCGACGAACTCGGACTCCAGCGCCGGTTCGCCGTCCTCAAGCAGCATCTCTATTACCTCGCGCAAGTTCTGCTGCAACTCGTCGATGTCGGCACCCTGGGTGTGGGCACCCGGCCAGCCGGGCACGTAACCCACGAGTAGATTGGTCTCTGGGTCACGCTCGATGACAAAACGATACGAGTGCATGATGCGCCTCCTTCCAGCCCTTCTACGATAGCGGAAAGCCGCGGCCAGCGCACCAGCGTCGCGACGGAGCGTCCACCTAACGCTTGAAATCACGCGATTGCGGGTTGGCGGAACCAACCTTAAGCTCAAAGTAACTCCATAGACCCAACCAATTTCAATAAAAACCAAGTCCAGCAATTCGCGTGCATTTGCTTTGTTAGGCCAGGTTGCCACCGTGATGTTTTTGACGCTAAACCACGCCCTAAACCAACGCCCCCAACCTGCGTGAGCAAGCGCGACCCCTGAGCGAACCAACTCCGCTTTCGACAGCGCCGGAATGGTCAGTCAAAGTGGGCGCAAGGTGGAAAATGAAGATAAGACGGCCCGTCCAAGCTTGCCTTTTCGACCTTGCGACCCCCATATTCCCACGCGCAGACGTTTGAAACCTGCTACTGAGCATACCCCAGGGCGAACCGCACGGCTTTAGGCGCTTTTTGCCTAAAACGAAGGAAGCGCTGGGCCTTAAATGTAGAACCTTTGCTTTGCGCCCTCGCTTTAAGCCGACTTTGCCTGCGAATGAGCATCGCCCGGCAAATCTTTGCCGTTGAGTTTGGCCTTGAGCGAGAACCCTGTTCCCCCCACCAACTTCGCCATCCATTAATAGCATACACCAAAAATCGCCTGAGAGTCTATCAACTTTTCGCCATTTCCTATCATCTGTCTATCACGACCTATCATCCCACGAGCTTTTGCTGTTGAATTTCGCCCCCAAAACCCAACTTCCTGACTAGCCGAGCTACTTACGCCTCTGCATCTTTGTGAATACCAGTTTAGCCTACAAAGTTAGTTCAAAAACGTCCCACAAAAAGACGAGAAGGGACGCCTACACCCCCAAATTAGCTGATTACAGGTACAAAATGAAGATAATAAAACCAAGTACCCTGAATGTTCGAACAGCTTTACTGCTACTCAGGCCGCCGCACTTGGCCGGCTACTATCCATGTAATAAACCAAGCCACAGCTCCTACTACTCCGCCAACCCAGGAGATATCGCTAGAGAACAGCAACGAAATGATGATCCATACTACTGCGAATGCAAGTGCGCCAGCAGCAGCTCGCACTATATTATTATTCATGGTGTGTCTACTTCCTTAGAATTAGTTACCTCAATCGAGACAACTTATTACTCGTACTCCGGACATCCTAGAAATAGGGCCAGCCTAACAATGCTTCTACAGTCTGCCGAACTCCGCCCTTGCCAGCCATCGGTCTGCATATGCATCCCTGTGGAGACGATCTGGCGGACCCCATAGAGGTGCTTGTTTAGCGGGGAAAAGCTTCGCCAGCACGAATGCGCGCCCACATAGGCAGACTGTATATGTCGCGGCACTCAACCGTCAAGCGGACTACGAACGCCCAGGTCACCGCGATTCAGAACGTGCGTGTAGACCATCGTAGTACGCACGTCCTTGTGGCCCAGGAGTTCTTGGATCGTGCGGATGTCGTAGCCCGACTCCAGAAGGTGGGTGGCGAAAGAGTGGCGGAACGTGTGGCAGCCTCCGTGCTTGGCGATGCCGGCCTCGCGGACGGCCTGTCGAACGGCGCGCTGAACCAGCGTCTCGTGGATGTGGTGACGGCCCTCCTGTCCCGTCTTCCGGTCTTTCCAGCGACGCTCCTGAGGAAAGACCAACTGCCACCCCCACTCCGCCGCAGCGTTCGGGTACTCTCGGTCGAGGGCGTCCGGCAGCACTACCCGGCCCCAACCCGCGGCAAGATCACACGCATGGATCCTCTTGACATCGTGGAGATGGTCGCGCATCGGGTCTCCGAGAGAGGTGGGAAGCATCGTGACCCTGTCCCTTCCTCCTTTGCCGTCGCGCACCGTGGGGAACGCTCTCAAAGCGGAGCAACACCGCTACGGTCCGATTCCATCTCTACATAGGCAGACTGTACAAGTCGCAGCTCTCAACCGGCAAGGACGCTGGGCAGGGCCCCGCCTGCTGCGGCTCAGCGTGTGCGGGCGAATCATGGTGGGAGGTCAAGGCCGGCAAGGCCCCGAAGAAGCCACCACTGCCGCCGGCCTCCCCCTGGGGGTCGATGCTTCCCGGGTGGCAAGCGAGGCGGCCGTCTCCCGGATGCGCGGGGCTTTCAGCGCCCGGGAGAGGAAGGCGACCTCCGAGGCCGCGCCGCTCATGGGGTCACCCCCAGGAGGGCGTCGTAGCGAGTAAGATCGGGGACCTCCACGGACAGGTCGTTGCAGGCAAGGCGTCGGGTGGCCTCCCGTGACTCTTTGAGCGCCCGAGCATGCTCGGGGTCGACGACCACGTCGGCAGGCACGTAGCTGCGGGTATGCCCGGCGATCGTTCGCCCTTCCAGGTGGACGCGCACCTCGGTGAGCGAGAGGCTGATCTGCACCCGGCGCCCCACGAGTCCGGGCGGCACGGTGTAGTCGGCGCCGCAGGCGCGCACGAAGGCGTCCTTGCTCACGCGGGTCTCCAGGCGCTGCTCCGTAGAGGGCAGGGGGTGGGGCAGGGGAGCGAGGAAGCCCCGCTCCACCTGGTAGGCGTCACGGACGCGGCCTCCCACCCGGCGGTGATGGCGCCGCCAGGCGACCTCGGTCGCCCAGGTATCGGCCTGCGCCTGCAGATCGGCGATATCGCTGAAGGTGCGCAGTGGCAGAAAGGACGTCTCGAGGTAGCCCACGGTGCGCTCCACCTGCCCCTTGGAGGTGGGCCGGCGCGGCGGAAGGACAATGGGTTTGGTGCGCAGGGCGCCGAAGAGAGCCGCGGCTTCGGGGAGAAGGCGGGAGCGCGCTCCGGGGATGCGCACACCACCATGGAGGTGTCGTTGTCTAAGACCAGGCGCTCCGGGCAGCCACCGAGACGCGTAAGGCAGCCGACCAGAGCCGGCAGGAAGTCGAAGAGCGTCTTCGTGTGCGTGAAGAACACGCTGTGGGCCGCTGAATGCGGGAGGGTGGTGACGAGACCGAACACCTTGCGCGTGACGCCTCTGCCCACCGGGACGCGCTCGGGCAGGTGCCACCAATCCACCTGACCGATCTCCCCCGGCAGATAGGTGGTGCGCTGATAGGTCTGTGCGGCCAGGAACTGAGGCCGCACCTCTTGTAGGAAGTCCTTGAGGATGGTGAGGCCGCCGGCATATCCCTGCACCTGCAGGCGTTCGCGGATCACCGTGGCCCGCGCCTTGGCGTCCTTCTCCAGCATGGGGAGGACGGCTTCGCGATACGGGTCGAGCAACGAGCCCGGCTTCTTTCGCACGTAGGCCGGCGGTTCGGAGAGGAACAGCAGCCGGCGTACGGTGGTGCGGCTCATGGAAAGACGCCGGGCGATGGTCCTCTCCGACTCGCCCTCACGCTCATGCAGTCGATGAACTTCAGCCCAATCCTGCACCTTGTACACTCCTTGCTCCCTTGGAGGCGGTTCTGATCTCCTCCAAAGGTTCGGCGACAACTGATCACATCCACTTGTAGATGGTTCAGTTTTCAACCGGCGGATTCGGCTCATTGTTCAGGCGGCGGCCCCGAGTGTCAACGCCGGTCCAAATCTGAACCACTATCGCCGGTCGAAAACTGAACCACTTCTCAGTCCCCCTGCTCTGCCTGCATGAGTTCCCTTCCTTTGCCTTTCAGGCGATAGCTCTCACCCCGCATGACGATGACCTCAGCGTGATGGACGAGACGGTCGACAAGGGCGGCGACCGCCACCGGGTCACCGAAGATCTCGGCCCAAGCCGAGAACGTCTTGTTGGAGCTCACGATGAGCGAGCTGCGCTCGTAGCGGGAGGAGACCAGGCTGAAGAAGAGGCTGGCCGCCTCGGGATCGAAGGGGATGTAGCCCACCTCGTCCACGATCAACAAGGGTATGCGGCCCAGACGCCCGAGCTCCTCGTTCAATCTCCCCTGGCGCTTGGCTTTTCCGAGACGGGTGACCCACTCCTGAGCGGTGGCGAAGAGCACCCGGTAGCCCCGCCGGGCCGCCTGCACCCCGAGGGCGATGGAGAGATGGGCCTTGCCCGTCCCCGGGGGGCCGAGGAAGATGACGTTCTTCTTCTCCCGCAGGAAGTCGAGCTGGGCGAGGTGGCGGATCTCGTTCTGCTTCACGTGCTCTCATCCAGGCAATCACCGGAGGCTGACATCCCCCATCACAGCTGAGTTGCCAAGGTCTCGCCTGAGATGCTCAGGGAGTGACGGCTCGATGGCTAACGCCTCGCAGTTGAGCTGTGAGCTCCAGCAAGTCGGCTCGAATTGCTTGTCAGGAGCCTACACCATCACCTGGTTGCGAACTGGCACCGAGAACCCAAGTCCGATCAGGTAGGCGGGGAATTCCTGGAGGAAGACTTCGTCGCAGAGGGCAACCAGGAACTCAATGTCCTTGATTTGCTTCTCAACCTGAGCGTCCGTGATTGGCTGGCCGGCGACCTTCGGGCGATCGCAGTTGTGGATGCAGTCATGGCGACGCTGAAACGTCCCCTCGAAGCGGGCCTCCAGCTTCTCAAGCGCGTCCTTGCGAGCCTTCGCCTTCTTGGCAGGGTCCACGGCGCAGTAGGCAGTGGCTGTGATGCCAAAGAGCCGCTGCTTCGCGTCGCGGTGTGCGATCCATGACTTCATCGTGGGGACCATCTCGGTACACGCGTGACCGAGGGAGGTGATCAAACGATAGGTGTCATATCCGATCGGCCCCGCCTCGTAGCAGATCCGGAGTGCGGAGAGGTCCCAATAAGGGGCCAATAGCCCGCGGACGGCCTCCGGCATGTTGGGGGATCATCCGCTCGTTGCCCTCGACTGCGCCCAGGCAGAGCACAGCGACCGCGATCATATCCTTGCGTACGTCGAGTCCGATGCGGGAGAGTTGTCTCACGGCCGGTTCCCGCCTGTGTCGGCATTGCGGGCCCCAACCCCGCGGATGATTCACGTTATACGCGGATCGGACCGGCCATCTCATAGTGACTAGCAGGAGGCGGGGTGGTGGTATCGTCTTCCACCACCGGCTTATGGCGCTAAAGAAAGGATCGCCGATGGTCGAGAGGACGTTCACGCGCGAGCAGCTCGCCGACTACGACGGCCGAGACGGCGGTGAGGCTTTCGTCGCTTTCGAGGGCACGGTCTACGACCTGACCGATAGCCCCATGTGGATCGACGGCGACCACGAGAGCGAGCACCAGGCAGGAACCGACCTGACCGAGGCGATGGCCGATGCGTCGCATGGCCCGGAATCGCTCGTGGGTTTCCCGGTAGTCGGACGCCTGATTAACTAGCTGTCGATGCAAAGGAGGACACCATGGCGCTTTTTGACGGGACCTGTCGGGAAGTACTGGATACGACTGAATTCGTGGCAATCGTGACCAACGGCCTCGAGGACCCCCGCATCCAGCTGCTGGTCGCGTCGCGCCGGGCAGAGGGATCGCAAGGCCCCGGGCAAGGCTGCCTGATCAAGGGCACCAGCCGTATCGTGACCTCAGGGGACGAGATGGATCGCGTGAAGGCCCGTTTCGCCTGGGCACGCGCAGCGCTGGTCGTCCAGGTGGAGGAGGCCACAGCGCAGCTGTAGCGGCGACGAGTATGACATCGTGGCTTGCGGGGAATGCTTGGTGGCACAACCAGCGGTGTCGCGCATCGTGAACGAAGGAGAGGACCAGATGAAGATCGTAACCGCGTCTGAAGCCGAGGAGAAAGAGAACCCCCATGGCGTGAGTGCCCGCCCTCTACACAGCACCGAGCACGTGCAGGTGTCGATGTTGACCCTCCTACCCGGTCAGGCGCTCAAGTTGCACAGCACGCCGGTGGACGCGTTCTTCTACGTGCTCGAGGGATCGGGTACCGTGGAGATTGGCGAGGAGAGCGCGCAGGTGTCGCACGGCATGCTCATCGACAGCCCGGCCAAGATCCCGCACCGGCTGCTGAACGAGGGCACGGAGACTTTCCGCTTCCTGGTAGTGAAGACCCCGCGCCAGGCCGACGCCACTCGCCTGCTCTAGCGCGAACCCACGTGCGTCGGGCGACCTCGTCATGATCGACCTACACCCCGCGGTCGAGGGGTACACGGCCGACATCTGTCGGACGGTGGTCGCCGGCACGGGAAGCGCCGAGCAGCGGGCCGCCCACGACCTCTATGTCCAGGCCGAGCAGACCACCATCGCGGCCGCGCGGGTCGGAGCGGACTTGGGAGAGCTTGAAGAGACCCTCCACGCCGTCCTGCGCGAGGCGGGCGAGGGGAGTCATATTTTCGGCCCCCCCATCCACGGGGTGGGCATCGACTTCGAGGAGGCCCCGCTGCCGCCGGGCCATGCCTTCTTCCACGGCGAGAAGGAGGCCGCCCCCTTGGCCCGAAACACCGTGCTGGCCGTGGGGAACTGTGGTCTCTACTCAGGCCCCTGGGGAGTACGGGTAGAGGACACCATGGTCGTGGGGGACACCGGGGGCGAGATCCTCACCGACTTTCCCCGGACGCTGACCCCTTGAGCCGGGGTGGCGGAGATGCCGATTCCGCAGTGGCCGCCGAGCCCCAAAAGGAGGCATCGGTGCCCGACCACAGACAGGGGATGCTGCTCTCGCGCCGCTGGCCGCAGGCGGCGGTGCTCGTCTTCCTTTTCGGTTTCTTCGTCCTTGGTCTTCTCGGCCTGCTCAACTACTCTGACCAGCCCCCGGTGCCCCCGCAGGTGCGGGCCGAAGGCGGGGCGCCGGTGTTCACGGGGGCCGATGTTACGGCCGGACAGCAGATCTTCCTGAAGAACGGGCTAATGGAGTTCGGCAGCGTCTTTGGCCACGGCGCATATCTGGGGCCGGACTACACCGCCGACTACCTGCACCGGGAGGTCGACATCCTGCGCGCTCGCTATATCGCTGCGGGTGCCTCGGCAGTGACCGCCGACTCGTTGGTCAGAACCGACGTCAAGACGAACCGGTATGACCCGGTGAGCGGTACCTTGATCCTGACCGCCGCACAGGCGGTCGCGTTCGACGAGCTTGTTTTGTATTACCAGGGATTCTTCGCCACACCAACCACCCAGTTTGGTCTACGTCGTAGCGCGATCACTGACGGCGCCGAGGTGCGGCAGCTGACCGCCTTCTTTGCCTGGAGCGCCTGGGCCGCCGCCGCGGATCGGCCGGGCAAGACCTATTCCTATACGAACAACTGGCCTCCGGAACCGGCCATCGGCAACACCCCGACGGGCGATGCCTTGGTCTGGAGCATGCTTTCCATTATCGCGTTGTTGGCCGGGACCGGCATCCTCATGGGGCTATTCGGTCGCTACGACTGGATGGGCTGGCACAGCCGAGAGGGGCTGCGTCTTCGCTTCCGCGAGCCCGAAGCAGTCGCACTCACCCCGTCCCAACGAGCGACGAGTTGGTTCTTCTTGCTCATGGCGCTCCTCTTCGTCCTGCAGACGCTCATAGGCGCGCTCACCGCCCACTACCGAGCCGACCTCACGAGCTTCTTCGGCGTCGACGTCGGGCGCTGGCTTCCATACAACCTATCCCGCACCTGGCATGTCCAGTTGGCCATATTCTGGGTGACGACCGCTTTCCTCGCGGCAGGCGTCTTCCTGCTCCCCCTGATCACCGGGCGGGAGCCCCGGCGCCAGCACGTACTGGCCTATCTGTTGGTTGCCGCGCTCGCGATCGTGGTGTTCGGCAGTCTGGCAGGCGAGTATGCAGGCGAGCGGGGCTGGCTGGGTCGACTGTGGGCTTGGGTCGGGCAACAGGGCTTCGAGTACCTCGACCTGGGACGACTCTGGCAGGTGCTGCTCACCGTCGGACTCTTCTTCTGGGTGGCCCTCGTATTTCGGGGATTGCGCTCGCGGCTACGCAGCGAGAGCTTGGGCAACCTGCCGTGGCTCTTCTTCTATGCCGCCCTGGCCCTCCCGGCCTTCTACGCTGTGGGGCTGCTTGCCCAGCCGGGTGGCAGCTTCACCATGACGGACTACTGGCGCTTCTGGGTGGTTCACCTGTGGGTCGAGAACTTCCTCGAGCTCTTCACGACCGTCATGGTGGCCTACATCTTCGTCCTTTTGGGCGTAGTGGCCGTGAGAACCGCCATGCGCGTCGTCTACCTCGACATCATCCTCTACTCTCTGGGAGGGGTGGTGGGCACCATGCACCACCTCTACTTCTCGGGCACGCCGGCCGCTACCATGGCCCTGGGAGCGTTTTTCAGCGCAGCCGAGGTCATCCCCCTCACCTTCCTCACGCTCGAGGCCTGGAGTTTCATCCGTCTGGGTGCGCGGCAGGAGATCGCCCGGCGCAGTGGGTTTCCCCACTATTGGGCGGTGATGTTCCTCGTGGCCGTGGGCTTCTGGAACTTCTTGGGAGCGGGCATCTTCGGCTTCCTCATCAACCTGCCTATCGTGAGCTACTACGAGATCGGCACCGGGCTCACCGCCAACCATGCCCACACGGCCATGATGGGGGTCTACGGGATGCTCGCCGCCGGTCTCGCGGTCTTCTGTCTGCGCTACCTTCTGCCGGAGCAGTACTGGTCGGAGCGGATAGTGAAGATCTCGTTCTGGTCGCTCAACATCGGCCTCGTCTGGATGAGCTTCGTCAGCCTCTTTCCCCTGGGGCTGCTGCAGCTCTACCGCTCGGTTAACACCAGCTACTTTGAGGCCCGGTCGCCTGAGTATCTGACCGGGACGATGAACATCGTATTTGAATGGTTGCGCCTGCCGGGCGATGTCGTCTTTATCGCAGGGGGCGCGGTGCCGCTCTTATGGCTGGCATGGCGAGGCGTACGGCATAGTCGAGCCTGCACACTCGAAGTGGACGAGCAGTCGGTGGCTCTGTTCGTGGAGGAGACGAGGGCGCCCTCGGTTCTCGAGGTATGAAAGAAGCTTCGACTCCCACGCGGTGAGCCCAATGCCGAAGGCAGTGTGGCGCGATCGGCCGGTTGGGAAGTTCCGTAATGTGTGTAGAAGTCCCCGGAGCAGAGGCCGCCAGAAGATCGCCACCGGGAGTCCTAGAATCGTCGGTGTTCCGGCAAGAACACGATCCAATGAGAGCGCGCCTACGGGTGCGTCGGAACTGAGCACAGGAGGCTTCCATGGCTGAGCGGCGGGTCATCACGGTCGATGGGAACGAGGCGTGCGCGTCGGTCGCCTACCGGCTCAGTGAGGTCGTGGCCATCTACCCCATCACGCCGTCATCGCCCATGGCGGAATCTGCTGACGAGTGGTCGGTCAAGGGCCGGCAGAACATATGGGGGGCCGTACCCGAGGTGACCGAGATGCAGTCGGAGGCAGGGGCAGCCGGCGCGGTACATGGGGCGTTGCAGGCGGGGGCTCTCACCACCACCTTCACCGCTTCCCAGGGCCTGCTCCTCATGATCCCGGCCATGTACAAGATCGCCGGCGAGCTGACCGCTTTCGCGATGCACGTGGCGGCACGGGCCGTGGCCACACACGCGCTCTCCATCTTCGGAGACCACTCAGATGTCACTGCTTGCCGTGGGACGGGCTTTGCCATGCTGGCGTCGGGCTCGGTGCAGGAAGCGCACGACTTCGCCTGCCTGGCGCACGCGGCCGGCCTTGACTCCCGCATCCCCTTCTTGCACTTCTTCGACGGGTTCCGCACGTCGCACGAAGTGAACACCGTGGAAGAGCTGACAGACGCCGACCTGCGTCACATGATCGACGAGGCCGGAGTCGCGGCGCACCGGGCCCGCGGCCTCTCTCCCGATCGCCCGGTCATTCGGGGCACGGCGGCCAATCCCGACACCTACTTCCAGGGGCGCGAGGCGGGCAATCGGCACTACGAGGCATGCCCCGACATTGTGCAAGGGACCATGGATCGGTTCGCCGACCTCACCGGCAGGAGATATCGCCTCTTCGACTACGTGGGTCACCCAGAGGCCGAGCGGGTGCTGGTAATGATGGGATCGGGAGCCGAGGTGGCGCACGAGACCGTGGAGTGGTTGGAACGCGCGGGGCAGAAGGTGGGGCTCGTCAAGGTCCGACTCTTTCGGCCGTTCGCGGTCGAGCAGTTCGCGCGGGCGCTGCCGCCAACCGTCCGTGCCCTTGCGGTTCTCGATCGAACGAAGGAACCGGGGAGCGTGGGAGAGCCCCTGCTCCTCGATGTGATCGCGGCGATCCGGCTGACCATGCAGGCGGGCGTGGGTCTCGGGGCGAGCTTCACCCCGCCGCGCCCCGATCTCGTGATCGTCGGTGGACGGTACGGGATCGGCTCCAAGGAGTTCGACCCGGCTATGGTCAAGGCCGTCCTAGACGAGCTCACCGGAGACCGGCCGCGAACCGGCTTCACCGTGGGCATCCGCGATGACGTCGCGGGCACCTCCCTTGAGTTCGACCTTGCGTTCGATATCGAGCCCGACGACGTGGTGCGGGCTGCGTTCTTCGGGTTGGGCGCCGACGGCACGGTGGGAGCGAACAAGAACTCCATCAAGATCATCGGGGAGGAGACAGGCAACCACGCCCAAGGTTACTTCGTGTACGACTCCAAGAAGGCGGGCGGGGTCACGGTATCGCACCTGCGGTTCGGTCCTCGGCCGATCCGCTCGAGCTATCTGATCAAGAAAGCCAGTTTCGTCGCCTGCCACCAATACCACCTTCTTGACAAGATG
>JBBRDB010000064.1:0-12042 GCA_038204345.1 Thermoleophilia bacterium | reverse complement strand
CATCCGCCGCGTCCTCGCCGACACCGGCCGCCTCCTCGACCCCCACACCGCCGTGGCCTGGGCCGTGGCCGAACGCCACCGCAGCGACGCCCCCGTGCTGGTGGTCTCCACCGCCCACTGGGCCAAGTTCGGCGCCGACGTGTACAGGGCGCTCAGGGGCGCCCCCTACGGCGCTCCATTACCCGCCGACGCGGCCAACCTCACGGAGTTCGAGCTCCTGCGGGAGGTGCTACGCATGGCCCCGAACGAGAAGATCCCTGCCGGCCTGGCCGGCCTGGAGGACGCGCCCGTGCGCTTCGCCACGGTCATCCCGAACGGGCGCGACGCCGTGGAGGAGGCGGTGCGGGGGTGGCTGGCGGGGGGTAGGCGCTTGAGCAGTCAGCGAAGCGAATCTGCTCGGGGTGCTGGTTAGTCCGCTTCGATCGCAGCCTCCAGCCTATCCAGAAGGACCGCGCACTCACCGCGAAGAATCGGCACGTCGCGCAGACCGGCGACGACCGGTGACACAATCGGAACCCCGAACGCGCCGCACCCACACGAGGGCCCGGCGGCACGCGTCCGGTGGGGTGAGTGGAAGCGACCGCGCCCCTGCGCAAGCTTCTCCACCGCGGCCTTCCCAAGGTGACCGCCATCTTCACCTTCGCCTGCGCCGCCTACAACCTGGGCCGCTTACGAACCTTGCTCGCGTCGCCGGCTCCCCGCGGGCGATACTTTGATATTCATCTTGCTAATGCAGATGAATCGTGATATACGGATTCAAGTCAACCGCCGATGTCAGGGGCAGAGAGAGGGGTGCCATTGATCATGCTGCGGATGGCGGCGAAGTGGGAAGGAAAGGATGGGAACCCGAAGGGAGGACAAGGTGAGGCACCGTTTGCTCTACGTCATTGCTTTGGGGGTGTTGGGAGCCTTGTTGTTGAGCGGAGTTGCTCTCGGCTACCAACGTACAATACAGATTACCGCGCAGAATGCGGGCGGTGGAGGTACTCTGTACGGGTACCAAAACTACTACAGTTATAGTGCGACGCAGTGGCGGAACACGACGATGCAGTACAGAGTAGCGGGTAACACAAGAGCTTCGAATGATGTGTATATCAACCTGTACAATCAAGGCTCCGTTGTGTGGCAGCATTCAAGAGGTGACGTTGTTGGAGGGGCGGCTCTCTTCATGACCGACGTCTCCAGGACCACGTACAAGAACGCAACAAAGAGCTGGTGGAAGCTGACAGCCGACGTGAACAACTGGCCAGATCCTAGCGCGGAGGGTTGGATCGCTACCTTCTGAGATGCGCCCCAGGGCTCTAGCCGTCGCTCTCGTCGTCTTCACCGCTCTTGTGGGTGCTGGAGCCCTTGTCACAATCTCTTTTCGGTTCGTCGAGCACGCCTCTGTGGCTGCCCGGCAGAAGGCCACCGACACGGCTCCTCTCCGGCTCGTGTTCTCGAGCGGGCCGGAAGGTGCCATGGTCTTCTTCTGGGACCAGAGTCAGGGTACATCCGTCGGTGCCCGGGTGAGAGGCTATGCTGCCGATGGTTCTATGCTGTGGGACGCCGGCGGAGTCGAAGATGTGATCTCAGCGGACCTGCCGGAAGCCGTCGTGTTGAAGCGCAGCGCTGCTGACGAAGGTGGTGAAGACGGCGCAGCGACGGTATGGCGGGTCGGGCGGGACGGCCATGAGCAAGAGCTGTCGCGATTGGAGGGCCCGGCGAGGCTGCTGTACGCGAACTCCCGCGAGGTTGTCTATGCCGAAACGGTGCACGGCGAGGCGGGATCTGCATCCTCGAAGATCATCACGCACGATGGAAACCACCCCGAGGAGACGCTCATACCGGGGGGCGGAGAGCTGGAGGGGGTGAGCGTTTCGGCCAACGGGCGCGCGCTCGCCGTCATCTCCAGGGGCGTGGACGGGAATCTCCTCAGTTGGTTCAAGAGGAGCCCCGGGCAAGGCTGGCAGCTTGCTGCCCAAATGTCCACTTCAGCCCTCTATGTCGCCCTTTCCCCGGATGGGAAACAGGCGGTTCTCGGCCCCGAGTATCCCGCCGTCGTCCTGTTCGGAGAGGGGGAGGGCCGGAGGCTGCCGGTCGGATACGTTGCGCAGGCGTATTTCGGAGGTTCCCGGGTCCTCTTGCTCGATTTCCGAGTGGAGGCAAACGTTCCGTGCACCGGCGTGTGGGTGGTGGGCCTGGAGTCGAACGAAATAGAATGGAGCCGCCAATTCGACGCCGAGCAGAGGGTTGCCTCCGATCCGAATCTGCGGTTCCTGGCTTATCTCGAACCGGGAAGGAAGGGAGTGGTGGTCGTCGACCTTTCCGATGGTGGAGAAAGACGGCTCCCCGTGGAATCCGCGGATGACGTAGGGTTCATCGACACGGGGTATCTGTTCATTGCGCATCAGGACGGCGCCGTCACGATACTTCGAATCGGTGTTGAACGATGAAGCGGAATGACGCACCGGTGGGCGCGGCACCCAGTGGTGAGGAGTCGGCCCGACCGCCCGTTCTCGAACTGGAATCCATCTCGCTTGTTCGCGGCGGGCGTCGGATAATTCAGGATGTGAACCTGGCTATCCTCGGACCGGGTGAGGTGTGCGGAGTCCTCGGGTCCAACGGCGCGGGCAAGACCTCTCTCCTCAAGGTGATCACGGGGCTCCTTCGCCCCAGCGGAGGGTTCGTTCGCATTCGGGGCGTGGCCGCCCCTCCAGGAAGGATGCCCGAGGACGTGGGCGCCCTGATTGAGGAACCGCGCTTCTACCCCTGGCTGTCCGGGCGGGATAATCTCCTGCTCGCGGCGGGTGGTCGTAGCGAGCGGTTCTCTCGGGTGGATGATCTCCTCGCCACCGTCGGGCTCGAGGATCGGGCCGGCGACAAGGTGAAAGTCTACTCCCAGGGGATGAGGCAACGACTCGGAATCGCGAGGGTCCTTCTCTCCGACCCCTCGCTGGTCCTGCTCGATGAGCCATCCAACGGCTTGGACCCCGAAGGAATAGCCTGGTTGCGCAGCCTGCTGACCTCCCTTCGAGAGAGGGGGGCGACGGTTGTCATCACGAGCCACGTGTTGGCCGAAGTTCAGAGGACCTGCCAGACGGTTGTCGTGCTGAGTTCGGGTAAGATCGTGGCGCAGGGCGCGGTGGAGGGTTTCCTTGCGAGCTTCTCTTCTCTGGAGGAGTTGTACTTCGGCCTCGCCGATGCCGTTGTCGCCGGCGCCGAAGGCCCCACGCGGTGAACGTCCTCGGCCTGCCGAACCACGCCTTTCAGACCGTCGGACAGTACGTACCCGGGCGCCTGCTCGTGGTCGCTTTCTACGCTTTTGCCTTTCTGGGAGGCGGCGCCGCCTTCACGTCGCTTCTTAGCGAAAGTACCATCTATGGCCTCTGCTATGGAGTGTGGCTTGGCGGGGTGGGCGTCGTGAGCCTCGCAATCGCCGTTGGGCCGATCGTGGGTGCGAGGGTGGGCGGCCTGGATTGGGATCTGGAGACCGCGAAGGAGATTCACTTGGCCGGGCAAGGAGTACTCGGTTTTCAACTGAAGGCATTGGGTAGCGTTCTCGGCGTCTTCCTCACCCTGACCCTGGTCGGCCTGGCAGCCGGTGCGATTGTGGCGACGGTGGGAGCCATGGGGGAAGGCCTGTGGCGGGGAGACGCACGCTTCGTCTCGGTGGGGATGGCCACACGCCTCGCCCTAGCCATTCTCCTCGGCCTGCCATTCAGTAGTATCGCAGGCTGGTCGGCAGCCGTCCTACTCCGATCCACCTACAAGGCGGCGCTTCTGGCCGACGGGACGCTCCTTTTCTACATCTTCACCGTACGCTGGGCATCGAGGGCTCCGATACTCGTCGCTCTCTACCGCTACTCCCCGTGGGGTTCATTGACGGCCATGCTCCTCGGCGGATACTACCCAGGCCTCGTTGTGGCGCCTGTGCCGAGCCTGCCTCTCTCTACCGCCCTCACCGCCGCTTGGATGGCCATCCTGCTCCTTGCCGTCTGCGTCTCTTCGCGACGCAGGGATGTAGGAGGGGGCCGAGGCTCGTGAGCTGGGTCTTCCTGCTTCCCGCCGAGGCACGAGCTGGACTTCACAGGCCAACCACCCTGATCGGCGCGGCCTGGTTCCTGCTCAGCGGGCTCGTCTTTGCCCTCATGATGGACGACGGCGCCGGCTATGTTACGGCCCGGCCGTTGGTTGGAACGACCATGCAAACCTTCATCATGGGAGTCCACTTGGGGATCATCCCGGCGATCCTGCTCGGTGCAGCAGTTGGCGGTGAAGATGACGACCTGGGGACCAAACAGGATCTATGGTTATCGAACGTCCCGGCGGCGGGCTTTTTCATCTGCAAGCTCGTGATCGCGGTCGACCTGGTGGTGGCCCTCTCGTTCCTGACCCTCATCGGTGGAGGGTTCGTCGGTCTGTACGATCTCCTGTTCAGGGGGGGCGTGTTGTTCGGGGAGGCCTTTGACGGGCAGGTGGGCTTCCTGTGGAAGGCTCTTGGCGAGGTAGTGCTGGTCCTGCCCTTCACGGTCGTTGCTTCGGCGTGTACCGCCGCTATCCTCCGCTCGCGTTTCTGGGCGGTGGCTGTCTGGCTCGGATTCGTCACCACCTACATCCTCGGCGTTCTGTTGGCTCAATTGTCTCCGCTCTTTGTGTACCTCACAAGACTTGTTCCTTTCGGAAGTGCAATCGCTCTGGCCACGGGTGAGGCGTGGCCCGGATTCTCCTCGACCTCGATGGAGCCAGCGAGCGCCCTGGCCCTTTCTCTCGCCTGGCTCACGATCCTCGCGGTGTGCGCCGCCCGCCGAGTGCACGGATGGGGCTCGGCTGCATGAGCCGTTCGATCCCATGGCAACGGCATCTTATCGCCATCGCCTGCTTGGCGCTGGCACTCGGCCTGGTTGGTAGCTTCCTGGCGGACGATCTGATCGGAGCGGGCATCAGCCATGATCCGATCTTCCAGACCCTCACCCACAACCGGCAACGGGACTATCTCCGCCGGCTTGCAGACCTGCTCCAAGCGGGGGATTTCGAAGCAGCCTACCGGTACGTTGGCCCGCCCGGATATTCCGGGTTGACTGATATCAGGAGGGAGATCGAACGCGGCGGCGGGAGCTACCACGTGAGTCAGGGCTCCCAGAGGTCCGACGGCGACGGGTCCTTCGGCGCCTTGTTTGTAGAGGTTCCCGCAACGAGCGGCGGCGGAGAACCCACGACTCTGAGCAAGGCATTCCTGCTTGACTTGAGGTTCGAGAAGGGTTCCTGGCGCCTTTCGGGCATACGAAGATATCGCTAGTCAGTTGAGCGCATTCCGGCACGGGCGCTCCCGGAAGGCCGTCTTCGGTGTGGAAGGCAACTTCGACGACTGTCAGAACGCGGTCAAGGCCGCCTTCGCCGACCCCGGCTTCAACACCGAGCTCCGCGGCCGGCACCGCACCGAGCTCTCCTCCGCGAATTCGATCAATTGGGGACGGCTGCTGCCGCAGATTGTCTACTACGTGAGCGCCTACGCCGACATGGCGGCCGCCGGGGCCCTCGCACCGGGGTCTCCGCTCGACGTGTGCGTGCCCACCGGCAACTTCGGCAACGACTTCGTGCCCGTTCGACCGCAGCCGCTCGACAACGGCCACGTCGACGCCTTCGTCGGCGAGCAGCCTCACGCCACCGACTTGGAGACCGGGTAGGTGACGTCCGCACGCAGGACTTCGGCGCCGAATCTCACGGCAGCGAGAACTCCCTCTCGCGTGAGCCGGGGATGCGCTTCGAGGAGTTGCTCGATCGTCAGACCGGCACCGAGTTCCTCGAGGATCGATTCGACTGTGACACGTGTCCCCTCGACGACGGGCTTGCCCATCATCACTTCGGGGTCAGAGCGGATTGTCTGCACGACCATATCGACACCTCCTTGCCTGGTTACAAGCATAGTATCGCGCTTTCAATGGCCCGTGCGTCACGCGGCATACAGGGCCTGCTTCGTACGAGATCCAAGCGCTCACTTCGGGCTCAGAATGACTGCGTCTCTGGGGTCTGGTCATGCTTCACACCGGCCTCAGGGTCAATCGGAGCCAGCCGCCCTCTCCTCACCTGCACGTGCAGCGAGGCCGGCCGATGCCAGGAAGAGAATGGCTGGAGCCCAGCACAACACTCGGAGCCATACCAGCGATTCGGTGAGAACCACCATAAACCAGAGCGTGATGTTCAAGAGCACCGCCGAGACGAAGAACGTCCAACCCCGCCGACGTTGCGCCACCGAGTACAGTCCAAGGGCGGCAATGACAGTGGCGGGAAAGAGGAAGGCAGCGAATACGCGCCACACGCCGGGGCCGATGACTTCGTCCGACGACAACCACAGTTCCTGCGGGCGGGTAACGAGGACGAATACCAATCCGGCGGCGGGAAGAGCCGTGCCGAGTGCCGCGAGCGGCAGGCCGGCCTTGTCGAAAGAGGTTGATGTCATTCTACCCACTCGTGCGCCGGTATGCGTCAATTTTCGGCATCTGCTTCACCTTGATTCAGATAGTCCCTCGTCGCCTTGCGACTCGGGATTATGGTCTTGGGAAAGAAATAGTCTCCCTCTTCGACAAACGGCCCCGGTGTGTGCCTTTTGTCACCACATGGGACGCGTGCCGGCGACAAGATACCCAACGTCATGCGGATACCCAGCGCCGCGAAGCGGCGTCTGCGCTGATCCGCCCAGTCAGCGGTCACGACTCCAGCCCTCGGCCGCGAGCCACTCAAGCTCGCCCCAGTAAGCCGCATTCGGATCACCGGTCGGACCGACCTGCTTCAGCAGGTCGTACAGGTGCGTCGCCAGTACCGAGTCGGCCGCGTGAATCGCATCGTGCCGATCGAGACCTCCCGCGCAGAGCCGCTGCACGGTACGGGCGACCGGCATCTCCTCGCCCATCGCGACCTGCGTCTCGATCGCCGCGTGGATGGCCGCATGCGACCTGTCGGCCCCGGCGTCCGAGAGGCGCAGCGGCGCGCGACGATGGAAGCGGAGCGCGAGATCTATGCGCTCCCCCTCGTCCAAGGCGAGCCACCATTCAGGTTCCGGAGTATGCAGCGGATCGTAGTCTCCCACGAATCACCCTCCCCCTGCCCGTCGACTCTCGCTCTCCGCCGCTTGCACAGCGAGTCGTTCGACGGCTTCTTGAACCCTCCGGGCGGCGACCTCTACATCCAGCCCCGCGATGTAGACGCTCAGATGGGCGCGCGCATACGTCTTGCCGAAGTACGTTATGTCCTTCTTGATCTCTCTCAGGTACGCGCGTTTCTCGGTGGCCGTCAAGCGCCGGTCGATAGGGTTCGAGTCGATGTCGAAGAAGATAATCCGCTCGAGGATCTTCTCCGGTTCATCCCGGAGCACCACCACCACCCCGGCGGACCGCTTGACGACCCGCAGGTACCCTCCCATCAGTCCGCTGGGAGGCAGGGCGATCACGCTCCGTCGGCTTTCGGGGCGTTCCAGCAGGCGAAGCAGGGCTTTCGCCGCTTCGTTTCTGTAGGAGTGCGGCGTCAGAAACCGCCCCTGCAGCCGCTCGATACTGGTGCCGAAGAAAGCCTCGACCTCGTCGTCCAGATCGAAGAACGCCAGGCCCATGAGATCGGCTGCTCTCCTGCCGATCGTGGTCTTGCCGACGCAACCGACCCCCGTCAGGAATACGCGCACGTGCCACTCCTATGAGGCTTGGTAGTACGAACGTCGTGGCGCATGAGCAGACGCCGTTACAGTGTGGTCCCATTCTACCTGCCGGCCGGCACAGGCGCCTTGTCGATGCCTGACGGCACGCGATTCAGCCGCGCCGCTCAGCGCCTCTTGCCCACGATCGGTTTTCCCTCCAGACCATCCAGGATCTCCATCAGGCGGCGCTTACGGACGTGCGTTTCCCGCAGATCTCGCAGGTACGTGTCCCATTGCTCCTTTTCTTTCCGCCGGGCCATCACCCCTCCCGCTTTCCGCAGGTACGTGGCCGCCTCCTGGTAGGCGCTCGGCTTGACCTGGGCGATCAGCCGCTCGGCCTTCTTCTGCCAGATGGCCACCGCCCGCTCCGGCGCGTGGGTGTGCACAGCCGTGGCGACCTCATCGTCGTCGACTCCCCGCCACCCGAATCGCTCTTCGGAAAGTCGATCGTACCAGCGCAGCACCTGCTCGGGCTTCTTTTCCAGAATGGCAATGCCGATGAGGTCACCCACCAGGGGGAAACGGTCTGTTTGTCCTGGTGTCGGTGCGTCGAGACGGGTTTCCGGAAGCGGCCAGTCTTTCCGCTCCCAGGGCAGCTCTCCTTTCTCGAGGTAATCCACTAGGTATTGGCGTACTGTGGGCCAGGCGTTCACCTTGCTGGAAGCTTCCCTGCAGTCCGTGAAGGCCTGTCGCGAGGGACGGCGCACGAAGTCTTCCGCCTGCATCGCCGCCACGGCCGGCCAGTCCTTTTCCAGCACTCGAATCCCCCGCAGTTGGCTGCGCAGGCCGGCGGCGATACCGGGCCATCTGTCCTTCGTGGCCCGAGACCCTTCCCGAATCCAGCGCTCAGCGTCCTCATAGCGCCCCGCCGCAACCAGCCGTTCGACCAGGCGCCCGTAGCTGCCTGTCTTGGTGGCCTCGGCTTCGCACAGGGAGATGATCTCGTCTTCTCGGCCGGCGCGCTCCAGGGCATGAATGGCCCAGCCGCTAAGCCGGTCGCGGGCGTAGTTGCGGCTGAAATCGTCGGCGCCCTCGGCGCTCTTCAGATCATCCAGGCGGGCCAGCAGCCGGTCTGCGAGCGCCCGCCAGGATGACTTCGGATGCCCCCGCCAGAGGTACTCCACCAGAGTCTCGCACACGTCAAACTCATCCTCGAGCACGGCGTCCAGCGCCCAGCTCAACTTGTCGGTGCCATCGAGAGACGACCGATCCAGGGCCTCGACGATCACCGGCATGCAGCCGGCGATTTCCCCGGCGGTTTCGCCCTCGTCCTGGCTTTCCTCCACCTGACGGGTGCCGGTAGTCACCAACTCCTGGCCCAAAATCAGCACCTCGTTAGCATGCCCCTCCTTGAGCAGCACTTCGAGCTTTGTGCGAATCCCGGAGTAGTCCGGGGTATGGCCCGCACCTTGCCAGTAGTTCTGCCAACCGGGCTCAGCGCCGATGTCGCGGATCTCCCGACGCAGGCGCGTCACCAGCGCCTGGGTATCGCCGGAGATTATCTGCCGCCGATCGGCCAGATCTTGCGCGATCTCCGGGTACTGTTCAGCCAGTTCGTGGACCAGCTCGATGAGTTGGGCCTTGGTCTTGCCCTTCAGAAAGGCGTCGATCTCTTTGCCGGCATTGGGAGATGAGGCGATTTCGTTGTGGCCGATTTCGTCGTCCCGATCCTCGTCCGCCAAGAGCTCAAGACGTTCATCACCCCGGCCCGCTTGGGGAACGCGCCGGTTGTGCTTGACTCGTTCCAGGTATTCAAGCACCACGGCAACCCCATGCTTGCAGTTGAGTTCGTAGGGGCAGGTGCAGATGGAAGCAGGCATGCCGTCATAATCCGCATCGACCTGGGTGGCATAGCGCTCCGAGCCGGCCACCCACGCGACCAGAGCGCCGTCTTCTGTGTGCGCCAAGTCCGAGACGCGCCCCTGCTGTTGGTAGCTCCGGCCCCTGGCCACGATCTTGCTCCCGGCCCATTCATTGAGGTCGTCCCAGGTCAGGTCTTCGAATTGGCTCATCTGTTTCTTCTTCTTGGGCATGCTCTTCCCTCATTCTCCGCCATCACCGCCGTCAGCTGAAAGCGCGGGTTAGGTCCGCGTGAGCCGAGGATGCGTTTCAGCCGCGCGCGAGGTGCGTCTGCCGGAAGCGCTGGTTAGGAATACCTCCCGCGCCGGTCAACTCACATTGATCGCCAGCGGGATGCCCGTGATTCCCAGATGGAAATCCGTAGACCAACAGGTGGCGACGCTGCGCGCACTCATGACATGCAGACCAACCGCATCCGTCATGGTGAGATTTTGGTCCGAGTAGCGACGCAGAAGACCCGCAGCGGCCGCCTGCTCCGTGGGCCCCACCGACACGACAGTTAATGGAGTCATCGCTTCGATCATCGCCAGGAATTGGAGCGCGCGCATTCGGTCGTAGCGGCGCAGGAACCAGGCGTGCCCTTCAGCGACAACGAGCGCCGTAGTCAGCAATGCCGGAGGTTCCGAGAACAGTCGCCGGAACAGCAGATGGTAGGAGTCCGAGCGATCCGCGAAGGCGATCAGAGCGGATGTGTCGACGTAGGAGTCAGTCTTTGCGGCCATAGACCACGTCGTCGATACTCCGGCTGGATGCGGGATCGCCGGTCTCCACCATTCCCGCATAGCGCATCCAGGGGTTGGTGTCGTCGACGGGCAGAACGGTCCGAAGGGCACGTCGAAACAGCTCGGCCAGAGAGATCCCGAGCCGCGCCGCCTCATGCTTCGCGGCCGTGTACTCATCCTGCGGAAGGCTTATCTGAGTCCTAACCATGATAACAGTATACGCCTCTGTGTTATCAGTGACAACCCTGTGGTTGCGGTGCTCGCATCCAGCCGGTCTCGTAGTCCCGGCGGGCATCCTACGTCTCGGCGTTCAGCCGCCGACAAAGCCGGTTGGCTGGAGCGCCTTGTTCGACAATTGAAGCGGCCACCATCGCGACCTGTTGGGCGCTGACCGTAACTTCTGATATGGAATACCTTGTCAACCCCCCGCGCCTCTTCGGAGGAGATCTTCCTTCTTGGTAGTGACGTGGGCAGACACGTGGACGCGGCGACTGACCACTCTGATATGCGCGGATCGGGTCCGCATGTCTCTGGTGCGTCGGAGCCTGCCTCCCACTAAGCGCGCGGCAAAAGGCCGCAAAGAAGTTCCGAGGATTGCTCCGAAGGTGCCGTCTGCCCACGTCACTCCCCAAGCTTCAGGCCGCCTCGATCTCGAGGCGCATGAGGTGCCAGATAGCCCGGGAAAGCTCCCGGGCCACGGCCACGGCGGCCACGCAGGACCGCTTGCCCCGCCCGGTGAGCCTCTGGTAGCGGCGCGAGAGCCTCTCCTGGGTCTCGAAGCAAGCGGCCAGCACCTCAGGCGGCTGCCCCAGGCTCCGCCTTCTGGAGGTTCTCCCCCACGGCCGGACGGTGACGGTAGTGCCAGGCCGCCTCCACCAAGACACGGCGCACGTGGGCGTTGCCCGTCTTGGTGATACCGCCTCGGCGCTCCTTGAGGCCGCTCGAGTACTCCCTCGGCACCAGCCCCACGAAGGAAGCGAACTCATCCGGGGTCCGAAATCGGGCGAAGTCCACCACTTCGGTGGCGATGGTGAGCGCCGAGAGGGTGGCGATGCCCCGCAGACAGATGAGGCGGGCCACCATCTCCGAGAAGGGTGGCACTGCGGCCCAGTGCTCCAGCTCATATACCGCCTTTCATACCTTCTACCCAAAGCCGTCCGAGAACCTTCCTGCCCGGATGGTCTTCAAGCGGACCGGCAAGCACGTCCCGCACGTCCTCCTCCGACAGCCTATAACGGACACAGTGCGGCTCCCCCGCGTGCCGATCCATGTAGAACCGCAGGTTCACAACCGGACTCCCCCCTCTGGCATGCGCCTAACAATACTTCGACAGTCTGCCGAACTCCAACAGGCAGCAACTTCCAGTCTGCATAACGACACCAGTCCCCCCGGACGGAAAGACTCCGGAGAACCACCGCACCGAGGAGAAGCCTCCATCAACCCGGCTCGCTGTGCAGGCAGATAGACAGACTTCCATCCGTATAAGTATCGTCACCTCGGGTCAATCCGTCCCCCACCTGGCCCCATCAGATCCGCCGCGTTCCGCGCCGCCGTCCACCCCACCCCCACCCCCGCCACGCCTGCTACCATTGGCCAGACCCAGCCGCCACCGGCACTAACTGCCCTCAACCACGGAGCCCCGCCGAGATGCCCCTCATCACCTACACCGACACCCGCGCCCTCGACCCCACCCCCCGCGCCTTCACCGACGTGGTCATCAAGGGCATCGCCGAGGGTGGCGGGCTCTACGTACCCGAGCGGCTGCCGGAGCTGGGGCTTGAAGAGATCGTGGCC
>JBBRDB010000063.1:0-12220 GCA_038204345.1 Thermoleophilia bacterium | reverse complement strand
GACCCCGGCTGTTGCCAGTCGCGCATAAGCGCCACGACGGCGTCCATCTGAGCGGCACTGAGCCGGCCGGACCAGCTGGGCATGGCCGTTCCCGGCCGACCGTTCTGCACGACGTCGAGAACGGCGGCGTCGCTGTTGCCGCCGATGAACGCATTCGGCTTGAGCTTGGGCCCTATCCCACCGGAGCCGTCCACCCCGTGACAGCCGGCGCAGTTAGCCGAGAACACCTGCTCACCGAGAGTCTTGACCGCAGGATCTATGCCGCCGGCCGTGGTGGTAGTCGTGGAGGACCCCGGGGGTACGGTGGTCGTCGTAGTCGATCCAGGCGACACCGTGGTCGTGGTAGTGGTCGGCTGCGTGGCTGTCGTGGTGGTAGTCCGCAGACGAGCCAACGATTCTGTGAGCACCGAGGCTCCCTGCGTCTGGAGCGCTTGCAGCAGAGTGGCGAGGTCAGTCAGCTCACCTTCTGAGACCCTCGAGCCGAAGGCGGGCATGCCCCGCGCGGGGCGGCCCACGCGCAGGAGTCCGATGATCTCGGCGGTAGTGGACTCGGACAGGAGGCTCGACGGATAGAGTGCGGGCCCGAGCGCTCCCTGGCCGGTAGGCCCGTGACAGCTTGCGCATTGGACCGAGAACACCAAAGCCCCGCGGAGCAGGCCGGATCCCGCCGGGGGAGTGGGCGGGGGTCCTGCCACCAGCCCACGCAGGTAGTTCACCAGGTGCCACCGTTCCTCCGGGCTCATGCGCGAGGCCAGCGGAGGCATGCGCCCCAAGCCCTGCGACACCGCCAGGAAGATGTCACCGTCTCTATGCGAGTCGCCTAACGCGAACAGGTTGGGGGGTGGAGGCGCGAACAACTGCCCAACCTGGCCGGGCGGCGCGTCGGGTAGGGCCTCGCCGTGACAGGGAGTGCAGAAGAGAACGTAGTCGGCTCGACCGCGCTCCTCAGAAGCGGACGTGCGCGTGATCGGGTTGGCCGGGACCGACGCGCCCACCGGAATATCAGGCCCACTGAAGGGCACCGCTCCTTCGGGCGCCGAGGAGCGCGGCGGCTCGACGTAACCGACCGACTGTTGTGCACCCATCTCGTTGCCGACATCCACCCAACAGCCGGTGAAGAGTTGTGCCACCAGGACCACGATGACGGCCACCACCACTACGGCCAGGAAGGTGATCAGGAACCGGCGCTGACGGCTGGAGACGAGGGAGGTGCTCGTGGGCTGATCGTTCACGATGAAACATCCCCCACCGGCTCCGCGCCCGACGCGGTCAGTGCCCGGCGTACCCGGGAGGCGACGAGGTCGGGCGGTAACTCCACCACCACGAACGTCTCGCCGGCGCTCACTCCCCCGAAGTAGGGACGGCGTGGCCCGCGGCCCCGGGTCTCCAAGAAGAAGCCGGCAGCGGTCGCCACCACGATCCCGAACATCGTCAGTTCGTAGATGATGATCAGGTTGGGGGGCGCGACCTTCATGGCCTGGCCTCCCACCAGGAGTGGATAAAGGAAGAGCGTCCCCACGGAGAAGAAAACGCCGGCCGCCAGCCCGCCCACGAGCCCCGCTGCCGTGAACAAGGGTATGCGAGTGGCCCGCATCTCGCCTCCGAGGATGCTGGCAGGCAGAGGGAGATCGGAGAGCACTTCGACCCGCTCTCGTGGCACTCCGACTTCGCGTAGCGCCTTGAGAGCCGCAGCCACGCCGCGCTCTCCGTCCACTTTGGCGGAAACGTAGGTGGGTGCGCTCATGTGCCGACACCTCCATGGGCGCCATGGGCGGCGGCCCCGGCAGCGGGAACGCCGGCGGGCATGGACTCCGGGATGGGCACGTCGCTCTCGACCTCCACCAGACCCTCGCGCTGCCAGCGATCGACTCGCCATCCCTCCTTGACCTCCCACAGCGAGATGAGGGGAAGGGCTTTCGAGAAGATCACGTAGAGGAGCGCGAAAGCCGCGAACGTGGCGGTGGCGATCGCGATCTCAGGCCACTGAGGAGTGTAAGAACCCCAATCGTACGGCAGCGAGTTCACCGACGTCGACGACACGATTATCAGAAAGCGTTCGATCCACATTCCCACGTTGATGAGCAGGCTGATCACGAGCATAGCCGCCATGGAGGTGCGGACTCGGCGGAACCACAGGAGGAGAAAGGGGATGCCCACGTTGACGGTCATCATGGTCCAGAAGAGCACGGCCGAACTCCCCGCGAGGTGCTCGTGCTGGATGAGCTTGGCCACCGAGTTGCCGCCGTACCAGTCGGTGAGGAAGCCGGCCCAGAACATGTAGAACCAAAGGACCGTGACGGACAGCAGCACCTTGCCGAGGCGATCGAAATGCCGCAGGGTCAGATAGTCCTGAAGCCCCATGGACTTGCGCACGAGGATGAGCACGGTGATCAGAGCGGCTATACCCGAATAGATGGCTCCTATGACGAAGTAAGGGCCGAACACCGTGCTCCTCCACCCCTCGACTTGGGTCATGCCGAAGTCCCAGGAGACGATGGTGTGCACGCTCACGGCGATAGGGATGACCACGATGGTGAATATACGCATGGCTAGATGGAGCCGATGCCACTGTTGCTGAGTGCCCCTCCAGCCGAGCGAGAGGATCCCGTACACCCGTCTCCTCAGCCCCCGCGTGCGGTCGCGGGCGGTGGCCAGGTCGGGAACCAGCGGCAAGAAGAGGAAGAGCGAGCTGGCCGTGATGTACGTGAGAATCGCCAGCAGGTCCCACATCAAGGCCGAACGGAAGTTGGGCCATAGTCCCCGTTCGTTCGGCACCGGGATCATCCAATAGAAGCGCCAATTGCGACCCAGGTGGATGATGGGGAACAGTCCGCCGATCATGAGGGCGAAAAGAGTCATCGCTTCGGCCGCCCGGGTGAGCGGACGCCTCCACTCCACTTTCAGCACCCGCAAAATGGCGGAGACGAGAGTCCCGGCGTGGCTGATTCCTATCCAGAAGACGAAGCTGGTGATGTAGAAACCCCAGAAGACGGGGCGGTTGAGCCCCGTCACTCCTATCCCCTTGTATATCTGCCAGGCGAAGCCGACCGCCCCGAAACCTACGACCGCTGCAAGGAACACCACGAGAAGAAGGTAGCGGATGCCGAAAGTCTGCATGGCCCGGAACACCCGGTTATCGAGACCCGCGTTGAGTTCGGCGAGTTCCGCCTCCGAGAGAGCCACGGTAGTGTGTACGCCCGAGGCCTCGTACACCGCCGCGGTCTGCTCAGGGCTGAGCGGCGCGGCCCCGGCCTTCGGCGGGGCGCCTCCGTGGCCGTGCAGGTCACCGCGCTCAGACATCCGGGCCGCCCCCCCGCTTGAGATAGACCACCGAGGGAAGTGAGTTGAAGGCCTCGAGCAGGCGAAAACCCCGCCGGCTGCCCATCAGCCGCGAGACTTGACTGTCAGGATCGCCCGCGTCGCCGAATACGAGAGCGCCGGGCGGACACGTCTGGACACAGGCGGGCGTGATCTCGCCGTCAGCGATGGGCCTGCCCTCCGCTCGAGCCTGCTGCCGCGCCCGTCGTATGCGCTGCACGCAGAACGTGCACTTCTCCATGATCCCCACGCTGCGCACGGTCACATCGGGGTTCAGCTGCTGGTCGAGCGGCGTGGGTATCTCGGGGGCGAAGTAGTTGAACACCCGGGCCTTGTAAGGACAGTTCTGCGCGCAATATCGGGTGCCGATACAACGGTTATAGACTTGGCTGTTGAGGCCGTCCTCGGAGTGCACGGAGGCGAACACGGGGCACACCGGCTCACACGGCGCATTGGCGCACTGCTGGCACATGACGGGGAGGAACCGTGCCGCCGCCGCGGGATACTCAGCCTCATCCCAGTAGCGTTCGATCCGCATCCAGTGGAGGACGCGCCCCATGGCGGCCAACTCCTCGCCCACCACCCTGATGTTGTTCTCGGCCACGCAGGCCACGACGCAGGCCTGACACCCCGTGCAGAGGTCCAGGTCGACTGCCAACGCCCAGCGTGTTGCCTGTTCCGCAGTCGATGCTATGTCGGCCTCCGATGAATCACTCTTGGTCCAGCCGCTCCGGTCATCATGCGCGTGGACTTACCCCTTCAGCTCCAAACGAAACGCATAGCCGCCTTGCCCTTCACCGAGTGCTTGGTGATCGTGCCCGCACCCGCGCGTGTTTGTTACCCGATGGCGCGCCCAATCGCGCACACGGGTGTCAGAGCGTGCGCCTGCCGGCGCCCGGGACTTTCTCGGCAAAGTCGGGGCCGGCGGCCGCCAGAAGAGCGAACACCTCACTGATGTCCTCAAGGGACAGCATGCCCACCAATCGACCGGATTCCATGATGGGAGCCGTCCGGTAACCCCCCGAGCGCATGCGCTGCAGCACGTCGTATACGGCCTCGTCCAACGCCCCCACGGGGAATTGGGTGACCATGGCCTCCGACACTGGGTAGTCGGCTCCGTGCTGCCCCAGCATGGTGATAAGCCTGTCGCGGGTCACGATGCCGACTACCTCTCCATCGGCCTCCACGACCGGAAAATCCGACTGATACGAATGGAAGAGGCGGGCTGCAAGGACGCCGATGGTCTGATCGGGCCGGGCCGTATCCACATCCACGTTCACCGCCTGGCTTACCCGAAGTCTCCCCAGAGCCCCCTTGGTCTCGTCGCCGCGACCCTCAGCCTGGGCCCCGAGGTAGATGAACGCGGCTATGACCACCAAGATGATGCCGCCGCCGAAAATTCCCAGAAGACCCAGGAGCAGGGCGAGCGTCTGCCCCACGACTACTGCGATGCGCGTGGCCCGCACCCTTCCCATCCTCAGGGCCAGAAAGGCGCGGAACACTCTGCCGCCGTCCATGGGAAAGGCAGGGATCAGGTTGAAGATGGCCAGCGTGACGTTGGCCGTGAGGACGTAGAGGTACGCGCCCTCGAAGCTCGGCGTGAGGAGGGACGAAGTGAGGCGATCGAAGCTCTGGAATACCGAGGTATCCACCGCCAGCGGAGCGGCAGCAGCCATCACCACGCCCAACACCACGTTGGAAAGGGGCCCAGACAGGGCGACGAGGAGCTCCTGCCGAGGCTCGTCTGGCATCTTTTCCAGGGAGGCCATGCCCCCGATCGGAAGTAGGGTGATATCGCGCACGCGGACGCCGTAGGCTTGGGCCACGCGCGAGTGAGTGAGTTCGTGCATGACCACCAACCCGAACAGCAGGAGCACAAGGAGAACACCATAGAGAGCGCCGGTCCATCCGCCTGGATCGCGCTCAACTCCCCAGACAAACGCGAAATAGGCGACGATCACGAGGAAGGTCACGTGCACCCTGACCTCGACGCCGAAGACCTTGAATATCTTGTAGGACCAGTGCATGGTTGCCCTCGTCATTCCCACTACGCCGACCACGGCAAACAGGATCCGGATTATGGAGACTGTCGGCCAATGGGACCGGCGCTGTTTGCGGATGCGGTTTTTGGCAATACAGACCTTAGTGGTACCGTAGAGTGCATGAGGCAGTGGCACCCGCTCAGGAGTCGTACGACATCGACCATGCAGGAGATGTGATCCGTGAATCAGCGTAACAGGGACGAGCCGCCCAGCTTCCGACGGCTGCAGAACGAGGTCGATCGGATGTTCCTCGAGCTTGTTGGCACCAACCGGATGATAGGTAACATTCGCGCTGCGTTCCGCCCCAACGTCGACGTGTATTTCAGCAAGGTCGAAGGCGCCATGATCGTGCGGCTGGAGCTGGGCGGCGTGGACCCGGCGACCCTCGACCTCCAGATGGAGGAGCGGGTGCTCCGCATCCGCGGGCAGCGGGTGGACCATGGGCATCGCGACAAGGTCTACCAACAGATGGAGATCGCTTACGGTCCTTTCGAGCGTCGGGTGCTTCTGCCGGTAGACGTGGACTCGGCGAAAGCCAAGGCCGAATACCACCACGGCTTTCTCGAGATATTCCTGCCGGTCGCCGATCGCGCGGCGAACAGACGCATTCCGATCGTGAACCGTGACCTCGACGAGCTGGCCGAGACCGGCGGATCGGCAGATGAAACGAGCCAGAACGAGACGGGAGGCCGGGCATGACCTCCGACGAACGCGACCGGGTGGATGGGATCGATCTGTTCTCCAACTGGGACATGCTTCGGGCGGACCAGATCGAGATCGTGAACGACGACCTCGATACTTCCGATATCGAGATCGACGGCGGTGAGTCGCCTGTCGAGGACGGGCGGACGCCTGCGGCCCTGCCCATCCTGCCGCTCAAGGACACAGTGGTCTTCCCCGACACCATGATGCCTCTCGCGGTGGGGCAGCCGAGATCCGTGCTGCTCATCGACGAGGTGCTCGCCAAGGACAAACTCGTGGGCCTGGCGGCGGTACGCGACGCGGACATCGACCTTCCCGGCCCCGAGAACACCTACGACATCGGAACCCTGGCGGCGGTACAGAAGATGATCAAGGCACCCGACGGCACGCTCCGCATCGTGGTGCAGGGGATCCGAAGAATACGCATCGAGGAGTATACGAAGACGGAACCGTACCTGGTAGCCCGGGTAAGCAACCTGCCGGATGTCCTGGTGGAATCGAAGGAACTGGAAGCGCTCCAGCGCAACCTGGTGTCGGTGTACACGAAGATCGTCCAGTTGGTCCCCTACCTTCCAGAGGAACTGGAACTCGCGGCGGTCAACATAGACGATCCGTCCGCGCTCGGCTACTTCGTGGCCTCTACCATGCGGTTGAAGACGGAGGACAAGCAGGAACTACTCGAGCTGGTGGACGTGGCGAAACGTCTGCGCAGGCTCACCGAGATGATGAGCGCCGAGCTTGAAGTGTTGGAGTTGGGCTCGAAGATCCAGAGCCAAGTGCACTCCGAGATGGAGAAGACGCAGCGCGACTATTTCTTGCGTCAGCAGCTCAAAGCCATTCAGGAGGAGCTGGGCGAGAGCGACGAGGGTCAGGCCGAGGTGGCCGAGTTGCGTCAGCGCATCGACGAGGCCGCCCTTCCCGAGGACGCGGACAAGCAGGCCCGCCGAGAACTCGACCGGCTGGCCAAACTACCCGCCGCAGCGGCCGAATACGGAGTCATCCGCACCTATCTCGACTGGATCCTGTCGCTGCCGTGGAACGCATACACGGAGGACGATCTGGGCATCGCGCACGCCCGCAAGGTCCTCGATGAGGATCACTACGATCTCGAGGACGTCAAGGACCGCATCATCGAGTTCCTGGCCGTGCAGAAGCTCAAGGAGCAGTCGAGCGCTCCCATCCTCTGCTTCGTAGGCCCTCCAGGGGTGGGTAAGACGAGCCTCGGTCAGAGCATCGCGCGCGCCCTCGGTCGCAAGTTCATACGCATCAGCGTGGGAGGCGTTCGCGACGAGGCCGAGGTACGGGGCCATCGCCGCACCTACGTCGGTGCCATGCCCGGCACGATCATCCGAGCTCTGCGGGACGCGGAGAGCAGCAACCCGGTGTTCATGATCGACGAGATAGACAAGATGGGAGCCGACTGGCGCGGTGATCCTTCGAGCGCCATGCTCGAGGTGCTCGACCCGGAGCAGCACAACACCTTCCGCGACCACTACCTCGACCTGCCCTACGACCTTTCTCGGGTCATGTTCATCACCACCGCCAACATGCTCGATACCATCCCCGGCCCGCTACGCGACCGGATGGAGATCATCACCATGTCGGGCTATACCGAGGAGGAGAAGCTGCACATCGCGCGGCGCTACCTCATACCCCGGCAACTGGAGCGGCACGGACTCGGGAAGGCGCACGTACAGTTCACCGATGGTGCTTTGAGCGCGATGATCCAGGGCTACACCCGCGAAGCGGGAGTGCGTAACCTGGAGCGGGAGATCGGCAAGGTGGCGCGTAAGTTCGCCCGTAAGGTCGCCGAGGAGAACAGGAAGCGTCTCACGGTGAATCCGGACAATCTGAAGGACTATCTGGGCAAGCGCAAGCTGTTCCGGGAGTCGAAGCGTCGCACCAGTGACGCAGGGGTGTCCACCGGACTGGCCTGGACGCCCGCCGGTGGCGACATACTCTTCATCGAGGCCCGCTCCATGCCGGGCACGGGCAAACTCACCCTCACCGGACAACTGGGAGACGTGATGAAGGAGTCGGCGCAGGCCGCCCTCACCTACATCCGCAGCGTGGCTCCGACAATGGGCGTCGCCGAGGGCTTCTTCCAGAACCACGACATACACGTGCACGTACCCGCGGGCGCGACTCCCAAGGACGGACCTTCCGCGGGCGTAGCCATCACCACCGCCTTGGCCAGCCTCGTGACCGATCACCCGGTGGACGCCGAAGTGGCCATGACCGGGGAAGTGACCCTTACCGGTCAGGTGCTGCCGGTGGGAGGCATCAAGGAGAAGATAATCGCGGCGCGCCAGGCGGGCATCAAAAAGGTCTTCCTCCCCGACCGCAACGAGGCCGACGTGGAAGAGACCAAAGACGAAGTCATCAAGGACATGCAGTTCGTGTACGTGGACCACGTCTCGACCGTCCTCGCGCAGGTGCTGGAGGGTGGGGCGAAGGACGACAAGGGTGGTGGATCCAAGGCCAAGGCCAAGTCCGCAGTCAAACCGGCGCCCAAGCCGGCAGCCAAGCCCGCAGGCAAGCCGAAGACTCGGCGCAAGAAGGTCGAGGCCTGAGCGAGCACCGGGGGATCCGCGAACGGAGACCACACGTGCACGGTGCCCCCCGGCGATGGGTAAACGGCGCGCATACACGCGCGGCCGCGACCAGGCGGGACCCGTGCTGATACCTGGTGATTTGGGGACTGCCTCCTACGTGTGCCGCGGAACCGAGGAGGCGATGCGCCAGACGTTCGGGTCGAGCTGCCACGGAGCCGGTCGGGCCCTCAGTCGCTCACAGGCCGTGAAGCGGGCGAGAGGCCGCTCTATCTACCAGGAACTGGCTGAGGCCGGCGTTGTGGTGCGGTCACCGGGACCGAAGACCCTCGCCGAGGAGATGCCCGAGGCCTACAAGGACGTGAACCGGGTCGTGAACGTCATGGAAAGGGCGGGCATCTCTCCGCGCGTAGCGCGGCTTAGACCGCTGGGAGTGATCAAAGGCTGAACGCCCGCCACGGGAGGCCGGCGACCCGTGCCTATGCGGACGTGGGCCGAGTCCTCAGGATGAGACGCGGTGGCGGGCCGCTTCGGACACCGGGAGATGGTCGCCCAGCTTGGCCAGCAGGTCCGGCGGCACGCGGTCGCGCAGAACGTGCATCACGGCTCCCAATGCTCGGGTGGCCTCTTCGCGCGCGGGGTAGGCGCCGGCCTTCATCACAGCGTCGGCCAAAGCCTCCACCTCATCGCGAACCGCTTTGCCTTTACCCGAGATCAAATCGCGCGCGGACGCGCCCAGGTGGAAGTCGAGTCGGTCGCCCCGACGGTAGCCCGCCATGCGCTCCAGCGCCTTGACGCCGACGTCCCAGCCCACGTTGCGGAGGTCGATGACACGACCCACCGCCCGGCGCCACGCAGGGTCGTTCCCCGGCGAAAGATAGCGGAAGCCGTCGAGATGATATCTGGATGTGCGGGTCGCGCCAGCCATTACGTTAGATCCTCCTCGCAAACGTTATACGGAAAAGATGATACACCAAAATCCCATGGACCCAAGAGACCGTCGGCGGTGCCCGAGACCACCCCACCCCGAAGAACGGGGCGCCGAGGGGCGTCTTCGCCAGGGGCGCCTCCGGGCCGACAGGCGCCACCGGGCTAAGGCGCGCCGTCAGTGTCGTCCGTGGCGGGTGACCCGGAAACGTTGCAGGTGGTACCGATCCTTGGTGGGATCGATGCCTCCTTTGCGACAGGTGATGGCCAGTTGGTCCCGAGCTGTCTCGACGCCTTCGAGGTCGGGCAGCAACAGCGCCTGCCGACCGTCGTCGGTGCGGACGATGATGCCGTACTCCGCCGGGTCCAGCTGATCGATGCTCTCCACGTCCTCCGGCTCGTCGAGGATATCCACAGACACCCGTAGGTCTGAAAGCTCCTCCTCCCGTACCGGGAAGAAGCGCGGGTCCCTGGTGGCCGCGTTGACGGCGCTGGCGACGATCTCTTCGCCCAGGGTGGCCTTGGTGGGGGCGAACGTACCGATGCAGCCGCGCAGGGAGCCGTCCGGCAGATGAAGAGACACGAAGACCCCCGCACGGGGGGGGAGCCCCTCGACCGGAAGCGCCGGTTCGACTCGTTCGCCGCCCCTTACGACTGCTTCGGCCGCTCTGCGAGCAAGAGCCACTACAGCATCATCATCCGAGTCCTGGTCGGCGACGGCGGCGCTGGCGGTGTGTGTGTCGGCATCACGGCCGGTGTGTGTGTCGGCATCACGGCCGGTGTGTGCGGCGGCGTCCTGGGCGACTCCGCGGGCCGTATCGGAGTCCGCGGCACCGGCCGAGTCGCCGGGCGGCGTTGTGGCGGCCTCACACCCCGTGACAAGCTCGTTAGCCCGCGTGGGAGCGTCGACGTCCACCACCCCCACGAGGTAACCGACGCCGAAGGGACCCTCATAGGACAGAAGCCGTGTGCGAGAGTCCAACCCTTCGATGACGCCGCTCAGAGTGAACAGAGAGCGGAGCCCGCATTCCCCCGCATCGTGCACGAGGTCGCGAGGGATCGTGAGTAACCGCGAGAGGTCTCCGCTCTTGAAGGCCGCGACCACGGCGGCGTCGAACTCGGCGCCCCGCGGGCTGTACCCCGCCGGGGCTCCGGGGATGAGTCTGTGGCTCAGGTCTGAGCTGGCCACGTAGAGGATGCGGCGGGGGTCCGCCTGGAGCATGGAGCCGACCGCCCGTCCGAACTCGACGTGCCGCTCGGGCTCCAAGTAGCTGAAGCTCAACACAACTAGAGACGGGAGCGGTGCGAGGTTCTCGACGAGCATTACCAACGGGGTCATCGAACCGTGGTCGAGTTCTGCGCCCCTCCCCGCGTGCAGCAGATGGGCGGGCACGCCTCGAGCCGAAGACTCCCGCACGATGGCCCGAGCCAGATCCGGTGCCCCGTCCAGGCGCATCCGAACCTCGGGCGCTCCGAACATGCTGAACGAACCCTCGAACCACGACGCCGCGCTGACGCCCATCATGTTCATGTCGAGTGGAGCGTGCGGCGACATGAGGACGATGACCTCAGGGGCCAACGACTTGGCTTCGCGCGCCAACTGATGCATCGCGTCCACCGTGCCACTCACCTCGGCTGCCCGCTCGCGGCCCACCTCGGGCACCATGACGGGGGGATGAGGAGTGGCGAAACATGCTATGAGAGTCATTCGATCCTCCTCCCGAACTCGCCCGGGATCACCGACCCGCAGGCGCTGCACCGATCTCCGGCGAGCCTGACTCGTTCGACCCGAAAGCCGTGACGCTCGATGACGGTCTCTCCGCACGACGGGCAACGCGTGGATTCGTGCGTACTTCCCGGTAGGTTACCCGCGTACACGTAGCGCAACCCCTCTTCGCCTCCGATCGCGACTGCCCGTTCCACGGTGGAGCTGGGGGTGGGGGGACGATCGAGCATCCGGTAGGTGGGGTGGAACCTGGAGACATGCCAGGGTATGTCGGGATCGACACCCGCGAGGAAAGCGGCAAGAGCCCGCAACTCATCGTCCGTGTCGTTGAGTCCCGGGATCAACAGCGTGGTCACCTCCACCCATACCCCCATCTCGACCATCCGTCGGATAGAGTCGAGGACCGGCTTCAGACGCGCTCCGGCGAACCGGCGATAGAACTCGTCGTCGAAGGACTTCAGGTCGACGTTGGCGGCGTGGAGGTCGGCCCCCATGAGATCCAGGGCCTGCCGGGTCATGAAACCGTTTGTGACGAAGACGTTCTTGAGTCCGGCGGCGGACGCCTCGAGCGCGCAATCTCGCGCGTACTCGAGATAGATCGTGGGCTCGGTGTATGTGTACGCGATAGAGAGGCATCCGGCCGCCAAGGCGCGTTCCACCACCGCTCCCGGCTCAAGAGGGCTTCCCTGCAGCACTCCGCCGTCCCGAGGCATCTGGCTGATGTCCGCGTTCTGACAGAAGGAACACGTCAGATTGCAGCCGACGGTGGCGATGGAGAAGCTGAGGCTCCCGGGAAGAAAGTGGAACAGAGGCTTCTTCTCGATGGGGTCGACTGCGGCAGCTATGGCACACCCATACGTGAGGGCGTAGAGGACACCGGCCCGATTCTCTCTCACACCGCAGAGTCCGCGTTCCCCGACGGCTATGCGACACAAATGGGAGCACAATCGGCA
>JBBRDB010000062.1:0-12604 GCA_038204345.1 Thermoleophilia bacterium | reverse complement strand
CGCAAAGCCAACTCCGGATCCACCTCGAGCTTCCGGGCGAGGTTCACAGCGGCGAAGAGCAGGTCGCCCACCTCGGCCTCGACCCGCTCGCGAGGGGTGTCAACGACCGGTGCCCCGGCGGTGAGGGCGGCGGACTGCGGCCCTGCGCCGCGCTCGGGCGGCAGCTCCGACGCCTGCGCGGGAACGCCCGCTTCCGCCGCGACCGAAGTCCGGACGGCCTCCTCCAACTCGTCCAACTCCTCACGGATCTTGTCGAACACGTCTACGGCCTCGCGCCAGTCGAAGCCCACAGTGGCCGCTCTCTGCTGCAACTTCTGAGCGAACAGGGCGGCCGACAGGGCCTGCGGCACTTCGTGGAATATGCCTTCGCGGCCCTCGGTGTGCCGCTTGATGTCGTCCCACGTGCGGCGCACGTCGTCGGGGGTGTCGGCCTCAGCGTCGCCGAAGATGTGAGGATGGCGGCGTACGAGCTTCTCGCGGATGCCCGCCGCGACGTGGCCCAGGTCGTACCAGCCGGCCTCCTCGGCCACGCAGGCGAGAAAATAGACTTGGAAAAGGAGATCGCCGAGTTCGCCGCACACCAGGTTCGCAGACGTAGGCTCATCGGCGCCGGCCGGAGCCCCGCCCCGGCCGCGCACGGCGTCGATCAGTTCGTAGGTCTCCTCGAGGGTGTAGGCAACGATGTCGGCCTGCGTCTGCACGCGATCCCAGGGACACTCCCGGCGGAGCGTGGCGGTGAGATCGTAGAGAGCGGCCAGCTCAGCCAGGACGGAATCGCGGCGGGAGCCGGGCTCGACGAGGTCGGCAGGCGCATCATCTCCGCGACCGACTGACTCCATCGGACCTCCTCCATAGACAAGGCGGCCGGAACGCGCGATGTTCCCGGCCGCCGGTCGGACACGCGCCGCGGCGGGAGATCCCGCCGCGGCGCCGTGCGTCAGGATACCGTTACTGCTTGGCCGTGGTCGTGGTCTCACCAGCGGCCGTGGTGGTAGTCCCTCCGGCCGCAGTGGTGGTGGTCTCACCAGCGGCTGTGGTGGTGGTGCTGGCGGCGACATAGTCGTCGGCGATCACTACGCTGAGAGACTTCTTCGCCTCGGCAAGCCACTTGCTCCACTCAGCCTGCTGGGCTTCATCAAGGAGCGTGGTCTTGATTTGGTCTTTCACCTCATCCAGAGTGCTCTCTCGGGCCTCGTTCACCTGCTCCAACTTGATGAGGTGATAGCCGAACTGGGTCTTGACCGGCTGGGAGACCTCTGAGGGCTTGAGCGCCCACAGAGCTTCCTCGAACTCGGGCACCATGGTGTCTTTTTTGACCTCTCCCAGGTCACCGCCTTGATCCTTGGAACTCGGGTCGTCGGAGAGTTCCCGAGCCACGGTGGCGAAATCCTCACCGTCGGTGATACGTTTCCGGGCGGCCTCGGCTTCGACGCGGGCCGCTTCCCACTCGGCGTCGGTAGCCTCAGCGGACGAATCGGCGGAGCCACCCGGGCTGAACAGTATGTGGCGCGCGGTGCGCGTCTCGGGCTGGGTGAATTCCGACTTGTGCTCTTCGTAGTAGGAGGCGATCTCGTCGTCTGCCACCGCGACGTCCTTAGTGACGGCCTCGGCCGACTTGGTGAGGAGTTCACGCTCGCGCAGGCTCACCATCAGCTGATCGAGCGTCATGTTCTGCTGCTTGAGCGCCTCTTCAAACGCCGCTTCGTCTCCGCCGAACATGCCCTTGATCTGATCGAGGGCCGCTTGGACGTCTTCGTCCGTAACGGTAACGCCGAGTTCGTCGGCCTTCTGGGTGGCGATCTCGAGCGTCACGAGGTAATCGAGGATCTGTGCCTGGAAGTCCTTGAAGGCTTCAGGGTCCGCCGCCGGGTCGGGCGTCTGACCAGGCACCTGCGTCTGGATATCGGCGATCCTGGTGTCAAGGGTGGTCTTTTCGATCACTGTTTCGCCGACTTGCGCCACCGCACCGTCGGGCAGCTTGTCACCGCCGCCACAGCCGAACGCCGCGATCGCCACGATCAGCAAGGCGAACACGACCGCAAACTTCTTCATCACGATAAGACTCTCCTATCTATTTAATTGGTCTGGCCGGCGGGGTGCGGATACGAGTGCCGCGAACGAGGCGCTCACGCAATGACAGAGGCCTCCCCGGACCAGATAGGGAGTATATCACCGAGTACAGACTCGACGACCTCCCGCACCGGCCGAGCGTCGCCCCTGAACCCGAACGTAAGGTCGCCCGCGACCGGCGAGTAGACATACCTCCGGTCGCGGTTCATCAGGAGCTCCCGGGCACCCTTGGGCAGCGAGAGGCCCGCGATGGTCAATTTGTACCCGCGCACCGCCAGCGAACGGACACCGAGTTCCTGCAGCTGCACTCTCAGTTCTCCCAGGAACACGAGGTTGTCCACCGGCTCCGGAATCGAGCCGAACCGGTCGGCGAGTTCCGCGCGGAGTTCGCGCAGGGTCTCGATGCTGTCGGCCGTAGCAATGCGGCGGTGCAGGTCCACCTTCGCGGCTTCGTAGGCGATGAACGATGAAGGGACGTAGGCGTCGATACCCACCTCCACCCGCGGCGCTTCCTGGGCGGCGACGTCCTCTCCCTGCATGGCTTTGACCGTCTGCTCCAGCATCGAGAGGTAGAGCTCGAACCCCACGGCCGCGATATGGCCGGACTGCTCGTCGCCCAAGAGATTCCCGGCACCGCGGATCTCGAGGTCGCGCATGGCGATCTTGAAGCCGGAACCGAGCTCAGTGTAGTCAGCCAGAGTGGAAAGGCGTTCGCGCGCCTCCTCGGTGAGGGCCTCCTCGTCGGGGTGGAACAGGAAGGCGTGAGCGACCCGAGCAGACCGGCCGATGCGACCCCGGATCTGGTAGAGCTGCGACAGGCCCAACAGGTCGGCCCTCTCCACGATCAGGGTGTTGGCGTTGGGGATGTCGAGGCCGCTCTCGATGATGGTGGTCGTGACCAACACGTCGTAATCGCCCCGGAGGAAGTCGAGCATCACCCGTTCCAGGGCCGACTCCGGCATCTGCCCGTGAGCTACACCAAAGCGGACGGCAGGCAGTGCCTCCGCCAAGCGCATGGCCGTGCGCTCGATGGTCTCCACCCGATTGTGAAGGAAGAATACCTGACCCCCCCGCTCGACCTCGCGCTCGATGGCCCGTCGGGCCATACCCTCGTCGTAGGTGCCCACGTACGTCTGGATCGGATGGCGGTCCTTGGGTGGAGTCTCGATCACCGAGATATCGCGGACCCCGGACAGAGACATCTGCAGAGTGCGGGGGATCGGGGTCGCGGACAGGGTGAGAGCGTCCACCTTGAGCTTCAAGTTGCGGAGCGCCTCCTTCTGAGCCACCCCGAAACGTTGCTCCTCGTCCACGATGATCATGCCCAGGTCTTTGGGAGCGACATCCTGTGAGAGGAGTCTGTGGGTTCCGATGAGGACGTCGACCTTGCCCTCGGAGAACTCACGCACGATGCGGCGCTGCTCCTTGGCCGAGCGAAACCTGGAGACCATTTCTACTTTGACCGGGAATTCCCCCATCCGCTCGCGGAAAGTGCCGTAGTGTTGCTGCGCGAGGATGGTGGTGGGCACGAGTACCATGACCTGCTTGCCGTCCATGGTGGCCTTGAAGGCGGCGCGCAGGGCGACCTCGGTCTTGCCGTAACCCACGTCCCCGCACACCAGGCGATCCATCGGCTCCGCGCGCTCCATGTCGTCCTTGACCTCGTCGATGGTACGACGCTGATCGGCCGTCTCAACGTAGGGGAAGGCCAGCTCGAAACGACGCTGCCACTCTCCGTCCTCGGAGAAGGGATGCCCCGGGGTCGTCTGCCTGACCGCGTACAGCCGCAGCAACTCACCGGCCATCTCCCGGACCGCCGCCCGCGCCCGGTTCTTGACCTGTGCCCAGGCCTTACCCCCCAACTTGGAGAGTGCGGGCGGCGTGCCGTCGGCTCCCACGTACCGCCCGATGCGGTCGATCTGGTCGTGAGGCAGATAGAGCATGTCGCCGTCGCGGAACTCCACGTCGAGGTAATCGCGGGTGACCCCGGCCACGGTCTTGGTGGAGATGCCTCGGAAGCGACCCACACCGTGATCTTCGTGCACGATGAAGTCGCCCTTACGCAGATCGCGGAAACTAGAGATGGCTCCCACGCCGGCCGGCCGGCGTGCGCCGGCGGCCTTGCGCCTACGCGGGAAGATCTGGGTGTGGGTAAGAAGCACCAGGCCGACGTCGGGCAGCATGAAGTGCCTTCTGTGCGGCACTCCCAGGTAGGTGACCCCCGGCCCCGTGGGGATGTCACTTGGCGCCGCCGGCCTGCCCGGCGACCGCTTCAAGATGAAGGTGGCCCGTTCGGCCTCGGCACGGGATTCGAAAGAGATGACCACTCGGTAGCCCTCGGAGGCCAGGCGTTCGAGTTCGCGCTCGGCCTCGGGGAGGCTGGTGATGGGAAGGTCGCCGCTGGTGGCGCGGATGACCAATGCGTCTTCGCCGGAAGGGACGTCCGGATCGCCTGCGCCCCCGGGACGGGCGACAGTAACGGGGCCGCGTCCCGCGATCGAGTCGGTCACCTCGTTCCAGTCGACATAGCCGTCGCGGGCGGAGACGAGGCGGGCCGGTGATGCGCCCGGAGCCGAGGGAACAGGAGCCACGGTCGCCGAGCCGGCGGCGGCCGCCGCAGCAGCACCATCCGCGGCCGGCTCGGGCGACGGGTGCGCACGACTCTCGGCCTCTCCGTCGCCGCCGACCACGTCGTCCAGATCTCCGCGGAAGGCGTCTACCTGCGTGGAGACGGCACTTGGGTCCACGACCACGATGCGGGTGCCCGGCGGCAGGAGATCCTGGATGCTGCGCGCATCGGCCTCCTCGTCCTCTCGCGCAGCGAGCACTTCGACGTGCTCGAGAGATGCCAGCGAGCGCTGGGAGTACACGGAGAAGCTACGGATGCTCTCAACCTCGTCTCCCCAGAACTCCACCCGCGCCGGCGCGACATGAGTCGTGGGGAAGATGTCTATGAGACCGCCGCGCACCGAGAACTCGCCGGCTTCCTCCACTTGTTCTGCGCGCTCGTAACCGAGGTCCACCAGCATCTCGGCCAAACCCTCGAAGCGCACCCGTTCCCCCACCTGCAGCACGAACGGGGAACCGGCGGCGGGAAGCACCTTCTCCATGAGAGTGGAGCCTTCGACAACGACCACCGCGTCGTCTCGCAGCGATCCCAACGCCTGCGCGCGACGGCCCACCACACGTGGCGGCACAACGCCTTCCGATCCATACCACACTCCGCGCGCGGGCAGAAAAAGCACCTCGCGGTGCGGCAGGTACAATCTCAGCTCCCGAGCCAGGTCCTCCGCCACTTCCTGACCACCGGCGACGACGAGGCAGGGCAGGTCGCGCCAGCCCTTTTCGGCCAACACGGTGGCGGTGACGTAGGCGTGGGCGAAGGAGGCCGTCTCCACGCGCGCGGCGGTTCCGGCCGCGCGGCGCACGAAGTCTCGGAACGGCGGCGTGCCCGCCAGGAAGGAAGTCAGAAGGGGCACGTCAGCCCCCGGCGGAGGTTTCTGTGTCCGCTGGGAAGGCCCCGTCGGCCTGCAGCCAGGTCTCTACGAGGTCGGCCGCCGACGACACGAGGAGGAGCACGTCTTCGGACGGCTCGGTAAAATCGCTGAGTACGAAATCGGCGAGGGTCACGCGCGACGAGGTGGGTCTGCCCACCCCCACGCGCACGCGCCAGAAGTCACGGCTCCCCACGTGCTGCTCCATGCTCCGAAGACCGTTATGTCCGCCGAGGCCGCCGCCCTGCTTGAGCCGCACTTCGCCGAACGGCAGCTCCACCTCGTCGTGCACGGCCAGCACTCGTTCCACCGGGATACGGTAGAAGCGGGCGGCTTCGCCCACGCCCTGGCCCGACCGGTTCATGAACGTCATGGGCAGGAGCAACCCCACGCGCCGCCCGAGGATGGCCCCTTCACCGAACAACCCCTGGTAGCGGGCACGAAAGGGAGGCCACCCGTGACGGCGGCGCAACTCTTCTGCGACCATGAAACCCACGTTGTGGCGGTGCCGCTGGTACTGCGGCCCGGGATTGCCCAGGCCCGCAACCAAGAACATGTTTGCCGCGACTACTTCTAAGCCGAGTCCTCCCCGGCGGCTTCCGGCTCTGCGTCCTCGGCGCCTTCGATCGCTTCGGCTTCCACCTCTTCGACCTCTTCGACACGAGGCGCGTGCACGGAGACCAGGGTGGTCTCGGGATCGTCCAGGATGACCACCCCATCAGGAGCGGTGAGGTCGGAGACCCGCAGGTTGTCTCCCACGCCAAGTGCGCTCACATCGAGCTCCAGCTGTGACGGGACCGACATGGGGAGCGCCCGCACGAGGACCTCACGATGCGAGTGCTCGAGCACGCCGCCCTCCTCGACACCCACAGGCGTGCCGACGAGTTCTACGGAGACCGAAGCCTCTATCTCCTGCTTCAGGTCGACCTCATGCAGGTCGAGGTGCAGGAGCTGGGGCCGCGTGGCGACACGTTGCGTCTCTTTCACGACCGCATAGTGCTTCTTGCGGGCCTTGCTGTCCGCGTAGTGCAACTCGAGTACGACGTTCGAACCGCCCGCCAGAGCCGGTTTCAAGTCGGCGGCCTCGATGCTGATCGATACGCTCGGCTGACCTTTGGAGTACACGACGGCCGGGATCGAGCCCGCCGCGCGCAGCCGGCGGGCGGGTCCTTTGCCGGACTCCTCCCGCGGGTGGATGGTGAGTTTGACAGTGTCCATATGTTCTCCCTGATGCTTGAGTCTCGCCGGGGTCAGAAGAGTTGGTTATCGCCCTGGAAGAGGGCGCTCACGGACTCATCGGCGAAGACGTTTTGAATCGTGTCGGCAAGAATCCCGGCGGTGGACAGTACCACGATTTTGCCACGCTGCACGTCTGTGCGCAGTGGGATAGTGTCGGTCACCACCAGCTCCTTCAATCCGGAAGCCTCTATGCGCTCGTAGGCAGGTCCTGAGAGTACCGGGTGCGTGGCGGCGGCGTAGACGCGCTTGGCGCCCTTCTCGAGCAGCGCGTCCGCTCCTTTGCAGAGCGTGCCGGCCGTGTCGATGATGTCGTCGACGATGATGGCGGTCTTTCCGGCCACGTCGCCGATCACGTGCATGACCTTCGACTCGTTATGTTCGGGCCGCAGCTTTGTGAGCACCGCGAGCGAAGCGCCCAAACGGTCGCCTAAGCGCTTAGCCATCTTAACACCGCCGGCATCGGGAGAGACGGCCACCACGTCGTCGAGCCCCTTGAACTTGAAATAGTCGGCGAGCATGGGCACCGCGGTCATGTGGTCCACCGGGATGCTGAAGAAGCCCTGCAACTGCCCGGCGTGCAGATCCATAGTCAACACACGGTCCACCCCGGCCGCCACGAGGAGGTCGGCCACCAACCGGCCGGTTATCGGCTCTCGAGGCTGGCTCTTCTTGTCTTGGCGCGAATACCCATACCACGGGATCACAGCGGTGATGCGGTGGGCCGACGCGAGCCTGGCCGCTTGGATCATGATGAGGAGTTCCATCATGTTCTCGTTCACAGGCCGGCAGGTAGGCTGCACGATGAACACGTCGGCCCCTCGGACAGACTCCCCGTACTTGACGTAGATCTCACCGTCGGCGAAGGTCTTGGTGAGCACATCGCCCAGCCGGATACCCAGCTTTTCGGCGATCTTGGCACCCAGTTCAGGGTTGCCGCGGCCCGAGAACAGCATCAGTGAACGGTATGTAGCGCGTCGGACGGCGGCCTTGGGCCCAGACCCGTCACTCATGTGATCCTCCCTGGTCGTCGGAGGCGACACGCGGGTCGCCGGTGTCCGCACCCTCCCGGGCAGTCTTGTCGGACGACTGATCTGATGGACCCCGCTTTCCATACTCGAGGATATTCTTCTGTCGAGCGCGTGCGATTCCCAAAGCTCCCGCGGGAACGTCTTTCGTGATGATGGATCCGGCTCCGATGGTGGCCCCGTCGCCGATAGTGACGGGAGCGACGAAGACCGCGTCGGAACCGGTCTTCACGTTATCACCGATGGACGTGCGGTGCTTATCACGCCCGTCGTAATTCGCGGTGATGTTGCCGGCCCCGATGTTGGTTGACGAACCGATCTCGGTGTCGCCGATGTAGCTGAGGTGCGGCACTTTGCTGCCCTTGCCAACCGTGCTCTTCTTGATCTCCACGAAGGCCCCGGCCTTCGCTCCCTCGAGCAAATGGGCATCCGGCCGCAGATGCGTGAACGGGCCCACAAGGGCGCCCGCCTCGAGTACGGCGCGGTCGGTATAGGAATGACGCACCTGACTCCCTGCTCCCACGATCGTGTCGATCAAGGTGGAGCCCGGCCCGATCTCGCTGCCACGAGCGACGCGCGTCGTGCCTCGCAAACAGCTGAAGGGCAGGATCCTCACGTCGGGCTCGAGTTCCACATCAGCATCGATGTGAGTGGACTCAGGATCCTCGATGGTGACGCCGCTCAGCATCCATGACTCGAGGACACGCCGGCGCATGATGTTCTGCGCCTCGGCCAACTCCACGCGATTGTTTATGCCGAGTGCGACACGGTGGTCGGGCGCGCACAGGGCGGCGATGCGACCCCCACGGCTGCGAAGACCCGCTATCACGTCCGTGAGGTACAACTCGCCCTGGTCGTTGTCCCTGCCGAGCCCCACGAGAAGATCGATCGTTTCGCGCGTTGGCAGGATGTAGACGGCGGCGTTCACCTCCCGCAGTTCTCGCTGCTCAGACGTGGCGTCTCGGTGCTCGACGATGCGCTCAACCAATCCCTCTGAGTCGCGGATCACGCGCCCATAGCCCGTAGGATCGGGGGGGGTAAGGGTGAGAAGGGCGGCGTCGGCCCCCGATGACGACCACAATTCGATGAGCGCCCGTAGGATATCGGCCGTGAGAAGGGGCGTGTCTCCAGGAAGGACGAGCACGTGGCCCTCGCCCAGTTCCTCGGCGGCTGAAAGCAGCGCGTCACCGGTGCCGCGCTGCTGTTCCTGGATCGCATAGGCGACCGACGGCGGCAGGTGGGGAGCTACTTCCTCGGCCTGGCCTGGTCGGAGCACCACGACCACACGCCCAGCACCCGCTCCGGCCGCAGCCAGTGTCACATGTGAGATCAGAGGACGGCCGCACACGTGGTGTAGGACTTTGGGCAAGGTCGAACGCATCCGCGTGCCGAGACCGGCCGCGAGGATGACTGCGGTGTCTATCGATTCACTCACCCTGACGCGCCCCCGTTGAGCATTCCTCGACGGCCGACTCCCACCGCGGCGAAGCGGAACCTACCCGCGCTCCCACCGTCGCGGAACAAAAAGAGTGGAAGGATGGACCAGACTCCCAGAAGCTGGGGCGGCAGGATTCGAACCTACGCATGACGGGACCAAAACCCGTTGCCTTACCACTTGGCTACGCCCCAGTGCAACCGTGCGGGACGCGTGAATCGTCAAAGCCCACGCCGGCCCGAGAAGTATAGGCAGGGCCCAGGAAGGTGTCAAGGAAGGGCGGAGCGCCCCCGGTCGCCCTGTGGGACGTGTCCCCGGCCCCCACCCCACGTGCTGACGGCGAACGCGGCGTGACCGCGCGCGCGCAACCTCTCGGCCACGGCCCCGGCCGCCGCAATCGACGAGCAGAGTGCGAAGAGCGTGGGACCGGAGCCGCTCATGAGAGTGCCCAGTACGTCTTCCCCATCGAGTTCGGCCCTGTCCGACGCCAGTTCGGGCATGAGCTGGAGGCTCGCCGACTCCAAGTCATTCTGGAGCAGCCCGGCAAGCTTGCGTTCGAACGTCTCAGCATCGAGTCCGCCCGAGGACCAGGCCGACGAGAGGCCTCTCCAGTCACGCTCTGCTCGGAGTCGGCGTTCCCGGAAACCAACGTGTGACTCGGCGACTCCCACCCCGTCGAACGTGCGATAGACCTCCGCGGTCGAGAGCCCTCGCCTCGGAAGCAGGAGGGCCAACGGCAGGGACGGTAGATCCAGCGGTTCCAGCAGATCTCCCACTCCTGAGGCGAGTGCAGGTCGCGGATCCAGGAAGAAGGGGACATCGGCGCCTAGACCCCGGGCCAGTCCGTGCAAATGTGACGGCGAAAGACTCGGGCCTCCCGCTTCGGCCACCATCTCCGTTGCTACGCGCAGCGCAGCAGCGGCGTCGGAGCTGCCGCCGCCAAGCCCTCCCCCTGTGGGGATGTTCTTGTGCACGACGACACGCCCGCTGAACGTGCACCCTGTCGCGTTCTCCACGTCGAGCAGGGCTCGGGTGACCAGGTTGTCGGCCCAGGAGACTCCGGGGCACACGATCTCCAACGTACTCCGGACTCCCGCGACGCTACGGCCGTTGGGGGTGCTCCCACCTGCCGAGGCTCGTGGGCCGGCGCCTCGTGCCGCGGCTGTCCCCGACCCCCAAGCACCGGCCTTCGGCGTTACCTCGAGCTCCACCTCCAGTTCGTCGGCCAGGCTCAGGGGGACGAAGACGGTGGACAGAGAATGGTACCCATCCTCACCGGGTGGGCCCACCAACAATGAGAGGTTGACTTTGGCCGGAGCCTGGATCACGTGCCGCCCGCGGGTGGCTCCGACCAGACCCGGGCCGCGGGCGGCACGATCGCCGGGGAAGTCGCCACGCGTCATCAGGAGAGAACGATGCTCTCGATGCGCCAGGGATAAGGCTGAGAATCTGTGAGCACCAGCGCCACATCGATGCGCCCCACGTCGGCGACGGCGAACAACGCATCGCCGGCGCCGAACGAGAAGGTGAAGGAGGCCTTCTTCCCCGACATCTGCCTCTCCACCTGGACGTCACCGGGCCCAGGGTTGTTCAGTCCCAACTCGGCGGCCTTGGCGGTGAGATATACCTGGTAATTGGCCTGATCGGGCTGAGTCCCGGCCCGATACGACTCAGTTGTGAAAGTTTCAAGAAGTGCCGGGAACTCGACGTCGTCCATCTTGGCGTTGCCCACCGCGGCGCCCAGAGCAGCCACAGTGATATCGGGTTCCTCCGACGAGCAGGCGGTGAGCCCGAGGAGTAAAGCTATAAGCAGGGGGAGAATCACCCAGCCCCAGATCCGCGTCGCCGACGGCCGGCGGATCCCCAAGAGAGGGCGCTTCTTCTCAGCCCGATCCCGTGTCACTGTTCCCGCCTCTCACCTTCTCTCGGATGCCCCGACCGGCCTGATATTCATGCCCATTGTATCGGTCACCTAGTCCCAGCTCCACCAGGACCCGCGCCACGGCTACAAAGGCCAGAGGCTCCAACTGCTCGGGCCGCGCGCCTAAAGGTACACCTGCCTGAGCGAGCACCTCGGCGATCCGCGCCTTCTCCACTCCGAGTGCCGCCGAAAGCGAGTTCAGCACCAGTTTGCGACGCTGCTGGAAGGTCCCCTCCACGACAGCACGCACCGCGGCCGGGTGCTCGCTCACGAAGGGATCGGCCTCGGCCCGCTCCAGCGTGATCAGACTAGAGTCCACGTTGGGCTGAGGGTGGAAGATGCTGCGGGACAGCGGGCGCGTCTCCAGCACCCGCGCGTGTAACTGGGCCCACACCGAGGGCGCACCATAGGCCTTACTACCTGGAGGAGACGCCAGCCGCTCGGCCACCTCTCGCTGCGTCATCACGCAGTAGCGACGGATGGAAGGTAGATGCTCCAGAGCCTCCCCCAAGAACGGGGCGGCGATCGAGTAGGGCAGATTGCTGGCGCACAGGGTCGGGGCGGGATCGAGCCGCTCCAAGGATACCCGCATGATGTCCGCGTATTCCAGGCGGACCCGGTCCCTCACGCCGGCGTCTGCCAAGGTCGCTTCGAGCGCGGGGCCCAGACTCCTGTCTATCTCGAAGGCGTGCACCAAGGCGGTTGCCGCCGCCAGTGCCCGGGTGAGTATGCCGAGCCCCGCTCCCACCTCGATGACCACGTCCTGCGGGTTCGGACCGAGGCGGTCGAGGATGATCCGGATGATGTTGTCGTCGATGAGGAAGTTCTGGCCAAGACTGCGCTTCGGTTCGATGCCAAACTCGGCGAGGCGCGCGAGAGACACCTGACGCAGCCCGCTGGATCCGGCCGGAGCCGCAGCCTCGCGGATGGGTTCCGACATCTCCTACTCCGGAGTCAGCCGCGGATAGGCGCGCGCCGCGTTCTCACGCACCTGGTCCGCGAGCTGCCACGGTTCCACCCCGCGTAGCCCCGCCACGAACACGTAGGTGTGAGTGATCATCGACGGCGTGTTCGGACGCCCGCGGCGCGGCGCGGGCGTCAGGTAGGGAGCGTCCGTCTCGAGAAGGATACGGTCGGCCGGCACCTGCCGCGCAGCCTCCTGGAGCGCCGTCGCCTTGGAGAAGGTCACGTTGCCGGCGAAGCTCACGTAGTAGCCGCGACTCATGAGTTCCTCCAATCGGTCGGGCATGGAGAAACAATGCAGGATGACTGTGAGATCGGCGCCCCACCGGCCGAGAAGTTCGAGGGTGTGGTCGTCGGCTTCGCGGGTGTGTACCACGAGCGGTAGCCCCACGCGCGCCGCCAACCCCGCGTGCCACTCGAAGACCTCCAGCTGCCGCGCACGGGGAGAGTGGTCATG
>JBBRDB010000061.1:0-12970 GCA_038204345.1 Thermoleophilia bacterium | reverse complement strand
ATTAAGGGGGTGATGTCCGATCGGGTGTCGCGTCGCTTTATTACAAGAAGTACCGCCTTGATATCCTCTCTGATGGGGACAGGGCTATGCATAATGGCGCTTACGTTTCGCACATATGCAGTAAGGACCTCAATAATTGTGCGATGAAGGCGTGGGGCGTCCTGTGCAATCTGTTCGAGGGCAAAGATGCCGCCGAGTCGCATCTCCAGATTGGGGGTCGCCATCCCACTAGCAACATCATCTCCTTGAGTCGATCCCAGGAGTTCTACGGCCTTAGCATATCGATCCGTCTCTTGCCCTCTCTTGGCTAGAGTGAAGTTGCGCCAGGTGAAGTAGAGCGAGCCGGCTAGTCCCAGTCCGCCGATGAGAGTCGCAATTGTGCGGAGCGTGTCGTTGCGCGCCTCTGCATAGTCTTTAACTGATAGGGTGCCCGCCACGAGATTCGATCTGAGGCCGGCAGCATCCTGAAGGGCGAAACAGGTGGCAGCTAAGATAAAGACCGTGATTACAATTGCCACCCCGATTGGGAGATACTGTGTTTGAAGTGAACGGGAATCCCATGTTGAACGACGGTCGATATTCATGTTGTCTCTCCTCACCACTTCGCCGTTGCGGCAATGTGCATTCGTCGTTCCGACGTCTCGGACAGAGCGAGAAGTGGCTACGCGCCGGCCTTCGGCTTCCGACCGCGAGGCTTGCCGGTGTAGGGGGCCTTGGTGACCGGCTCCGTCTCTCGGCTGACAACCTCGAAGACGACGGTCTTCTCATCCGACCGGCGGAAGCGGATGGTGACGCCTGCCGCCTGGGCGGCCGCGGTAAGGCGGTTCTTGACGGTCATCTTGCTGGCGCCCTCGTCCGCCGTGCTGGCCATCCCGCCTTCGCCGATGGCGAGGCCCTGCAACACCATGACGTAGTCCGGGCGGGCGGCCAGCTGCGCCGCAGTGAGCTTGGTGAGCATGGGATCGATCGCTCCTCGGTGATCGTGGTTGGCGCCGGGGCGAACGACAAGGAAGAAGCTGCCCCCAGATAAGGGACATGTTATGGCAGGACGGGCGCAGTCTGTCAAGACGCTTGCCCGCTTCGCGGCGCTCCGCCTGCGTCGGAGCGGTCTTGACAGCCAGTCCCGCCTGCCAAATCCTTCCTATACCAGGGGGCAGCTCCGTCCCGGCACCCCAATTTGGGCCTTGAATTGGAGACTGGCGTCCCGTTAGAATTGGTTCATGAACTGGTTTTCCAACAACGACATCGTCTTGGGTACAACAGCACCGCCTCTGCCGTTCCCGTCGTTCAAGCTTGCCGGTAAAGACCAGAGCGTCCATGCCACGGTCTGGGGCCGAACCGGGTCGGGCAAGTCAAAACTCTTGCAGTCGGTATTTCTGCAGCACGTCGCCAAGGGCAACGGGGTCGGGCTCATCGAGCCGCACCACGACTTGTCCTTCGACTGCCTAACGAGTCTCGTAGGACAGGGGTTCTTCAAGCGGGAGGGCGCCTTCGACCGGCTCGTCTACCTCGACTGGGGCAACGGCTCCTACGTCCCGTTCAATGTGTTGAAGACCGGCTACGACCCGCACACGACGGCGCTCAACGCCCTTGAGGCGATGCTCCGCGTGTGGCCGGAACTCATCCAAGCGCCGATGTTTCAGACGCTCTTCCTCTCGGCGGTCGTCATCCTGATCGCGAACGATCTGCCGATCACGTTCCTATTTCGACTGCTGTCTGACCCAAAGTTCCGCGCGACGTGTCTGACCAAGGTGGATGATCCACTCATCATCGACAGCCTCAAGCACTACGACCGGTTGGGGCGAGATCAGGCGAGCCTCGCCGGCTCAACCCTGCGACGGGCGTTTCTCCTTATGTTCTCGCCGACAGCGCGGTATAGCCTGGGCCAGCCGGACAACTGGCTGGACTTTCGCTCGATCATGGACGAGGGGAAGAGCCTCATCGTGAATCTCGGCAACATCCAGGACCATGAGACGCGCCGGCTCATCGGCGCAATGCTTCTCGTTCAGATGGAGCAGGCGGCGCTTTCTCGAACTGACCTCTTGCCCCAGCAACGGCGGCCGTTTACGCTTCTTGTTGACGAGTGGCCCTCGTTTGCGGCCCAGGATGACACGATCGGTACGATTCTTTCCCAGACCCGGAAGTTCAACTTACGTCTCTGGCTCGCGGCCCAGTCGCTGGCTCAGCTCTCCTCAACCCGGCTCACGGGAGCGCTTGAGAACAGCCGCCTCACGGTGGTATTTGGCTTGGGCCGCGACTCGGCTGCGGTACAGGCCCGACAGATTGGCGCTGCCGACGCGATGCTCATTAAAGACGAGGCGCATTCCGCCAACCAGCATCCACAGTACTTTCCGATGGCGGAGCAGTTTGAGACGTGGACGCAGGAGCTGCAGAACCTCTCTCCCCAACACTGCTACGTCAAGCTCCACGACCGGCCGGCAGCACGGATCAAGACGCTGACGGTGCGGCCGTCGACGGCGGGAGAAACTCAGGTGCGCGATGTTCTCTCGGGCTACCGCAGCCGCTACCAGCGGTCAAAAGCGGAGGCCAAAGCCGCGATTGATCGCCTCGGAATGCCGATCATTGGAGCCGAGCGCGGTGACGGAGGGCGCGCCCAAGACGGGGCGGTACGGTTCTTCGACGAAGCACCGGCCGACTAGAAGATGAGGGAGCGGTGCTCGGAACTTCCAGCAACCGCCCAGATCGGCTCGGTGAGGACGGCCTCTGGTGTTGCCTGGGCGAATTTCGTAAACCAGAAGCGGCTCGTTCCCCCGGTGGCTTCGGTGACCGCCTTGAGGTGCGCCATGCGCTTGTCGCTGGTCGTCACCGTCAGGATCCGCAAGCTCGTCGTGTGATATCGCCTCTCATACGTTCCCGACTCATACAGCTCCAGATATGCCCGTGTCTTGTGAGCCCAGTCCCGTCCCCCCTCTTTGGTGTAGGCGGCGGTGACCGTGCCGCGGTCGATCTCCAGAAAGTGGTGGAACACCCGCTTTCTCTCCGCAACGACGAAGTACCCATCGGGCACCACCGCAACCCGCCGCGTGCCGCCATCGCGCCCGGTCACCTCGACGTACTCCTTCATGTGCGGGCTCTTGAGCGCCTTGTCGTCGATCCAGTTGAGGATCGTCATGCCATGGGTTCGGGCGGCGATTATGAGATTGATGCGAATGTCATTTGTCAGAAGCAGGTGATCGAGAAACGGCCAGGACACGTTGTTGTTGGCTGGACCCCAGTCGATCTGGGCCTCCATTATCTTCGATACAAGCTCCGCTCCCACCACGTCCAGAAAGTACACCAGCGGCTTTCGCCCATCGGAGAGGCGCTGTGGCTGCTCGTCGCGGAATAGGAATCCGTGATGGTAGAGCATCTTCAAGCGGTGCTGACACCGCGGGTTTATTTTCCCCGCGCCCTCCGCCGACCCCCCTCCCACGCGCTTCACCGGCGGAAAGAACAACCGCTCGATCTGTACGGTTGTGAGTGCCCGGTACTCATAGACGGTCTTGATGATCTCCCGGTCGCGCTGGTTCAGCCTGAATGGCGGCAGGTCGCCGTGGGCGGCCCGACGGGTGACGGGAAGGCGAACCCCATGGGCAACTTGTATAATGGCGTTTGTCATGTTCGAAATATTGTACCAAATTTAATTAGTGGAGCGTCTTGGGTAAAACTTCACGCGGCTAGGGTCACCGGATCGGCCACTTGACAATAACGACCAATCTGGACAACGCATGGCTGACCCCGGTATCTTGAGGTTGAACAAGCCTTCGAGACCCGGAGCCAGGCCATGCAGGACGAGATTAGCACGGATTCCGCAGCGCGGGTACGGCCCCGGTGGGATCGGCAACGGCGAGCGGAGTTGATGGCCCGGTACGAGCGAGCCTCGTGCGACGGGTTGAGCCAGAGGGCCTTCGCGACGGCGAGCGGTGTTCCTCGGACGACGCTCCAGGCCTGGTAGGCGCACAAGGCGACGCTCGATGCGGATCCAGCGCTGGTGCAGTTCATGGAGAGCCCTGCCGGACTGGCATTCCTGCACCGGCAAATCGGGGCGCTGCACTTTGTGTTCGGCCATCAAGGGTTGTGTGGAGTGGACCTGATCTGCCTGTGGCTGGAGGTGACGAGAGTGGATGTGTTCGTGGGTGCGTCGTACGGAGTACAGCGGACGGCGGCAGCCGACGTGACGAATGGGATCGTGGCGTTTGGGACCGAGCAACGCCCGCGGCTGGCGGCACAGATGCCGCCGCGGACGATCGCCCTGGCCGAGGATGAGACGTTTCCAGAAGGGGTATGGCTGGTGGCGATGGACCCGGTCACGGGCTTCATCGTGTTGGAGCAGGCGGCAGACAATCACGAGGCGGCGACTTGGACGGCGGCCGTTACAGAGGCAACGGGCGATCTGAAGGTGACGATCGCTGTGTCCGCCGCCGATGAGGCGCCGGGGCTGGCGTCGCACGCCGCGGCGATCGGCGCCCATCATGCTCCCGACCTGTTCCATGTCCAACGTCCGCTGTGGCAAGCGATGGGGAGGGCCCTGGCGCGCAGTCTCGAGGCACCGGCGGCGGCGCTGGAAAAGGCGACCGCTGTAAGGGTATCCTGGCGCGAGCGGTGGGACCGGCATTTGGCCGGTCCGCGGCCGGTCGGGCGCCCACTGGACTTCAAGCGCTACTTGGCGGGTGCCCAGGTCGTTGAAGACCAGGCGCGACAGGCAAACGAAGACGCCATTGCGCTCAAGGACAACGCCTATGCTGCCATCCGTCGCCTCAGCTCGGCGTACCACCCCATCGATCCAAACAGCGGCGCTCTCCGTGATGCTGCGTGCGTCCAAGCGGATCTCGACGGCGCCTTGGCCATCATCAACGTCGCGGCGAAAGCGATCCGCCTGCCGTTCGCCGGCCGCAAACTGATCGCCAAGGCCGGCCGTGTCCTCCCCAAAATGGTCGCCACCATCGCCTTCTTCTTCGCCGAATTCGACCGACAGCTCGATCCGCTGCAGCTGCCGCCGGCCGTCCATGACCACGCTCGGCGCGTGATGCTCCCGGTCGCGTACCTCGCCCGACTGGCTCAGCGAGCCGCCACCGTCGCTGACCGCCAGACCCTTCTTGCCGTCCGCCAAGACCTCATCCTCCGCGCGGATGTTGCCTGCCTGGCCACCCTTCTCCCCGAACAGCGCCGCCAGCTCGACGCCGTCGTGCTGACCTGCATCGACCTGTTCGCACGCTCGACCTCCTGCGTCGAGGGTCGCAACGGCCGCCTGGCCTTGTGGCATCACCACCTCCATCGGCTCTCAAGCCAACGGCTCGCGTCCCTGACCATCATCCACAACTATTGGCTACGCCGCTCCGACGGCTCCACCGCCGCCGAGCGCTTTTTCGGCCATCCCCCGGACGACCTCTTTGATTGGATCCTCGGCCGCCTCGACATGCCCGCACGACCTACCGTCGCCCCAGCCAGGCTGGCTGCCTCGTGAGTCAGGTGGCCGATCCGGTGACCCTAGCCCTTCACGCTCTCGCCCGAAAGCAGGAGACATTTATTAAATGTACCAGACACGAATATTTACATGAGGGGTCTATCTCGTAGATATTCAGATGATCTTATTTCTGTCGAGTGCCAACGGAGCCGACAGCGCGCCGACAATCTCGAATCGCGGAATCGTATTGTTCGTCCCATTCGGTGAGATCATCGCCTCTTGGTTCGACAAAGGTCGCCTGAGTTACAATACCACTGGTGATGGTCACCTTCTTGTGGAGACCATCGGGGGGGAGCTCACCAGGGCCAAAAATCGTGTAGGTTCTCTCTGACAAGCGATGAAATAGTCCCGCATATATCAATCGATCTCCAATCTGATATTCGTTCACAATGGCATGGGCATCAATCCCTTGGCTTGGATCGTTATAATATCTACCCATGCGACTATTGAAGAAGCGTGGTCCTTCGTCCACGGCAATTACCTCCTGTCCAAGACTCCGTGGGCCGGCCACGACTATGAGTCCTCCAAAGTCTGGATTGGCAATGGGCACTAGTGCGGCGAGCTGAGTGGACATTTGCTGACTCCTAGTCGAGAAGAGGCTTGGGGGTGGTCTGTGTCGCGGCCGTCCATATTGGTGCTGACAGAACTGTTTCGGTAGACAGGCGATCGAACGTCGTGAAGAGGAAGCGCGTGCGTCCGCCGGACCGTTCGGTCACATCCTTCAGGTGGGCCATGCGGCGCTCGCCGGTTGTGACGGTGAGGATGCGCAGAGCCCGCGTTCCGTAGCGGGCCTGGTACTTGCCGGAGCTGTAGTAAGCAATGTACCCCTCAATCTTGTGACGCCAGTCGCGGTTGCCGTCTTTGCCGTAGCGGCCGGTGGTGGTCCCTCGATCGACCTCAAGCGCGTGGTGGTACACGTTCCAGTCGGATGGTCCGATCCCTGGCGTCTCCAGCACAAAGAGCCCGTCTGGTACGACAGTCTGCCGGCGCACGCCGCCGTCTCGCCCGGTCACCTCGACGTAGTCCTTCATGTGCGGGCTCTTGAGCGCTTTGTCGTCGATCCATGAGGCCAGTGTCACGCCCGGGTTCCGAGCGGCGAGCGTGATGGACAGCCGGACCTCGTTGGTCTGCAGAAGGTGCGCGAACCACGGAGCCGTGACGTCGTTGTCGTCGGGGTCCCAGTCAACTTCCTGACCCGACAGCTCCTCAAGTAGTTCCGCGCCGCGACGCGCGAGGAAATAAACGAGGGGGAGGCTTCCTTGGGAGCGGACCTGTGGCTGCTCTCTCCTGTCGAGGTACCCATGTTGGTAGAGCATCTTGAGCCGGTGCTGGCAGCGCGGGTTGATCTTCGTGTCGTCATGCCGGACCGGCGGAAACAACAGCCGGTTGATCTGCCACGACGTGAGACAGCGGAAGTTGGCGATCAGCTGTACGAGTTCGGCATCTCGCTTGGTGACGCGAAAGCCCGGCAGGAGCGCAGCATCAACGCGGCGCAGAGCGGGAAGCCTCATGCGCTGAGCCTTACCGGGTGACCGTGGTGAAGATGACGTCGTCGTCATCGCCCGCGCTAATCACATCGACCGTCGCAGGATCGAGGAGTTGCGGTGGGGCCGCCGGCAAGGCGAGCCTCTGCCGTCCGACGCGCAGCGCCAGTTGGTACCGCACGTAGGCGAGGGCATTGACGTGCTCGCTTGGCCACGGGCCAGCGATGAGCGAGCGGGCGTTGACCCGCTGGAGCGTTCGGCCATGTCGATGCTTGACGAGGAACTCGAAGGGTTTGAGGCCGGCCAGGCGCTGTGCGGCCAGGAGGATCTGTTCGTCGACCGGAAAGTCGACCGGCCGCTCTTCAATGACATAGGGCGCACCGGATGGCTTGCTCCCCCAGACGTTCTCCCAACGCTTGACGCGGTGGGGGTTGAGTGGGGCGTACTGATAGGCCAGGTCGCGAGCGGCCTCCATGTCGGCGGTGACCCCGACGATCTGTGTCCCCATCGTGAGGAGCGTCTTGCGGACCCGCTCCGGCATCTGAAACAGCTCTTGATGAGCGAGGGTCGTCCAGAGGTTGGCGTTGCGGCCGATCACATTGACGAGTTCATCGAGGTCTGTCGAGAAGAGGTCGTGTTCGAGGCTGGCCTGGTTGGTGAGTTCGGTCAGCTCATCGATGACGATGCCAAGCGGGGTATGGCGCCCTGCCCCTCGGTGCCGCACGAATGCCATGAGGTACTCGAATACCCAGCGCGCCTTGAACCGCCGTCGCTCGATGTTCGTCTCCCGGCGGAAGTCGAGGATAACCGTCTGTCGGTTGGCGATGATGGACGCAAAGTCGATCCCCGCCGGGGCGGTCGTGAACATCTGCCGCATGGCGGGATCGAGCATGAGCGGGGCGAGCTTGCCGAGATAGGCATTGGCGAGCCGAAGTCGCTCGGCCGGCCGCAGGGGCGTGTACTCATGACGGAGGAATTCAACGGCCGGCGCCGCCTCGGGGAAGCGTCGGATCGCCTCTTCAAAGCGGAGATCCCAGGTGGCGGGATTGCGGAGGAGGTCCTCGGCGTCGTCGAGCTGGCGGCCGAGCGCCGCGAGGACGATCCCGACCGGGGCACCAATTCGGTATAGGGCGTTCCACCCCTGGATCGAGGCGGACTGCAGGTGGGGGTCGAGCTTCTTGATCGTCACGAGGAAACGATCGGCGATGTCGCGGCGGCTCTCTCCCCCAAGGTCGAACAGCAGAGGAAACGAAACGACTCGGTCGGCCGTCGCGCCTGCCATGTCGACATAGACGATGCGAGGCCACAGGCGACGGCGAATGGGCTCCGGCAAGCGCGCCACACAGAGGAGAAACGTGTCGGTCAGCGGCCCAAGGGGATCCCAGACCACCTGCGGGACGCCCCGCAGGAAGTCGAGGAAGACAAGCACCTTGCCCAGCCAGACGGTCTTCCCCGAACCAGATCCGGCGCCGAGCCTGATGCCGCGGTCGCGATCAACATCGCGAACCACAAGGACCTGATGGTCCAGGCCGGCTGGCTGCTGAGGCGGCAGGGACGACGATGCCGACGTCCCCCGACTGGCGGGCGAAAGAAGAGCAGTCATTCAGGGCCGAGCCCAAACTCAGGGTCCGGCTCAAGGTCGCCAATGATGAGGGCATCGAGCCGGTTACGGGGCTGCGGTTTGCGAGGACGCACGGTGACGATCGGCGGTGGCGCGAGGCTAAGCTCCAGGACGCGCAGGTGGTTATATGCCGCCTCGAAGACCTCGAAGATGCACGTGTGGCCGTTTCGGCCGCCGCTCGATGGGCGATGGCGCCGGGGAAGCGACGCACGAAACTGAAAGAACCGGTCGAGGAGAAACAGCTTGCTGTGGTTGATGCTCACCAGGTCGAGTGCGTCGAGTGACCGCTCGAACGTGGCGTCGATCCAGGCCTGCAACTGGACGGCGAACACGCAGGCGTCACTCGACGGGTCGGCCGACACGCTGACCACAAAGGGCGGATCGTTCCAGATGCCCTCGAAGGAGTCACCGGCCATCACGAACCCCCAAAGAGCAGCCGTGCGAGCAGGCCGCGTTGCGGAGGCGGCGGCGGATAGAGCGTCCGGTTGACCTCGATGGCGATGTTCTTGGCGCCGACGCGGATGAGCTTGTGGATCTCGTCGACGAGCAGCATCAGCTGCTCGCGCCGAGCGGCCTCATAGATTTTCTCGATCTCCCCAGTGAACGAGCTCGAGTCGTCGAGCGCGACGATGTAGGCGATGGCGTCGTGCTTGGCGAGGTAGCCGGCACTGTGTATGTCGACGACGAGCCGCATTGCATAGGTCGTCTTGCTCTTCTGAGCTTCGGCAACCGCCACCTGCTTCGTGTACTCGTCGACGAGCCAGCCGAGCTCGAATCGCGACGTGTCAAGATCGGCGAACGTCTCCGGAACTTCCGGTTCGTACGTCCGGGCAGGGAGCCCGCTCGGGGGAACCACATGTAGGAACGCATTGGTCTTGGTTCGCTGGGTCATGCCGGTTCCTCACCCTCCGCCGAGCAATCGGCGCATCAGACCAGGCTGCTCAGGGGGCAGATTGTCCGGAAAGAGCGGTCGGTTGAACTCACCGAATATGTTGTTGGCGGCGATGGTCAGGAGCTGTGCCATCTGAGTTCCCGCCGCCACGGCTTGGGCTTCGACGAACTGGTCCATGAGGGACTGTAGAGCGGACGAAGCACCGGGTAGTCTGCTCGCCTCGGACATCCCACGGAGGGTGTGCTGGAAGGCGGTAGCGCCGAACACGTTCATGCGCCCGACCTCGGCGGTAGCAAATTGGGCCTTGGAGGCCCACGCGTCGATCGCCGAGACCTGTGTGCGGAGAGCTTGGGCGATGTATTGCTCCTCACGCGTCAGGGCATCTCGTTCAAACGAGCGCCCGACCGACCGACTGGCCGGCAGGCTGCCTCCGGAGAGGGCAAGTGCGAAAGGGTTCGTCGGGTTGAGAGGCATGAGAGTATCTCCTTTAGTGGGGGATCTAGGAGCGGCGGAGCGCGCGCACGACATCGCCCCCGGCGGCCTCAAGAACCTGGCCGACCGCAGCAAGGTGCGCCTGCGTAAGCTGTACTCGGGCAGCTTCGATCGCTTGCTGGAGCAAGTCGGGGTTGTCCGGCGCGGCTTTCTTGAGCGATGCCGACACCCGAGTCGAGACCTGCTCCATCGCCTCTTCATACATCTGGCCGAGCTCGTCGATGGCGAGGTAAACGTCGGAGTGAAGTCCCTGGATTCGCTCGTACGGGGACGGGTCGTAGCCATCGAGATACGAGGGGTACATCATGATGAGTCAGCTCCTTGGGCGACGGGTGTGCGAGGCGACGAGTGGGTGGTACTTGTCCGGTGGCCCAGGATAATGCCGGCGGCCTATCATCAGATGACGACGGGCCATTAGCCGCTTATAAGCTTCACGGAGTCAGGAGTGCATCCGACCGCCGGAAAAGCACTGCGCGAGATCTTGAGCCGAGCCCTGGGGTCGCGTAGCCAGGTATGGCTTGCTGGCCAATGCGGCGTCAGCCAGGGCGCTGTGAGCCAGTGGCTCAGCGGCAAAGTCCCCCCGTCAGCACGGTCGCTTGCGCTCATTGCCGTCGCCCTCGGGCTGGATGGCCGCGAGCTCGCCCGCATCGCCGGCCGCGATCCGGACCGGGTCGCTCGCCAGCAATCTCAGCTCGCTGGCATGGCCGGGGGGCATGCCGGTCCGTTGATCGAGGTCGCGCGCCTACAGACGGAGCTCGTGTACCTGACGCGCATCAGCGGGAATCCCCACGCCGCCGTCGCGATGGCGCAGCAGATTGCCGCCATGGCCGGCCAGCCGATCAGCGGCTCCCGGATCGTTGTCGAGGAACTCCTGAGCGTTCGAGGGCGGGCGCTGTTTGAGTGGGCAACAGCGCTGCGGGAAACGACGAGTCCGATGCAGCTTGGTCGGACGACCCGCCCCGTCGTGGCGCAGATGCGGGCGGTTCTCGATGATCTGACAACAGCCAGCGCTCGCGGCGAGTTGACGGGCCTCATCAACGTAACCGAAGGCCAAGTCGCCTACATCGCCCGCCACCCCGAGCTCTCCATCGCGCACCTGCGCGAGGTGGGGCTGAAAGTCGATACCGATGAGCAGCTTATCAACCGACGGACGGTGGTACTCAACTGGGCAAAGCTCGGTCAGGAAGCGCAGGTGGACCGATGGTCGGCGCAGAGCCATGTCCGGCTGTTGGAGCAGGAAGCCCGCGACATCATCGGGCTGGGATCGTTTCGCAACGCGCATACCGTCGTCCTCACCCTGGAGGGGTTTGGTCGGGCGCGCGCCATGCTTGGGATGGAGCGGGTCGAAGAGACGTTCCACGAGGCGGAAATTCTCAATCGGTCGATCCGAGTGACCTATCCGTTGCTCAGCATTCAGATCGCACGGAGTCGGTTGCGCGCAATGCTCTGCGGCCGCGATATTGATCGGTCACTGTATGAGAAGATCGCCGCCGAGGGCCGCCGCGAGGCGATCAAATATGGGTACGCGCGCTACGTTGATCAGTTCGATGGCTTGATCAGGGAGTTCAACGACGGCCGACGGGTCGGTCCCACGGGAAGAGGTTTTCGAGCGCGAACCACCGCGGCGCGGTCCCCGGGCCGAGCTGCTCATCCATCGCGATCGAGACTTTATCGAACCGTTCAAGAGCAATGATCGTGGCTCGAACGCCGGGCATGTGCATGCCCGACTCAACGATCCGGTCGATCCGCTGGGGCGAGAATCGCGGATGCCGCCCCGGGAGATATGCGGCGTAGTGAGTACGCCCGCTGTCGAGCAGTGATTTGAGTTCCTCACTGGAGAGACCAGGTTGGCCGTCTAGCGGCACTTCACCGGGCGGAACGTGTTCGGACATTCGATCATGCGGCGCGCCTCGGATCGTGCGTCTCGATCTGACGGGCACGACTGCGGCAGATGCCGCTCATCCTCCCAGGCGACCGAAAAAAGCGCTTGCGATCCGAGGCGCGCTAATGTATTATTATGTAAAGTATAACCAGACGACGATGACAGTGTCAAGAGGCAAAGAGCGGGCGGATCGCCCGAGCGATCCGCCCTGAAGGTCAATACTCCTCGGGGAGCAGAAGAGTCGTCGCCGACCGGTCTGCCTCAGTTATGATCCACAGCTTGCGGCTGCCGATCATATAGGCCGAGAGCACCCGGCTACCCATCGCGACTGCGTTGTCGTTGGCACGCCAATCTTCGGCGTCTACCACGCCCCAGTCGCATGCTGAATGCCGGTCCAAATACTTGGCCGGCGACTCACCGGCGTCCATGAGCACTTCAAGCGCTCCGCCGGTCGCCACCACTCGGCCCAATCGCAACTGGGTCGGCCGACTCTTCGACCGTTTCATGTAGTGATCCGCTTCACACATCGTCGTTCACCCCCTTTCGGCGTGGGCGAGAACTTGTAACCTGCCTGCCCACATGAAGAGGCGGGCCGCCGGGGTCCCCCTCGCTGTCAAGGCCGAGCGGATAAGCGAAGCTTAACCGCGAGTCCACAGGATCGAGGCCCGCCATAGGCGGGCCGAAGAGCCTTGACAGCGCGGGGTGGCGGCCACAATTGGGGAGCCGGGCAGGCAGGAACATCACCTCCGTGCGAAGCAGATCTGCGGCCTCCCCATCGGACAGCCCTCGTCGTCGTCGAGCACTGAATCGCGGAACACACATCCGCTCAGACGAAAACTGGCGCATCCCGCCGATAGGCGGGCCTGCGCTCCGATCCCAGCTGGCGGGCGGAGAGGTTTGGAGGGGAGCCCAGCCAGCCGCGAGCCGCAGGCGAGCGCGCCGTCGGGGGTGAGCCGGCGCGCAGCGCCGAGCGAGCGGTGAGCGTCAGCGAGCCCGACTACCCAGCGCAGTGCAGCGCACCCATCCGCCGGCGAGTAACCGATGCGCTCGTCGAAGCCAGACGCCAATCGAGAGCGACTCGCCGTGGGAAGGTGCGCGGAACGGCCCGCCGAGTGAGCGTAGCGAACGAGGGAAC
>JBBRDB010000060.1:0-13094 GCA_038204345.1 Thermoleophilia bacterium | reverse complement strand
GTCCTCTGCGACTTGAATTGGTCTCGAAGGTACGTCCTCCTCCTTGCATTGTCGAGAAGATCTCGGTGGCGCCTCCCGACGGCAGCCGGCTGGACGAGTAGTATCAGGCCGAGGCGCTCCGTTGTGATCTGCGGGTCTCCGCAGCCGACTGGACCAACCAGCTGCGAAGCGCACGGTCTTCGAGGGACGCCTGAGTGCCCTAGAACCGGCGTCTGAGCCGCCGGAGGAACCCAATACCGGCCCAAGAAGCGCTCCAGCCCGCCATGGTTACGTCGCGCCTGCTGGGGGTAACGCCAACGAGAACACAGACGAGAAGGAAGGGGTCCCGTTGGAGCTTCGCCAGGTTGACCACGCCGCCATCGCTCCGATGCGCGAGCAGAAACTGCTTCACTATCACCTCCCGTTGCTCCCCGATTTCCACACCCATCTCGCTCATCACGCCGAGGCCTGGCAGATCTGGGACGCCGAGAGCGCGGTCGGCTACGTGCTCGCCCTGAGAGAATCGCAGGGAGACCACGAGCACGTCACCCTCATCGAACTCTTCCTGACCCCGCCCTACCGCGACTCGTACGAGGACGCCGTGGCCGCGGCTAGGGATCAGCTCGAGCCGCGCGCCTATCTGGTACGCAGCGATGACTGCACCTACGAGACCGCCCTACTGGCTTCCGGGTATCAGATGGAGGTGAGCATGGCGGTGATGGCGGCGAAGCTCGTGATGCGGCCGAAAGAAGAGCACGGCCTGAACCTGACGCCGCTCGATTATCCGCACCTGCGGGCCGCGCACGATCTGTATCTGCGCGTGCGGGGAGTGGAACAGGCCCCGACCTACTCGGAGTTGGAGGCCCGCATCGACGACGACGCGCTGTGGGTGCTCACCGACCACGATCAACCAATAGGACTGGTGGTGAGGGAGCCCAGCGAAGGCGACCGCTATTGCCTGCTCGATATCATTGCACCGCACGCCGGGGGGGAAGCGCAGCTGTGGGGGCTCCTCACCGCAGGGGTCATGGTCGACGAGGAAGGCCGCACGGCAGCAGCGCTACTGGATATGCGCGACATGGAGAAGATCGACCTGTATCGCCTGGCCGGTTACTACACGGCTGCGACCTACTTGGTCTTTTACGACGCGGAGGCTGGGCGCCCCAGCGTGCCCACCATCGAACGAGCTGAGTTGTGGGAGATGATCCAAGCGGGCGAGCCCTTCCATCTCATCGACGTGCTTGGCAAGGAACACTGGGCCGAGGGCCATCTGCCCGGAGCCGAATGGGTGGACTTCAAGAGCCTCGTGAAGAAAATACGCCGTTACGAGAAAGCCGAGAAGATCATCGTCTACTGCAGCAACTACTTATGAGAGGCAGCCGGTATCGCGGCTGATAAGCTGCGACAGCTGGGATATACCGATGTTTCCGACTATGCGGCCGGTCTGGAAGATTGGGAGCAGGCCGGTCTGCCTGTTGAGAGGGGCTGAATGGGACTCTTTGAGCGCATACTGGGGCGGCGGCCCGCCGATTCCGTCGTCCTCTATCATTCCCCCACCTGAGGCGACTGCAACGAAGCCAGAAGGTTCTTCTCGGCACACGGGATCCAGGTGGTGGCTCACGATGTCACTGCGGGCGAGGCGGTGCGACGTCGCATGGAGGCGCAACTCGGGCGGGTGGCCACTCCTGCCATCGTGATCGGGCAGCGCGTGTTCTGGGGCTTCGAAGACAACAAGCGCGATATCGCTGAACTCCTGGGGGTCGGCATCGACGCCGACGGGCAGGAGCCCGTCTCTGACGCCGCCTCCGCCTCCGACACCACCCCCGATCCTGGGGCACCGTCGTGACCTCCCTCGTCGACCGTCGCGAGGTCGAGAAGTTGCTGGTGCTTGGAGCCGCCCTGCGGGCCGGGCTCGTAGATGCCATAGACGTGCCGGGGGGGCGCACTGCGGATCAGGTTGCGGCGACTGTGGGAGGCGACGTCCACGCATGCCGGGTCTTGCTTGACGCGCTCACTTCGGTGGGCATCGCTGAGGAGGCAGACGGATCGTTCAGGTTGACCCCTCTGGGGCGCCTTCATCTCGTCGAGCCGCCTCCGGGCGATCCGGTACCGCCGGAATTGGAACGCTCCTCGCTCTTGCATCAATTCCACAAGTTCGAAGGGTGGTTGCGTCTGCCGGAGATCGTGGCCGGTCACCGCGGTCGGTCGCGCGTCAAAGAGCCGGCGCGCCTCCGATCCTTCGTGCGCACGATGGGGGAGGGCGACCCTGCCGTGCCGGAGGAAGTGGTTACACGATGCCTCGCATACGCGAGGGAAGGAGACGGGCAGCGCGAGCCTAGGGACATGATCGACGTTGGCGGCGCTGTGGGGCATGTGGCTCGCGCCTTCGCCGACCGGGGTCTCCGAGCCACGCTCTTCGACCGGCCCGATGTGCTTCCCGAGGCCCGTGAGTTCCTGGGCCCGAGTGCGGAGGGCATAGCCATGGAAGGCGGGGATTTCACCGTCTCTCTGCCGGCGGGCCCCTTCGACCTGGCCTACCTTGGCAACGTGTACCACATCTACGGGCCCGAGACGCTCCAGGCACTCACCCTCAGGGTGTTCCAGGCGCTGCGCCCGGGTGGCGTGATCTGCGTCCGCGACTACGTGTGGGGGCGGAGCCCGCGGGCAGCGATGTTCGCCGTCAACATGTTGCAGGCGACCGCCGAGGGGGGCGTGTGGCGAGAGGACCAGTACCGTGCCTGGTTCGCTGCGGCGGGATTCGAAGCCGTGCATGTCGTCGACCTGGAGTGCTCTCCGAATCAGCTGATCCTGGGCCGGCGTGCGCGCACGTGAGCGGAGTGATGGGTCCTCCCGTTCTGTTAGACTGGACCGGGCTCGTAGATCGGGCCCGCGTCAATTCTCGATGACCGGCTCCGCACGGGAGGGTCGCGATTCGAACGCACCGAAAGGAGTCATCTGTGGCCGACACCATGACGAACCTAGCTGATGCTTTTGCCGGGGAATCCCAGGCGAACCGGAAGTACCTGGCCTTTGCGAAGAAGGCCGAGGAGGAGGGGATGCCGCAGGTCGCCAAGCGCTTTCGCGTGGCGGCTGCTTCGGAGACGGTTCATGCCCATGAGCACCTCAAGGTGATGGGTGAGTTGAAGGATACGAGCGCGAACCTGGCGGCTTCGATCGGCGGCGAGAACTTTGAGCACACCGCCATGTATCCGGAGTTCATGGACATCGCCGTGAAGGAAGACAACGAGGATGCGAGGTTCTCGTTCTTCGCGGCTAACACAGCCGAGAAATTCCACGAGAACATGTTCCGAGAGGCCGCTGAGAAGATGGCGGACCTTCAAGAGAGCCGCTTCTTCGTATGCCAGGTGTGCGGGATGACCTACGAGCATGAAACCCCCGATGCATGCGTGGTCTGCTCCGCGCCGAAGCACCGCATCGAAGAGTTCATCGCGTAGGGCAACTGTGCCTGTGGTCCCCGACACGCTCGAAGACGCCGCCCGCTGTATCTGCGGTAGGTGCCCCAGCAAGCCGGAGGAGTTGAAGGGCTTCTACTGTGCCCGAGGTGCAAGCAGGAGCACGGTGCTGCGCCGCGGCTGCCTCTGCAATCAGTGCGACGTCCAGCTCGACTTCGATCTCACGACGGAGTACTACTGTGCGGCCGGCGCGCCCTAGGCGGGCGGGCCGGCCGCCCCACGGTAGTGGGGGCCGGCATCTCTCGCGTGTAGCGCACATCCGCGTTGCGTATACTGTGAACCGGCGGCCCCCATCGGGCCGCCGGTCCCACGTAGAGCGCATGGAATCCGAGGTGTTTCATGGAGCGGTATCTACTCAAGGAAAACATATGGTGGGTGGGGGCGATCGACTGGAACGTTCGTGACTTCCACGGTTACGAGACACCAAGAGGCACCACCTACAACTCGTACTTGATCACTGATCAGAAGACCACCTTGGTCGACGGGGTCCGCACGGGCTTCGGCTCGGAAGTGTTGCGACGCATAAGCAGCTGTTGCGATCCGCGGGACATCGACTATTTGGTCATCAATCACGTGGAGATGGATCATTCCGGGGCGATCCCGGAACTCATCCGGCAGATCTCACCGGTCAAGATCTTCTGCTCCAAACGGGCGAAAGACGCGCTGGCCATACTTTATGCCGAGGAAGGATTCGAGGAGTGGGATATCCAGGTGGTGGGCACTGGGGACGAGATCGAGCTCGGCACCCACACGATCACCTTCCTCGAAGTCCCCATGCTCCATTGGCCGGACAGCATGCTTACCTATGTTAAAGAGGCTAAGGTGCTCTTGGCCAACGACGGCTTTGGGCAGCACTTAGCCACGTCGAAGCGATTCGCCGACGAGGTCGGTCTGGCTGTGGCCATGGATGAGGCGGCTAAGTACTACGCCAATATCCTCATGCCCTTCGGCGCCCAGGTGCAGAAACTGGTGAAGACGGTGGGTGAGATGGGTCTGGAACTGGATGTCATAGCTCCCAGCCACGGGGTCATATGGCGGCGCCCGCAGGACGTGCAGGCCATCATCCAGTCATACGTCGATTGGAGTTCCTTCAAGGCGGAGCCCTCGGTCGCCTTGATATTCGACACCATGTGGCATTCGACCGAGAAGATGACACGCGCCATCGAGGACGGTGTGGCCCAAGAGGGAGTCACCTGCTCGGTCATCAAGCTCAGTAAGACGCCGCTGGCGGACGCTATTCAGGCTATCCAGGTCTGCCGCGGCTTCTTCGTGGGCACTCCCACGCTCAACAACACCATGTTGCCGTCGGTGGGTGCGTTCATGACCTACATCAAAGGACTCCGTCCCAAGCAGCGACTGACGGGCGCCTACGGCTCTTTCGGCTGGGGTGGCGGCGGCGTCAAGCAGGTGGACGCCGGCCTGCGCGAGCTTGGGCTTGAGGTGGTCGATCCGCTCGAGTTCAAGTACGTGCCGTCGACCGCGGATCTCGCCGCCTGCGAAGAATACGGGCGCGAGATCGCCCGCCGGATCAAGGCCTGGGAGGCCTGAGGACTCAGTAAGAAACGGAACCGGGGGCCGTGCGGCCCCCGGTTCCGTTTCTTACTTGTTGGGTGTGTCTTCTGGTGAGGTTTCCCGGCGTGTCTTAGCGCTCACCACGCATGAGGCCGGGGCGTTGGATGGCCGAGTGGTTCTTCGGGGGGCGGATCTCGCGGAACTTGTCCAACTCGTCGAGCGAGTCGAGGCGGTTGTAGATCTCGACCCAGATGCAGGACTTCTCGCTGTCCACTTCGCACTTACCGTGGTTTGTGCCTCCGCACGGGCCGTTCAACAACCCCTTGGGGCAGCGGGTCACCGGGCAGATGCCGCCGGTCCAGTCAAGGATGCACTCTCCGCAGGTGGAACACTTCTCTTCGAAGTTCATGTGCCGCTGGGAGTTACCCAGGAACAGGCTGTCGTTCGACGGGTAGACCGGGAGATCGGTGGCCTCGACGACGGACTGCACGCCGGCGCCGCAACTCATGACCACGACGGCGTCGGCCTTGGCCAGCTGCTCCTTATGCTTGCGGAAATGGCGTTTGACGTCTAGTTCGTGGCACGGGGCGTAGACCACCGAGGATCCAACGGTATGGTGGCCGTCTTCCTCGAGGATCTTGCCGAGCTCCTCGACCTCCCACTCACCGCCGGTTTGGCACTGAGAGGAGCACTGACCGCAACCTACGAAGAAGATGTTCTTGTGCTTCTCGAGCATCTGCGAGATCTCTTCGATGGGCTTCTGCTTGGTGATGATCATGCTTCGTCCTCCGAGTTGATGCTGCCCGTATCCGTCTGTGCCGCTTCTATCTGTGCCGCTTCTGACCGGAGCCGCTCACCGGCGCCGTTTGTGACTGCTTCGAAGACAAGAGTGCATACGTCGTGCTCGCCGCGACGCTTGTGCTCCGCCAGGGCGAAGGGGCGGTCGCCGCTGGAGAGCAGACCGGCCACGATGGCCTTATCGAGGAGACACACCAGGCGGGGCTGCCGGGTGGCGACCTCCCGGAACAAGCAGTTACCGGTGTGCACCGTCACGCGATCGGCCTCTACCTCGAAGCGGATGTCGGCCCCCGCCTGAGAGAGCGGCGCCAGCAGGTCCTCGATCGAGCCGCGGTTGGACACGGTGGAGGCGAGTTGATGTCCGAAGTCGCGCCCCATCTCGCCCACCAGGACCTCGCCGGCTTCTCCGAACCGTTCCAGAGTGTTCAGAAGAAGTTCCGCCAACATCTGGTACTGGCGCACGGGTTGCTGCAGATCGAGCCGCGTATCGCTTCGCCGGTAGACCTTGGGGGGTCGCCCGCCCTCGGCTCGGTGCAGGAAATCCGACACGAGCAGGCCCGTGTCGGTGAGCTTCTCGAGGTGCGCCCGCGCGACGGTCCGGTGCACCCCGAACGTGGCTCCTACATCCGCGGCCGTGACGGGCTCGGCAGAGTCTGCCACGTACTTGAAAATGCCCCGGCGTGTTGGATCGCCGAGCGCGTCCGCGAGCACATCCAGTTGAGAGTCGGCCGGCAGAGAGAGAGATGTGGTGAGTCGTGGCACCTTCATGCGGTTAGTCTAGCCTATGGTGACCGTCAGCACAAGGGTTTTGTGCGTGGATATGCACGTAACCTCGAGCGCGGGAGTGACCAGCCCCGGTCGTGGGCGACACTTTGGGTCTACTGGTACAATGGCTCCGCTGCTGCCGAAGGCTGCGAACGGTGTATGGAAGGAGTCATGGGATGGCGAAGTACGTGATCGTCGGGAACGGTGTCACAGGTACACGAGCCGCAGAAGTGATCAGGCGCGCGGATGAGTCGGCCGACGTGACCATCCTCACGGAAGAACCGCACCCGTTCTATCGCCGTCCCCAGTTGGCGGACTTCGCCTCCGGCGACATCGGTGAAGCGCGCATGTGGGCCCGCAAGACATCCTTCTACGACGACAACCGGCTTGATCTGCGGCTCTCGACCAAAGTCGTGGGCCTGGATGTCGATGCCCACGTGCTTGCGCTGGCCGACGGAGGCTCGGTCCCTTACGACCGGCTGTTGGTGGCCACGGGACGCGACGTCACTTCGGCGGGGCTCCGGGGCGGCGACCTCGCCGGCGTCAACCATTTCAAGACCCTGGACGAAGCTCGGGCGATCCGCGACCTTGATGGTGCCGACAAGACGGGAGTGGTGTTCGGCAACGGCATGGTCGCTCTCGAGTTGGTGCGCGCCCTCACCGGTTCCGGGTTTTCGACCACCTATCTTGTCCCCACTGAGGGCCTCTGGCCGGAGGTCCTCGACAAGGACGTCGCGGACATAGCTCTGAGTCGTCTGCACGCGGCCGGCGCGCGGGTAGTCTTCGGGGCGGCCGTCGACACAGCGCGCTCCTCCGACGGGTGCGCCGGAGAGGTCGTCCTCGCTGATGGCGATGTACTGCGCGCCGACGTGTTGGGCCTCTGCTCGGGATACGCCCCCGCCACCGGCTTTCTGCCCGACGGCGGTGCCGGCTTGGTTCCGGGCGCCGGGTTCGCTAGTCCGTGGGCCGACGTGTTCGTGGCCGGCGACGTGACGGTCGACGCCGGCAAGAACTATTTCAACTGGCTGCGTTCCTGGCGACAGGGAGCGGCGGCCGGGGCGCTCATGGCGGGTGGCGCCGGCGCAGACGAGCCGGTTTCCATAGACACTCTGAACATGCAGGTTCTCGGTCTCAGTCTCGTGACGCTGGGGCGCACCATCGCTCCCTACCGCTCGGGTTATTCGGAGATGCGCGGCGATTATCCATACGGAGAGTTCTACAAGAAGTTGGTCTTCTCGTCGGACGACGTTCTGGTGGGGGCGCTGCTGCTGGGCAACGTGGCAGAGGCCGCGGCTCTCGAGCAGGCTATCCGTGCGGGGACGAAGAAGGCCGATCTCCCCGACGACCTGCTCCATCAGATGTTCGACGTGACTTACAAGACGGCGTACGTGGGAGTGCAGTGTCCGGTGTGCCGTCACGAGATGCAGTTGGCGAAGGGTGCTGTGGTGGGCGATCTAGTGACGTGCCCGGTGTGCGGCACGGATTTCAACCTCGTTCAGGGCGACGTGGGCTTCAAAGCCCGCATCGCCAGGTGATGATCGTATGGCTGTGACCGTCCTCGGTCTCGCGGGTAGTCCCCGGAGAAAGGGCAACACGGAGACGCTTCTCGACTGGACCCTGGCCGCCGCCGAGGCGGCGGGTGCCGAAGTCGTGAAGTTCCGTCTGCGTGAGCTGGATGTGGGATGCTGTATAGCCTGCGACGGCTGCGCTGACACGGGCCAGTGCATCGTGGACGACGGCATGGACGCCATCTTCCCTCACCTCCGGTCGGCGGACAGCATCGTTCTAGCTGCTCCGATCTTCTCCATGGGCCTGGCCGCACAGGCCAAGGCGATGGTAGACCGGTGCCAGCCGTTCTGGGCCCTTAAGTACATACTGAAGCAACCGGTGCGCCCCGAGGGTTCCATGGAGCGTCGGGGCGCCTTCCTCTCGTGCGCCGGCACCACCTACAAGACAGTCTTCGACGGAGCGAGGCAGGTTGTCAGCTACTTCTGGCACGTGCTCGACGTGCAGCCAGTCGGGGATCTCCTCTGCCCGGGGGTGGACGCCAAAGGTGAGATCTTCGATCATCCGTCCGCCAAGGAGATAGCCGAGGACATCGGCCGCCGCCTGGCGGAGCCTCGGTAGGCCGAAAGAGGGTCGCGTCTGCGGCTTCGGAGGAGGCATGGCGGCACCGATACGCATTCTGGTCGTCGACGACGACGACAACGTTCGCCGCCTGGTGGCCGCCTATCTTGAGCGAGAGGGCTACGACGTCGCCCAGGCAGCCGACGGCAACGCCGCCATCAGGTCGGTCGAGACCGCGGCGCCCGACCTGCTCATCCTTGATCTCATGCTCCCCGGTCCGGGCGGACTCCAGGTCGCCCGGCGGTTGAAAGACTCCGTCGGAGTGCCGGTGATCATGCTCACCGCCCGCGGCGAGGAAGACGACGTCCTGCGGGGTTTCGAGGCCGGAGCCGACGATTACCTGGTGAAGCCGTTCAGCCCCAAGGTATTGGTGGCCCGGGTGCGCGCGGTGCTGCGGCGCGCCGGTCTCGGCACCGACGACGATGCCGCACCCCTGGTACGAGGACCGCTGGTCATGGACGAGCGTAGCCGCATGGTGAGCATCGACGGGACCCCCGTCGAGCTCACGGCCATCGAGTTCGACCTCTTGCGCGCCCTCGCCGACCATCCCGGCTGGGTGTACTCCCGTGAGCAACTGCTCGAGCGCGTCTGGGGCTACGACCACCTGGGCGACTCGCGCGTCGTGGACGTGCACGTGGCGAATCTCCGTAAGAAGATCGGCGACGATTCCTCCCAACCTCGTTTTATCCGTACCGTACGCGGCGTCGGCTACAAGTTCCAGGTGCCCGAGGCATGAAGCTCCGTACGAAGCTGTTCTTTGCCTTTCTCGGAATGATCGCAGTGGTCGTGATCGTGGTGGCCGCACTGGTCCGTGGCATGGCGGTGGGGGCCGTGTCCTCACACATGGGCGCCGGTATGGGCGGGATGATGGGCGGGATGATGGGCGACCTGGAAACGGCCGTGGCGCGCGGAGTGAGCGAAGCGCTGCTGTGGGGAGCCCTGGCCGCGGTCGTAGTCGCGGCGGCGGCCAGCTACGTCCTGTCAGGCGTCATCACCGGGACGATCGGCGAGATGGCCGCCGCCGCCCGGCGGATCGCAGCGGGGGAGTACGGACAACGTGTTGCCCACCCTGCCGACGACGAGATCGGAGAGTTCGCAGACGCGTTCAACGAGATGGCCTCGCGGCTGGAGGCGACCGAACACGTGAGGCGAGAACTCCTGGCCACCATCTCGCACGAGCTGCGGACGCCGCTGACGAGCATCCAAGGCTACATGGAAGGGCTGCTCGACGGGGTCATCTCTGAGGAGCCCGCGACGTATCAGTTGGTGCACCGAGAAGCGGCGCGCCTGTCTCGTTTGGTGGCCGACATCGAGAACCTGTCACGCATCGAAGCCGGGGCCGAGCGCATCGCCCCGGTCGATCTGGACGTGGCTGCCATCCTCGAAGGTGTGGCCGACCGCGTGCGCCCCCAATTCGAGCAGAAGCCACTCGCGCTGAGCGTCGTCGTGGAACCACGGACGCCACCCGTCAGGGCGGACGAAGACCGCCTGCTGCAGGTGTTGCTCAACATCGTGGGTAATTCGTTCAAGTACACGCCGCCGGGCGGACAGGTCAGCCTGCGCGTGTCACCCGCTCCCGTTGCCTCAAAGGAGGCTCCGCGGGGTTCGTCCGCCGCCGAACACGTGCTTTTTGAGATAGAAGACAGCGGCATCGGCATCCCGGCCGATGATCTCCCCCACGTCTTCGAGCGCTTCTACCGCGCGGACAAGTCGCGGTCGACGGGCGGAGGCGGCCTGGGCATCGGGCTGGCGGTTGCACGCAGCCTGGTGGAGCAGATGGGCGGATCCATGACCATCGGGAGCGCCCTCGGGCGTGGGACCACCGTGTCCTTCACGCTGCCCGCCACGGGCCCGGCCACGGGCCCCTGACCACAGAGTCCGGCGGGCCACGGGCCCCTGACCACAGAGTCCGGCGGGGCACGCGGGACCCGCAGATGCCGGTATCCGGGGCTCCCGACGGCGGAGTCCGTCAGGTCGATGGGGTTGACGTCCTAGATCCGTCCCCGCCGGCCGTGGGGGCAGACCGCCACGCACACGCCGCAGATCTCGGTGCCGCTCTCCCGCTTGGCCTCTTCTCGGTAGCGCCTGCATGCCGCGACGTCCATGCGCGACTCGATGGGTTCCGTCGGATCGAACGGCCGACCGGTGAAAGCTCGGGCGGGACAGGCGTCTACGCAGAGCGTGCAGGCCCCGCAATCGCGCGCAAGGGGGGCGTCCGGCGCGAGCGGGGCGTCCGTGAGTACCGTCACGAGGCGCACGCGGGGGCCGGCCTCCGGAGTCACGAGCAGGCAGCTCCTCCCGATCCAACCGAGCCCGGCCATACGGGCCACCAGTTTGTGCGAGAGGGGGCCCCGATAGCCGGCCGCGTCGACCGTGAGGGAGGTGGGGATGGACATGGCGGCGCGACCGGCATCCTGCAGGGCGGCCGCCACCAGCGTCGCCGCCTGGTCGAGCAGCCCGTTTACCACCGTGTAGATATGGAAGCCGTATGTCTTGGCCACCAGGGGCACTGTGTGTTCCCCTGGAAGGCGGTCCACCACCGTGTCCTGGAGGCGGAAGGCGATAGATACGGCGCGTGGGAAGGCGGCCAGCTCCTCGTCTCCCTGCGCGCGCACCGCGGCCGAGACGGCATCGTCTTCGAGCGAAGCTATCCCCACGCGGTACGCGCCCAGTTGCTGAGCGATGCGCGTCACGCGCGCGGTGAGATCCTTTGCGTCCAGAGTCACGATTCACTCCCAACGACGAGCACGATGGTTCAGCCCTCGACACCGGTCCCGAACGACTTCCACATGCGCGATTCCGTGGGCCCTTCTTGACCTTGGTACTTGCTCTCCATGGCCTCGCAACCGTACGGTCGCGCGGCCGGCGAGGAGAGGCGCGCGAACGAGAGCTGGCCGATGGGCATACCCGGGTAGATGCGGATAGGCAAGTTGGCCACGTTGGAGAGTTCCAGTGTGATGTGACCGGAGAAGCCCGGGTCTATCCATCCGGCGGTGGCGTGGCACATGAGGCCCAGGCGGCCCAGCGAACTCTTCCCTTCCAACCTGGCGACGTAGCCCGCCCCCAACGTGACCCGCTCGACCGTCGATCCCAGCACGAACTCGCCGGGGTGGAGCACAAAAGCCCCGGTCTCGGGTATTTGAACAAGTTCGGTGAGATCGTCCTGGCGCTCCCGCGGGTCGATGCACGTGTAGAGGTGGTTAGAGAAGATCCTGAAGCGGGCATCTACACGGATATCGATGCTCGCCGGCTGAAGCATGCTCTGCTCGAAGGGTTCGAGAGAGATGTCTCCGGCCCCGAGTGCGGCTAGGATGTCCGAGTCCGAGAGGATCAGGAGCTTCTGCCTTTGGTCGCTGTTTGGTAGCCTGCATGCCGGTGGGCGGTGACGCTGAACCTGCACCACCGTTAACGGCACCGTCGCTGACGATTCTATCGTGGCGGCCTTGCGAGGGCCAGACGATTGTTGGCGGGGCTCCCGAGAGAGCGGTCTCGGCGAGACCTCAGACGATTGGAGAACGCGGTGGCGAACACCCTCAAGACGTGTATCGAGTGCGGCAAGCCCATGGCAGACCGGGTCGAAGAAGAGGAGCGCACCGGAACCGGAGCAAGCCGGTCGACGGGAGAGTGTGACACGTATCGCATCTGGTCCTGCCAAAACAAGGATTGCGTGTTCTACAAGAGCGATATGTACCGGGAGCAGATAGCAGAGTAGAATCGCACACTAGAATCTAGTCAGCCGTGCGCCGGGCCCTGTGGCGCCACGGTTCGTCGTGACGGTCCCTTCAGAGGAGGTCCACAAGATGGTCGAGATACACTTTTGCGAGAACTGCGACGAGCACGCCGCAGAAGTCGTGCTCAGCGGACCGGGGGGCGAGTCCACCTACCTGTGCACGTCTCCAGAATGCATGATGGCCGCGGGCATCTGTCCGAGTTGTCAAATAGATCTGGAAGTGCACGATTCCGAGACAGGAGAGAAGCTCTACTCCTGTCCGCAGTGTGACTTTGAACGCACCTATGAGGAGATCGGGCAGCCGTAGCGGGAAAGGAGCTATCCATGGCTGGTAAGAGGTTGTACAGGTCACGCACGGAGAAGATGCTGGGCGGCGTGTGCGGCGGACTGGCGGACTACCTCGATTTCGACGTCACGCTCATACGGGTGCTTTGGGTGCTCGCGACCCTGCTGGGCGGCAGCGGCGCCCTTGCTTACCTCGTCCTGTGGATAGTCATCCCGCGGGAGCCGTGACGGCGGCAAGCGGCTGCTGCACTTCCACGTGCATGAGTCCCGCAGCCAATGTGCCGGGCTCGGCGAGGTAGATCTCGCGGGGTGGGCCCTGTGGTTCGTATCCGGCTCGTTCGATCCATGAGCGCAGGCGTTCGTAGACTTGAGGCGAATCCGCGGCTGGACCCTCATATTCCACGACGGCGGCCGACGCGGCTGGG
>JBBRDB010000059.1:0-13218 GCA_038204345.1 Thermoleophilia bacterium | reverse complement strand
TTGGTCCCGCCGAAGGGCAGCTCCGTGAACGACGTGGTCATTCCGTTGATGAAAACTTGGCCTGCATCGAGCTCGAGGATGAAGCGTTCCTGCTCCACAGGATCGGCTGTCCACGCGTTCGAGCCCAGACCGAACGTGGTGGCGTTGGCGAGTGCGATGGCCTCGTCGATGTCGGCGACGCGGAACGTGGAGGCCACGGGACCGAAGACCTCCTCCCGGAAGATGCGCATCTCCTGCGTGACCCCGGAGACCACGGTGGGTGGATAGAACCACCCAGGCCCGGGCGGACGTTCGCCGCCGCAGAGCACCGTGGCGCCCCTTGTCGTGGCGTCGGCGACGAACGCCTCGATGCCTTCTCGAGCCTCCGCCGTGGCCAGAGGGCCTATGTCGGTGGAGGCATCCAGGGGATCGCCCACCTTCAGCGCGCTCATGCGCTCGACGAAGCGCCCCACGAAGTCGTCCGCGATCGATTCGTGCGCGATGAAGCGCTTGGCCGCGATGCAACTCTGGCCGTTGTTGAGGCACCGTGACGTGACACCGACCTCGGCGGCTCGGTCCAGGTTGGCCGAGGGCATGACGATGAACGGATCACTCCCCCCGAGTTCGAGGACGCTCGGCTTCACCTCGCTGCCTGCGATCGCGCCCACCGAGCGCCCCGCGGGTTCACTCCCGGTGAGGGTGGCGGCGCGCACACGAGGGTCGCGCAGCACGCGCTCCACGTTGGCTGAGTCGATGAGCAGAGTCTGGAAGGTGCCACTCGGGAAGCCGGCCCTGAGGAACAAGTCCTCGAGGAAGAGCGCGGTCTGCGGCACGTTCGAAGAGTGCTTGAGCAGACCCACGTTGGCGGCCATCAAAGCGGGCGCGGCGAAGCGGATAACCTGCCACAGCGGGAAGTTCCAAGGCATCACCGCGAGCACCGGTCCCAGCGGCTGGTAGCGGACGAACGCCTGCTGGGCGTGCACCGCTGAGGGGTCTGCGGGCTCGTCGGCGAGGAACTCCCCGGCCCGGGCCGCGTAGAAGCGGCAGGCCTTTGCGCACTTCTGTACCTCAGCACGGGCGGCCGAGAGGGTCTTGCCCATCTCTGTGGTCATCATGGCCGCGACGGCGTCGCGTTCCGCGTCGAGGATGTCGGCCGCGGTGTTCATCCACGCGGCCCGCTGGCCGAAGGTGGTAGTGCGGTACGCGGCGAACGCCCGCGCCGCTCGCGCGATGCGGGACTCGAGCTCTTCGTCCGAGATGGGGTCGAACGTCTTCTCCACCTGTCCGGTCGCGGGGTTGGTCGTGGCGATCGCCATGTCTGGCGCCTCCCTGGTTGACTGTCTGATGGATATGCACCAGGTCTGCCCATGGAGTTGCGTCGAGAAACCGCTGCGCTTGGCGGCCGCCTCACCCGGCGGCGCGTCTCGTCGGGGCCGGGTCCGCGCTCCGGTCGCCCGGCGCGGCGATCAGCTGGTGACTGCCGTTGGCGACTGTGGCCGCGGGCTATTCCAGCACGGGCAGCAGGCTGAGTTCCGCTGCGAGGGCCGCGGCGATCCTCTGCCGCCCCGCCGGATCCTCCAGAAAGCTCCGGTCCCGGACGTTGTCGCCGATCTCGAGGAGCACGCGCACGGGGGCGTGGTTCCGCCCCGGGTCCAGGCTGTACAGAGAGCGGCCGCGGATACCGTGGTAGGGCAGGCCTGTCTCCCGGCTGATGCTTCGGGCCAGCGCCTCCGCGATCGCCGCCGACCGAGCATCGTCGGTGAAATACATGCCGAGCACGCCGCTCGGGGCGCCGCCGTCGTTGTGTATGGAGACGAAGTAGTCCGCGCCGGCGTCATTGGCCTTTGCGATCTCGGAGTCGAAGGCGCGTGCATTCGAACCGTCGTTGTTGGAACCTGTTAGGCCCATTCCGGTTTCCCAGGCGAGGACGGTCTGGACCGGCGAGCCCGCGAGCAGGGCGATAGTGCGCTGGGCGATGTCGCCGCAGATGATGTACTCGTGCCAGCCCGCGTCGCCCGTGTCATTCTGATGGGAGGGTTGAAGGGCTACCACTGGCCCGCGCGGGGGGGCCGGGACGGTGGCCACGCTCGCCTGAAGGTTGCCGAGCACCTGAGCGGCCTCAGCCCGAGTCGCGGGCCCCCACGCCTCCAGGGTGGACAGGGGCAGTCCGGTCAGCAGGCCGTTGAACTGTGCGGCGCGCACATTCTGACCGTGCTCGGCGCTGAAACCCACGGGCCACGTGGACGTGTAGCCCGCCGGCGGCGACGCCAACCGCCCGGGCCACTGTGCCTCGAGACCACGCACCACCATGGTGATGAGCTGCGCACGACCTATTCGACGCCACGGGCCGAACAGCTCCGGCGAGATACCTCTGGTGATACCGTGCGCGGCCGCCACGGCCACATAGTGGTCGGGGTAGAAGGGGTCTGAGCCGGAGGAAGAGGCTACGTCGATGAAGGGGGATATATCGTTCTCGCTGGTGGGCAGGCCGAGCGCCAGCACGATCATTTTCGCGAACTGTTGACGCAGCACGGGGTCGTCGGGACGGAAGTCGCCGTCGGTGTAGCCCGCTATGATCCCGCGGGCAGAGAGTTCGGCTATGGCGGCGGCGTACGGATGGTTCGGCGGGACGTCGCGGAAGGAGGCGGCCCGGGCCGGGGCTGCCGCGGCCGCCGCGACCAACACCAAGAAGAAGAGCACTGCCGCGAAGCGCAGTGACCGCGCCTGCCCTCCGGTGAACTGTGCCTGCATGCGTGTCAAGAGGCCTCCTGTGGGTGCCCGGGTGGACGCGGCCCGCCATCGCTACTAACGTACCACCATGACACTACGTTCGACGGAGACAGAGTCCTCCCGATGGACTTGGCTGCGGCCCAGGACTCCGGAAAAATAATGACAAGACCCCGGCCGCAAGGTGCCGGGGTCTTGTCAAAAGCGCGAACCCTAGGGTCCGGAACGGGATGCGGCGGTGCGCCGCCGGCCGCTATTGGGTCGGGGCCATCGGCATCGGGTGCATTGCCCGCCACCCGTTGATGCCCTTATGCATCCCGGGGTTGTGCTCGGTCCCGAGGTGACCCTCCGCAGCCATGGTGGAGACAAGTTCACCGAACGCCGCCCCGCTATTCGGGGGAGTCGCGAACGCCGCGCCCGCCGTCAGGCCGACCAAGGCCAGAGCGAGGACCACGACGACGAATATCGTCTTGGAGAATGATGCAGACATGGTTTTTCCTTCCGAGGAGGGTGTGTTTGCCGCCGACCATTTACTCAAGCCTCTATGTGCGTCATGTGGAAAGACGGTAAGGCTCGTGTAAAGGTTGGCCGGCGTCCCCACGGGCTGGGGCACGGTAACCAACATAGCGAAGTTCTCCCCGGTGACTCGGTAGCCGTGTGGGGCAGGGCGGCGTTGGTCTGAACATCCTGCGCGCGGCCAAGATGCGGCAGGCAAGTCCGCTCATCGCGGTAGACATTGAGCCTGAGCGCGAAGAGATCGCCCGCGCCGTTCGTGCCCCGCTGCCGAGGCCGCGAAACTTGGCGGCCGGCGACGGGACCCGGCGAGTGGCTAGCTAGGCGGGAGTCGCCTGGGGCGGCTTCACGAATTGGATCAGGATCGCGGACACTAAACACAGTGTGCCGAGGTAGCCGAACACCAGGGGGTATCCGCCCGCGGTATCGGCCAGTCTCCCTCCGAGCAGGGGGCCCAAAGCCCCGGCTACGAACCCGTAGGCCGTGAAGATCAGTCCGTAGATCGCGCCGAAGTGTCCGATACCGAAGCACTCCACTGCCAGCGGAGCCGAAACCGCGAACAGAGTGCCGAAGCCGAACCCCACGAAGGCGGCCAAAACTGCGATGGTCGCCAGTGAGCCCGCGTGCGGGAGCAGGAAGTAGGCGAGCCCGGCAGCCGCGAACGTCACCCCCATAGTCCTTTCGCGGTGTATGCGGTCGGAGAAGTAGCCCGTGAGGATGCGGCTTAGACCGTTGGTCACGTTGAAGGCGGTGAGGATCACCACGGCCGACTCGAACTCGAAACCCCTGGAAACGCCAAAGCTAACAGACAGTGAGACCATGGCTACGCCCGCCGCTCCCTGCAGGGCCCAGACGAGCCAGATGATCCAGAAGTTACGGGTGCGCAGGCTCTGGCCCACGGTGAGAGAGGGCGAGGGCAGTGTCAGGTCGGACGGCTGGCTACCGCCGCTGCGCAGCCGGACATCAGCGATCTCACGGACGGAGGACGCGGTCGCCCGATGTGCGTCCTCCGCTGTCGGTAGGGTTACCAACCGGGATGCGGCCAGCCCGACCACAAGTGCTAGGGCTCCGGCGATCACGCTCATCATTCGATAGCCGAGCGTACTCAGCGCCACCGCGAACAGGGGTGACGTGATCGCGCCGGCCGACCCGAACACCAGGTTCACCACACCCGACACGAGCCCCCGGCGCCGAGGATACCAGCGCTGCACCACCGTCAGGGCCGGGATCATGATGAACGACGACGAGGTGCCGCTGACGAAAGCCCACACGTAAACAAGGGAGATGCTCGAGGCAAAGGGGAGCGCCACCACGCTTAGGCCGGCCAGGACGCCGCCGATGGCGATCATCACTCGTGGTCCCAGCCGCTCCTGCCACCGGCCCACCAGGAACATGAACACGCCGAGAGAAGCCAGCATGAAGAAGATGATCGCGCCCACGGCGCCGCGGCCCACACCGAAAGCCTCCTGCCAATACGGACCCAGTACCCCCGGCAGCCCGAAGGCGAAGGCGCCCGGCCAGAACAGCGCAAGAGCACTGCCGGCAACCGCAAGAACTCCGGGAGATATCAGCCCACGTCTGACGGCGGTTGCGCCTACGCGAGGATTGAGCCCAAACGGTTGTACGCCCAGGCCACATAGTCGTCGCAGCGCCGCGATATGGGATCGGCCTTGAAGCGCTCGTACCCTTCGGGCGAACTTATATCCTGCCCGGTGAGACCGCGGCAGGTGGCTGATCCGAAGAGGGTTCTGAAGTCTCGGATGAGCTCTTGGAGTGACCCCTTGTCTGCCGTGTCGACGGCGGGGTGTTCCTTCGGCGAGAGGTAGTCACGCAGCCCGAGCCCGAGGACGGCTCCTTCGACGGCCCCGCACATCTCGCCCATTCCCACCGATCCTCCGCCCATGTAGCGGGCCAAGGTCACGGATTCAGCGTCGCCGCCCAGCCCGTGGGCAGAGAATCTGACTACCGCTTGGGCACAGTTGAGATGGCCCGGTCCCGGATCACGGAAAACCTCCATGGCGAGTTCCTTCGCTACCGCCCATCTATCCATCGTCTCGCGCGCGTCGCCTTCACCCACGCCGACCTCCCTCCCCCGGTCGTTCCTTTGCTCGATGCCCGTATCGTATCGTAGAGGACCTGCGCGGTAGAATGCTGTGATGTCGACGCCCCCTACCGACCGCAGCTCCTCCCAGCCGGAACTCGGCGTACGACCTCCCCTCTGGACTCGGGACTTCATCCTGCTTCTGGGACTCAGCCTGGCCTTTTACACGGGGTTCCACATCTTGCTTGCTCCCATGCCGCTCTACGTGGTGCATCTCGGCGGGGACGAGGCTGCAGCGGGCCTGGTCACCGGCCTGTTCACCTTGACTGCCATGTTCGTGCGGCCCCTCAGCGGTTGGGCGTTGGATGCCTACGGACGCCGGGCGGTCCTGGTGCTCGGCACGGTCTTCTGTCTCGGCCTCATCCTCGCGCAGGAGTGGGCCGCGACACTCGGAGTGCTCATCGTCCTGCGCATGGTGAACGGCTTCGGGTTCGGCTTTGCGACCACGGCCGGGGGCACCATCGCCGCCGATCTGGTGCCGCGCTCGCGAGTGGGGGAGGGCATGGGCTTCTATGCGGTGACCATGGGCCTCCCTTTGGCCATAGCGCCTCCCCTCGGCCTGTGGCTGGCCGGGCGCGGACAGTTCTCGGCCCTCTTTTGGCTGGCCGCCATCTTCACGGGCGTGTCACTGGTGTTGGCCATGATCGTCCGGGTGCCCCGCCCGGCTGTCGTGCGCACCGTGGGGGTACGGGCGCGTGTTCTCTCCATGTTCGAGCGGTCGGCCGTGTTCCCCTCGGTCCTCATGTTCTTGCTGATCACCAGCTTCGGCCTGATCCTGGCCCTCCTCGCGCTCTTGGGTCGCGACAGGGGCATAGGGAGCGTGGGGGCCTGGTTCACGCTGTACGCCGTGGTGTTGACCTTGTCCCGGGCGGCGGCCGGCCGCGCCTCCGATCGCTTCGGATACCCACAGACTGTGGGAGTCGGACTGGCGTTCGCGGTCGGGGGGCTGCTGGTCATGGCTTCGGCCCATAGCGCCTGGATGCTTCTCCTCTCTGCGGTGATCTACGGCATAGGGTACGGTACCGCGCAGCCCAGCCTGCAGGCCATGCTCGTGACCCGGACGCCGGTGGCGCGCATCGGAGCGGCCACGGCGCTTTTCTTCTTCGCCTACGACCTGGGAACCACCGTGGGATCCGTGGGTGGCGGTCTCCTGGCCGGACCGCTGGGTCTCGGAGGTGTCTTCGCCTTGTCTACGGCGGGGCCCTTGGTGGCGCTGGGTCTGCTTCTGAGCCACATGAGGAAGGAGCGTCGGCAAACACCCGCCGTGGTAGGCTGATGAGCATTCGGCGGCAGGGGCCGCCGGGTCATTCCGAGGTGGAACGGGTCGTGACCATGGACGTGAACCCTCCGCCGGCTTGGTTCCTCCGCACGATCGAAAAGCACGCCGATCGGTTCACCTTCGTGCGCGGCGACGTGTCCCAACTCGAAGACCTACTCGACATCATCAGGCACTACTCGATCGACCGCCTGGTCAACTGGGCCATGGTCATGTCCCTGGACCCGCTGCCGCGGCTGAACTCTACGCGTATGCCCATCCATATCAACGACGCGCGGCTCGACGCGGGACTGCCACCCCTAGGAGCCTGAGTCCGGGCCACGCATCGGAGGGCGAGCAGGCGAGGCGTGTGGAGAGATGAGCCGCGGATCGAGGTGGACACGAGTCTGCCTCGATCGGCGGCCCTCTGTTACCCTGTTCGGGTGATCGATGCCTCCAGACACGCAGACCCCACAGGCCGCGACGGTCTCACCTCGCCTCCCACCCGGATCGTCAGGGCCTTCACCGACGGCGCCTGTCTGGGTAACCCGGGCCCCGGGGGCTACGGAGCCATCCTGGTATTCGGTGAGCACCGCAAGGAGCTCTCCGGCGGCGAAGACGCCACCACCAACAACCGCATGGAGTTGCAGGCCTGCATCGCGGCCTTGCGCGCGCTGAAGCACCCGTGCGACGTGGAGATCACCTCCGACTCCCGCTACGTGGTGCAAGGCATCGAGGATGGTTGGGCCGAACGCTGGCGGCGGAACGGTTGGATGCGCACCAAGAAGGATCCGGCTAAGAACGCCGATCTGTGGCAGGAACTGCTGGATCTGTGCGCCATCCACCGCGTGCGCTTCCTGTGGGTGCGCGGGCACGACGGCCATGCCGAGAACGAACGGGCCGACGAACTCGCGGTGGCGGCGGCGCGTCAGTTGGGTTGAGCCTCCGGCTTCGACACGCCTTGCGACCCGGGCCGGGACGCAAGCCGTAACCACGGTGCGCACTCATCGAGGGTGAAAGCCGGGTCTACTCGCCGCGGGTCCCTTGCCACGGAAACGATTGCGTGCAAAACTGTTTCGGACGAAACGAAACCCGAGGGGGATGTGCGCGATCGTTAATCATAGCCGTGAGACTCTCCACGCTGTGGCCATGGAGTTCGAGGGCGTCGATGACTTGACCCTCCAGGTGTTCCATGCCTTCCGGAGGGTGATACAACAGCAACGTGCCATGGTGCTCAAGACTCTGTCGCAGGAGGGCGGGCATCATGGGGAGGCCTTCTGCCTGCGGGCCCTCAGCGATAACTCTGGGGTGACCCAGCGGGATCTCGCAACGATGCTTCATCTCTCGCGCCCTCGGGTGACCAAGCTGGTCCAGGCGTTAGAGGCGGCCGGAGCTGTGGAGAGGCGGCCCGATGAACACGATCGGCGTCTCACTCGCGTGTTCCTCACGCCGGAGGGTCAGCGTCGCGAACGGGAGCTGCACGCGCTCTGGGCCAAGCACATCAACCAGACCATCGGCGCCTTATCCGCCGAAGATCGCAGCGAACTTCGGCGCCTGCTCGATCGCCTTTCGGATCGTACGCTGGAGGTCCTTGAGGGCGCAGCGGATCCCGATGCCTCCGGTGGGCCTGGCCGATGAGACGCCGATGAGACGTCTACTCTCCGATCACCTGAGACCGTATCGTGGGCAGATCGTCCTGGTCTTGGTATTGGCCCTGATTCAGGCCTTGGCCAACCTCTACCTCCCCGACCTGAACGCGAAGATCATCAACAATGGCGTGGCGAAAGGTGATACCGCCTACATCCTGCGCATGGGCGGTTTCATGCTCCTCGTGACGCTGCTTCTCGGCGTCGTCTCGGTCGTCCTGGTCTACTGGGGCTCGAAAGTGGCAATGATGTTCGGCCGCGACGTCCGCGGCGGGCTGTTCCGCAGGGTGGAGAGCTTCTCGCAGAACGAGATCAACCAGTTCGGCACCCCTTCACTGATCACCCGCACTACCAACGACGTGCAGCAGGTGCAGATGATGGTGGCTATCGGACTCACCATGATGATCGGTGCGCCTCTCATGGGGCTGGGGGGCGTCGTGATGGCGATGCGGCAGGACCTCCCGCTTTCGGCCATGCTGGTGGTCATACTGCCGGTTATGGCCGTGGTGCTTGGGCTGATCATTGTCAGGGCCGTGCCTCTCTTCCGTGCCATTCAGGTCAAGCTCGATCGCATCAATCAGGTGACGCGCGAGGTGCTCACGGGCATGCGCGTGATCCGTGCGTTCGCCCGCAGCGAGTATGAGGAGGCGCGGTTCGATGAGGCCAACCTGGACCTCACTGAAACGGGCCTGCGGGTCACGCGTCTGTTCGCGCTCATGTTCCCGTCGCTGTTCGCCATCCTCAATTTTTCCACCGTCGCCATCATGTACTTCGGCGGCATGCGCGTGGCGAGCGGCGCCATGCCCATCGGTAACCTCACCGCCTTCCTCACCTACGTCATGCAGATCCTGATCTCCGTGTTGATGGCGACGATGATGTTGGCCATGATCCCGCGTGCGGCCGCCTCGGCCGATCGCATCCAGCAGGTGCTCGACGTGGAATCTTCTATCCGCGATCCGGAGGTGCCCCTTGCGGTGGTGAGCATCGACAAAGGGCACCGGGGTCTCGTCGAGTTCAAGGATGTGGAGTTCCGATATCCGGGAGCCGAACATCCCGTCCTCAGGGATATCTCGTTCTCGGTGGCGCCCGGGCGGACAACGGCAATCGTCGGCAGCACGGGGAGCGGGAAGTCCACCCTCATCAGCCTCATCCCCCGCTTCTATGACGTCACCGCCGGCAGCATCGTGATCGACGGCCGCGACATCCGCACCATGAACAGGGACGATCTCTGGGGAAGGATCGGGTTCGTCCCGCAGAAGGCCTTCCTCTTTGCCGGCACCATCGCGAGTAACCTGCGCTTCGGTGCCCAGGACGCGACAGACGAGGAACTCTGGCACGCCCTCTACATCGCTCAGTCCAAAGAGTTCGTGGCCGGGATGCCTGAGGGACTCGACGCTCCCGTGACTCAGGGCGGCGGCAACGTGTCTGGGGGACAGCGCCAGCGGCTCGCCATCGCGCGCGCATTGGTCAAGAAGCCCGACATCTACGTGTTCGACGACAGTTTTTCAGCCCTCGATTTCAAGACCGACTCCATGCTGCGCGCGGCTCTCAAGCGTGAGGTCGCGGGAGCGGCCGTCATAATCGTGGCCCAGCGGGTGAGCAGCATCATGGGCGCGGAACAGATAGTCGTGCTCGAGGCCGGCGGCATAGCCGGGATCGGCACGCACGAGGAACTCATGGAGAGCTGCGAGACATACCGCGAGATCGTCTTCTCGCAGTTGACGGCCGAGGAAGTGGCATGAGCACCCGTAAGGCGGCTCCCGGAGACGGCCCACCGAAAACTGCGGCCGGCCTGCCTGGGCTGCCGCCGTCCGACAGCGCCGCCGACGAGGTGCCGAAGAAGCCGCCCCGGGGTGGCATGGGATTCGGTCCTCCCGGGCTCCTGGGGAGCGGAGAGAAGGCGAAGGACTTCAAGGGTTCCTTCAAGCGTCTCGCCGGTAGGCTGCGACCCGACGCGCTGAAGCTCAGCATCATCGGGTCGCTCGCCCTGCTCAGCGTGGCCCTGACGGTGGTGGCGCCCAAAGTCCTGGCCCGCGCCACCAACCTCATCTTCGAAGGTTTCATCAGCGGCAACCTGCCCGCCGGGACGACCAAGGAGCAGGTGGTTGCGGGGCTCCGGGCCCAGGGTCAGGACCAGCTGGCGAGCATGCTCTCCAGGATGGATCTCACTCCCGGCAAGGGCGTGGACATGGGCGCGGTCGGGAGGGTGCTCGTCATCGTCGCGGTGCTCTATCTGCTCGGCGCCTTGTTCCTCTGGTTGCAGAGCTACATCATGGCCGGGGTCGTCCAAAAGGTCGTCTACCGTCTGCGGCGCGAGGTCGACTTGAAGCTCAGCCGGCTCCCCCTCCGCTACTTCGACAGCCACGCCCGCGGGGACACTTTGAGCCGCGTGACGAACGACATCGACAACATCCAGCAGACGTTGCAGCAGACACTCACGCAGATCATCACCGCCGTCCTCACTCTGGTGGGAGTCCTGGCGATGATGTTCTGGATCAGCCCTCTCCTCGCCTTGATCTCCCTGTTCACCGTCCCCTTGTCGGTCTTCGTGACCATACTGATCGCTAAGCGTTCACAGAAACAGTTCGCCCTGCAGTGGGCGCGCACAGGCACCCTCAACGGTCACGTCGAGGAGATGTTCACCGGGCACAATATCGTCAAGGTCTTCGGTCGTCAGAAGGAGGCGATCGAAGAGTTCGACGCACAGAACGATCAACTCTACCGAGCGAGCTTCAGGGCCCAGTTCATCTCGGGCATCATCATGCCGTCGATGATGTTCATCGGTAACCTCAACTACGTCGCGATCGCCGTGTTGGGAGGGTTGCGCGTGGCCAGCGGCACGATGTCACTCGGCGACGTGCAGGCGTTCGTGCAGTACTCTCGGCAGTTCACCCAGCCCATCACCCAGACGGCCAGCGTGGCCAACGTGCTCCAGTCGGCGGTCGCCTCGGCCGAGCGGGTCTTTGAATTGCTCGACGAAGCCGAAGAGTCGCCCGACGTGATCGCTCCGGTGGTGCTCACGGAGGTGAAAGGCCATATCAGGCTCGAGGGGATCTCGTTCCGCTATCTGCCCGACACTCCCCTCATCGAGGACCTGGACCTCGAGGTGCAGCCCGGACAGACGGTCGCGATCGTGGGCCCCACAGGAGCGGGCAAGACCACTCTGGTCAATCTGCTCATGCGCTTCTACGAGCTCGACAAGGGGAGCATCTTCATCGATGGGGTGGACACCCGAGACATGACGCGCGCCTCTCTGCGCCGGCTCTTCGGCATGGTGCTGCAGGACGCCTGGCTGTTCGGCGGGACCATCCGCGAGAACATCGCTTACGGGAAAGACGGGGCCACCGAGGAGGAGATCCTGGCGGCTGCCGAGGCGGCACACGTGGATCACTTCGTGCGCACGCTCACCGAAGGCTACGACACGCGGCTCGATGACGACTCCGCGCACGTGTCGCAGGGGGAACGCCAGCTGCACACCATCGCCCGCGCCTTCCTGGTGGACCCCCAGATCCTCATCTTGGACGAGGCCACGAGTTCGGTGGACACGCGCACCGAGGTGCTCATCCAGAAGGCCATGTCCAAGCTTTTGCGTGGTCGCACCAGCTTCGTCATCGCTCACCGGCTCTCGACCATCCGGGGCGCCGACGTCATCCTCGTCATGAACGAAGGCCGCATCGTGGAGAAGGGGACCCACGAGGACCTCTTGGCACGGCGCGGTTTCTACCACGATCTCTACAACAGTCAGTTCGCGGAGGCGCTGGCGGAGGCGTCGTAGGACGGGGCGGACGCCTACGCCGACGCACCGCCGGCTGGGCACGCGAGCCCCTGCGGCATTATCCCATGGTCGATTCTGTCGCCTGCCCGCGTGCATGGAGTTCTGGCGATTCTCGGTGTTGCCGGTGATAACACGAGGTTGTAGACTGTTATCATGATTCGAACACAGATCAGCCTTCCACAAGACGAGTACCTGGCTGCGAAGCGTGAGGCCTCACGCCTTGGTGTTTCGCTGGCGGAGTTCTTCCGTCGCGCTCTTCGCAGCGCTCTGCCGGTCGACGAGACGAGTCCCTGGATGCACTACGCGGGGATGGTCGAGACAGGCGATCCCGAGTCCAGCCGGAAGATCGACGACGTGGTATATGGCCACAAAGACTGACTCGTACGTCGACACCTCCGCGCTGATCGCGTTCGTGGATCGGTCCGACTCGTATCACTCGTTGTTCCGCCGTCTCTTCTCGGCGCCGCCGCCGCTGGTGACCACGATGCTCGTGGTTGCGGAGGGACACGCGTGGTTCCTTCGGCGCTACGATAGAACTCGTGCACTCCAGTTTCTCGCGATGATCGAGTCCATGGCACCGCTCAAGATCGCCTCGGTCGGGCCTGCTGAACAGACGGGGGCAGGAGTTCTGTTGCGCCGTTACTCGGATCAGAACCTTACGATGACGGACGCGGTGGGCCTTCACCTGATGCAGGAACGCGGCGTGGCAAGCTGTTGGTCCACGGACTTCCATCTTGCCCTCGGGGGCGTGCGGTTGGTCATCAGCGAAGCCAGATGATCGGGGAGGCATTCCCAACAGTGATGGGATACGGCGGTAGTCGTCAGGATGCGGGCCGGGCCATTGGACGGAGCGGAGATGAAGGTATCGACGGCATCATCAAGGAGGATCGTCTCGGGTCAGCGCGCCAAGAAGGGCATCATGATCACCACGTCGTCCTTTTCGTCAGAGGCCCGCGACTACGTTTCCAAGATCGACAAGAAGATCGACACGGACTACTTCACCGAGTAGGGCCGCCGGCCCAACAATGGCTTCAACCTGTCTCGCTCCGCTTTTCAGGTATCGATGGATCGTCTGCACGCGCGTGGACTGATTTCCGAGCCGAGGTCGAAGGCCAAGTTCGTGGTCCTCAGCGACGCTGTTCGGCTCAGGCGCCCGTCGCGGAGTCTACTCGTCGAAGCACAAGAGGTGTTCGATCCCGATGGGCTGTCCCGGTTCGAGCAC
>JBBRDB010000058.1:0-13251 GCA_038204345.1 Thermoleophilia bacterium | reverse complement strand
CGCACGCGTTCATCCACGACCACCTGCTCAGCGGGCATGAGGGCGGCCGCCGTAGCCCCCAACTCAAGGGCACGGTCCACCAAGAATGCGAAGGCGGGCGGCGCCTCTCTGAGTTCCGGCGGCTTCTTCTTGCTCATCGATCTCCTCCGACCCCGTCCCTGATGCCCATCATGCTACCAGACGCTATGCTGCGTACGCTGGACTCCCTGGGAGCGGGTCGAGCGCGATTCGCGTTTCTCCCTCTGCGCCTGGAAGGCGCCGACGGGTCGCCGGTGCGGGCGGTGGCCTGGAAAGGACAGGGGAACTGAACTCCCGTCCCTCGCCCACTCAGGTAGCCGCCACCTCCGCAACGAGCGACGCCACCTCGGTGGGGTTCACCCCCACCCTGATGCCCACGGCCTCGAGGGCCTCCTTCTTGGCGCGCGCGGTGCCCGCTGATCCGGAGATGATGGCTCCCGCATGCCCCATCTGCTTACCGGGCGGAGCGGTGAAACCGGCGATGTAGGCGACGACCGGCTTGGTCACGTTCTGGGTGATGAACTCGGCCGCCGACTCCTCCTCGTTACCGCCGATCTCGCCCACCAGCGCGATGATCTTGGTCTGAGGATCGGCTTCGAACCGGGCGAGGATGTCGATGAAGTTGGAGCCCACAATAGGGTCCCCGCCGATGCCCACGGCCGTCGACTGACCAAGCCCCTTCTGCGTGAGTTCATTGGCGATCTGGTAGGTGAGCGTGCCGGAGCGACTCACCAGGCCGACTCCGCCCTCGGAGAAGATCTGCGGGGGCATGATGCCCACGTTGGCCTTGCCCGGCGAGATGACGCCTGGGCAGTTCGGCCCGATCATGGAGACACCCTTCGCACGGAGGTAGTTGTACACCTTGAGCATCTCGTGAACAGGTATGCCCTCGGTGATCGTCACTATGAGTCCCACACCCGAGTCGATGGCCTCATACATGGCGTCGGCCGCGAAACGCGGCGGAACGAATATGAGAGAGACGTCGGCGCCGGTATCGACCACGGCGTCCCGCACTGTGTCGAATACGGGGATGCCTTCGACGTCCTGACTCCCCTTTCCGGGAGTGACACCCGCAACGACCTGGGTCCCGTACTTGAGGTTGCGCAGGGCGTGGAACGACCCCTCGCGACCCGTCAAACCTTGCACGACGATCTTGCTGTTCCGATCGATCAGGATGGCCATATCAGCGCTCCTCTCCGGCAGCCAGAGCGACCGCCCGCCGAGCCGCCTCGAGCATCGTGGCCTCGACGTGCAGCGTGGGCACTCCGGCGCTGTCGATGATCCGCCGCCCCTCGACGTCGTTGGTGCCGTCGAGGCGCACGACGATGGGCATCTCGATGCCCATACTCTCCATGGCTACGAGCACGCCCCGAGCCACTTCATCGCAGCGTGTGATCCCGCCGAAGATGTTAAAGAGGATGACCTTCACCTTGGGGTCGGAGGTGATCACCTCGAGCGCGGTCACGATCTCTCCGGCCTTGGCGCCCCCTCCCACGTCAAGGAAATTCGCTGGTGAGCCCCCGGCGTCGGCCACCACGTCCAGCGTGCTCATGACCAGCCCGGCCCCGTTGCCGAGCACACCGATGTCACCGTCGAGCTTGACGTACGTCACGCCTCGTTCGGCCGCCATCTGCTCCTGCGGGTCGGCGGCCTCGATGTCGCGCATGGCAGCAACGTCCGGGTGACGATAGAGACTGTTGTTGTCTACCGAGAACTTGGAGTCCAGAGCCACCAGCCGCCCGTCGGCCGTCAGGATCAAAGGGTTGACCTCCACCAGGGTGGCCTCGTAGCGGACGAAAGCGTCCCAGAGGCGGGCGAAGACGTCGCCGACGGGGCGCACCATGTCCGCGCCCAGCCCGGCCCCAAAGCAGAGGCGCCGGCCGTGATAGTCGCTCCACCCTGCGAGCGGATCCACCCATACTCGAGCCAAGGCTTCGGGGTGGTCGCGGGCGACCAACTCGATGTCCATGCCGCCGATGCCCGAGAGCATGCCCAGCACCTGTTTCGCGCCGCGGTCGAGTACGAGTGCGGCGTAGAGTTCCCGGGCGATCTCCGAAGCCTCCTCGACAAGGACCCGATGGACGTGGTGCCCGCGGATGTCCATGCCGATGATCTCCTCGGCCACCTGCCTGGCCTGCGCCGGGGTGTCGGCCAACTTGACACCGCCGGCCTTGCCGCGGCCGCCTACGTGCACCTGAGCCTTGACCACGACCCGCCCACCCAGCTCCGCGGCCACTTTCTCGGCGTCCACGGGCGTGCCGGCCACCGCCCCCCGCGGGACCGTCAATCCCACCGAGGCGAACAGTTCCTTGCCCTGATACTCATGCAGATCCATGCGAGATGCCCCGTTTCCGTCGCCGCCTTACAGGTGCAATGCTCCCGTGCCCTTGAACTCGCCGAACTCCCGCCGCAGCACCCCGGTGATCTCCCCCAGGGTCGCGTAGAGTCGTAGGGCTTCCTTCATCGAGTAGAGCAGGTTGTCCGACGAGCGCGCGGCGCGGCGCACAGCCTCGAGCGCTTCGCTCACGCCCGCCTCGTCACGCTCGGCACGCAGCTGGGTCAGACGCTCCTCTTGCTGCTGCTGCACGGTGGGATCCACTCGGTGAAGGTTGAAACGCGGCTTCTCACCGGTCGAGAACTTGTTGAGGCCCACAACGACACGGTCTCCGCGTTCGATCGCCTTCTGGTACTCGTACGCCGAATCCTCGATCGCCCTCTGCATGAAGCCCTGCTCGATGGCTTTGACCGAGCCGCCCAGGCGGTCCACTTCGTCCATCAGCTCCCGGGCCTTGGCCTCGAGGTCGTCGGTGAGGGTCTCCACGGCGAAGGAGCCGGCCAATGGATCCGGTATGTCGGCCAATCCCGATTCGTAGCCGATGATCTGCTGCGTGCGGAGAGCGATAGCCACTGACTCGTCCGACGGCAGCGCGAGCGCCTCGTCGAACGAATTCGTATGCAGGGACTGGGTCCCGCCGAGTACTGCCGCAAGCGCCTGCAAGGCCACCCGCACTATGTTGTTGTGCGGCTGCTGGGCGGTAAGCGTAGAACCCGCTGTCTGCGTGTGAAAGCGCAGCATCTGGCTCTTCGGGTCCACAGCTCCGAAGCGGTCACTCATGATGCGCGCCCACATGCGGCGGGCGGCGCGGTACTTGGCGACCTCTTCCAGCAGGTTGTTGTGTGCGTTGAAGAAAAAGGAGAGTTGCCCCGCGAAGGTGTCGACTTCCAAGCCGGCGTCGATAGCCGCCTGCACGTAAGCGATGCCGTTGGAGAGGGTGAAAGCCAATTCTTCCGCCGCCGACGAGCCGGCTTCCCTGATGTGGTAGCCGGAGATGGAGATGGTGTTCCATCTGGGCAGGTTCTCTTGGCAGTAGGCGAAGATGTCGGTGATGATGCGCATCGAGGGCGCCGGCGGAAAGATGTAGGTGCCGCGGGCCACGTACTCCTTGAGCACGTCGTTCTGGATGGTGCCCCGCAGCTGCTTCGTGTCGGCGCCCTGTTTCTCGGCCACCAGCTCGTACATCAGGAGCAGGATGGCGGCCGGGGAGTTTATGGTCATCGAGGTGGAGACCTTGTCCAAGGGGATACCCTCGAACAGAGCCTCCATGTCGCGCAGCGAGTCGATGGCCACACCGACCTTGCCTACCTCACCCTCGGACAGCGGGTGGTCGGAGTCGTAGCCCATCTGCGTGGGCAGGTCAAAAGCGACCGAGAGGCCCGTCTGGCCCCGCTCCAGAAGGTACTGGTAGCGCCGGTTAGATGCCTCCGCCGAGGCGAAGCCGGCGTACTGACGCATGGTCCAGAGTCGCCCCCGGTACATGCTGGGGTAGACGCCGCGGGTAAAGGGAAAGCTCCCCGTCGGCCCCAGGTCGCCCTCCCAGTCTTTCTCGGCAGTGTCGTGCCACGAATACCCGGGCCGCAGTTCCACACCCGAGTCGGTCATACGGATATCGGGGCCCGCCTCACCAGACTCCTTCTCAGCCACTTCGACACCTCCCGTCCCGCGGTTCGTCAGCTACTTATTCAGCTCCGCTGCACGATTTCCGACAGCACTCCGAACGTACTCTTCGGGTGCACGAAGGCGATCTTCGAACCGCCCAAGCCGACGCGCGGGGTTTCGTCGACCAATCGGACTCCCTGATCCTTCAGGCGGGCGAGTGTACTTTCGATGTCGTCGACGGAGTACGCGATGTGATGGATGCCGGGCCCCTTCTCGGCCAGGAAACGGGCGATCGGTGAGTCGTCCCTGGTGGGGCGGAGAAGTTCGATGCTGGTCTCTCCGATCTGAAGAGCCACAGCTTCGACGCCCTGATCCTCGATCACTTCTCGATGGTGCACCTGTAGACCGAAGCTGCTTTCGTAAAGGGCGAGCGCGACGTCGAGGTCGGCTACAGCCACGCCCAGATGATCGATTCTACTGAACATATTCGGTACGCTCCTTTCCCGCGACCGGCCCGCCGGGGAACTTATCATAGACGGTGGTTGCTCCCCCGCCAACCCTCACGAGCCGCCCGATCCGGCCGTGAGGCCTGCGATGAATCCAGCCAAGTCGGCCGACTCGAGTGACCCCAGGTAGCTTGCGTCACCTTCCGAGATGCCCACATGATCATCGTCGCCCGCCGTCAGATAGAACTGCAGGCCGTCACGGCGGAAGAGGACAACCATCGGGTATCCGTCCCTGCGTTCCACCTTGGAAGAAGACAGGCGGGCTTCGTTCACCAGGCGTACGATTTCGTCAAGCCGGCCACCGTCTTCGGCGCGCGTATGCACATCGAGCTCGCGGAGGTTGACGCCCTGGGCGCCGTAAGAGAACGAGTCGATGCGGCTCCCGTCCAGCAGCGGCGACGACCACCAGAAGTAGAAGAAGTAGGCGAGGACGCCGGCCACCAGCGCCGCGACCACGACGATCCAGAGAGAGCGCCCCCGGATCACGCCGACGCCCAGGTGCCCGAGGCCGCCAAGCGGATCTGCGGGGGCCACGCCAGGGAAGTCGTGGAGACGCCGTCGGCGGCCTGCGGCTTGAAGGCGTCGGGAGCCACATCGCCTTCGATGATCACCGTGCCGCCGGTCCTCGCCCGATAGACGAGTCGCGGGTCGAGCCCTTCGGGGCCGACGAAGGTCAGGATGAAATCGAAGCTGGCACCTTGAAGCAGACTCCTCGCTCCGGGCCCGGTCAGTGACGGCTCGGGCCCCACGAGCACCCCATCTGCGTCCAGGGAGAAGTCTTGGGGATCGACGCGCGCGGCGTCCGTACCTGTGTTCTCGGCGCGGGCAAAGGCCTGGTAGTACGCTTCGCCGGCGCGGAGGCTTCTGGTCTGCGTCTCAGCCATCGGATAGCGGGGACCCGTCGGCACCGCCACGGCCGTGAGGCTGGTGACCACGAGAGTCAGACCTCCGGCGGAGATGGGCTCACCCACCGATACGGTGATCTCGCTCCCTTCGCTCACGGTGCTGACCGACCCGCTGTCGGGCCCCTGGACGCCGGCGGAATCGCCGGCGCAGGCGAGTTGCCGAACCCCCAGCGCGATCACGACCAACACGACCACGAGCACCACCAAGCGCAACATGCGCAGGTTGGGCTTCGATCTCTTCAGTCCGGGCATGGGCTGGTCTCGCTTCGGCGCTGCGGTGGGGTGAGGTCACGCGGGCCATGGTACCCCAACGGGGCCACGCCGCCTACCTGCCCTGGTCGCGCGACGCCCCACCGTCGAGCCGAGGCCCCCATTCCGGACCAACGGCTCTCCGTCGTCGTCGGAGGGCCTCGGGGTTCACAAGGTGCGGCACGGTATCCGCGTTCACGGCCGCGATCGCGTTCAGGGCGGCAAGTTCGGCCATGCGGCCCCGGGTCTCCACGGTGGCGCTTCCGAGATGGGGAAGCAAGACGGTATTCTCAAGAGCGAGGAGACCCGGATGCACCGCCGGCTCGTTTTCGTACACGTCAAGCCCCGCGGCTCCCAGCCCGCCGGAGCGGAGTGCTTCGACCAGCGCCGACTCGTCGATCACCGGCCCGCGGGATGTGTTCACCAGGACCGCTCCCGGCTTGAGAAGCGCCAACCTCTCGGGGCCCAACAGGTGTCGCGTCTCGGGCAAGAGAGGCACGTGGACGCTCACCATGTCGGCCTCCCGCAGGAGATCATCCAGCTGGAGACGATATTCCCAGACAGCGGGCGGGGGCGCCGCCGCGTGCCGCGCCCCCGCCGGGCGTGCGATGAGAGCCTCCGCCTCCGTCCCCACGACTCCGGACGGCAGCTCTTCGGGATCCAGCGGCCCCGACCGGCGGGTGTAGAGCACGCGCATGTTGAAACCGAGGGAGCGGCGCGCGACCGCGCGGCCGATCTGTCCCATCCCCACGATACCGAGAGTGCGGCCTGCCATCTCATGCCCGAGGAGCATCGTCGGCGCCCATCCGCCGAACGCACCCGAGCGAACGAGGCGGTCGCCCTCCGGCACCCTTCGCGCCGCAGCGAGCAGAAGGGCCCACGCGAGGTCGGCGGTAGCTTCGGTGAGCACCCCCGGGGTGTTCGTGACCAAGACGCCCCGCTCCGTCGCGGCAGCCACGTCGATGTTGTCGTAGCCTACGGCCATATTCGACACGACGAGAAGGGACGAGCCCGCCGCATCGAGGACCCCGGCGTCCACCCGTTCGCGCAACGTGCAAAGGAGGGCGTCCGCTCCGGCGACCCCAGACATCAGCTCGTCGCGGCTGACGTCACGGTCGTCCGCGCCGCCCCGAACAAGGAACAGCGAGCGCAGCAGCGTAGGACCCGGTTCAGGTATGGTCCGCGTCAGGAAGACGACTGGAGGTGGAGGCACGCCGCCCCGCGCCCCGCCGACTCTGCGTTTCTCATGCTCGTCCGCCATGACCCGCCTCCCTCACGATCTACATCCCCCAACTGTGAGTCCACGCCGTGTGAGAATACAATGGACCGGCCGTCTTCGACTGAGGGGGAATGGGAACACCCGCCAGGAGATCCTCGACCGGTGCGCCCGGAGTCGCCGTCGCCGCCACGCCCGGGGGCGGGGGCAACGCCGCCCTGGGCGGAACGCCGCCCGGCCCACACATGTCACCGCCCGCCTGGTACCGGGACCGGAAGATCCTCGCGTGGGCGGCGTACGATTTCGCCAACACCCCTTACGTGGTGCTGGTGGCCACCATCGGTTTCTCCACCTACTTCAAGGAGGTCGTAGCCGCCGGCGCGCGCGCCGGCGACTTCCTCTGGGGCGCCACCGGGTCGATCTCCATGATAATCGTGGCACTGACCGCCCCATACATGGGAGCCTACGCCGACGGAGCCGGCGCTAAGCGCCGCCTCCTGCTCGTCTACACCGCCATCACCATAGCGGCCACCGCCTTGCTCGGCACTGTCCGCGAGGGCATGATCCTCTGGGGCCTGCTCCTTTACGCCATCGCCAACATAGGTTTCCAGGGAGGGCAGGCCTTCTATAATGCCTTTCTACCCGAAGTGGCGCGGGAGGAAGAGTTGGGTTTTGCCTCGGGACTCGGTTCCTCATTGGGCTACGTAGGCGCTTTCATCTCGCTGTTGGCGGCGCTGCCTTTCTTTTGGAACGGTTTCGAGGAGGCCAACCTCGGCAACGTCCGCCTGCTTTTCGTGGCGGTGGCGGTCTTCTTCGCGCTGTTCAGCATCCCCACCTTCGCCATTCTCAGAGACGCCCCGCGCCCCCCGAGGGAGAAGGCGTCGCGTGCACCAGGCACCTTCCGTCGCCTGCGAGAGGACCTCACTCATCTAAGGCGTAATCAGGCGCCCTTCCGCTTCCTCGTCGCGTACCTGCTCTATATGGACGCCATCACCACACTACTTGCGTTCATAGGCATCTACGCCACCGACACGTTGGGGCTCACGCTTCCGCGGATCCTCAGCCTCTTCCTCGTCTCCCAGCTCACGGCCATACCCGGATCGTTGGTGCTCGGACGGGTGGCCGATCGCTATGGCCCTAAGCCCACCATCACAGGGGTGCTTCTGCTGTGGATCGTCATCCTCGTGATCGGGGTACAGGCCCAAGGATACTCGACTCTGGTGCTAATGGCCCTTCTCGCCGGGGTCGCCACCGGGGCCATCTTCACCGTAAGCCGCAGCATGATGTCTCTGCTCGCGCCCAGAGACCGGCAGGGCGAGTTCTTCGGCTTCTACGCCGTAGCGGGCCGCATCTCCGCCATCATCGGACCCCTGCTTTTCGGAGCGGTCTCGTCCATCTCGGGAAACCAACGGTTGGCGTTGGCCTCTCTTGTCGCTCTCATGGGCGGCGGCCTTTTCGTGCTTCAGGGCGTTCGACCCGGCGTGCCCGATGATTGGACTGTCGACCCGGGCGAATCGCGGCCGGAGGCTCCATGACTCACATACGGATGGGCACCTGCTCCTGGACCGATCGCACCATGGTGGCCGCCTGGTACCCTCCCAACGTGAAGTCGGCGGAGGCTCGACTGCGATACTACGCGGAGCGTTTCGACACGGTGGAGGTGGACTCCACCTATTACGGCCTGCCTTCGGAGCGAAACTCCGAGTTGTGGGCGGAACGCACGCCACCGGGGTTCACCTTCCACATCAAAGCCTTCGGCATGCTCACCCGCCACGGCATCAAGCCCGAGCAATTGCCCCCCGCTCTGCGGAGCGCCTACACTCTCGAACTCGACCGTTACGGCAGGGTCGTGCGCCCTTCCGTCGAGCTGCGCGAGACGGTGTTCTCGTGGTTCACAAAGGCGCTGACGCCTCTACGTAAGGCGGGCAAACTAGGGCTCATCCTCTTGCAGTTCCCTCCCTACTTCACCGCCGAGCCCCGCAACCGGGAGTACATACTGCGCGCGGCCCGGCTGCTCGCCCCCGACCGGGTGGCCGTAGAGTTCCGGCACGTCTCATGGGTGCTCGATGAGGAACTGGCCCGCACGCTGGCATTCCTGAACGAGAACGATCTTACCTACGTGTGCGTGGATGAACCCCGGCTCGACTCGCCCACCGTCCTCCCCCCGATCGCGGCCGCAACGGCTGCCACCGCCTACGTCCGTTTCCACGGGCGCAACGCCGCCACCTGGAACGCCAAGGTCGGCTCGGCGGCCGACCGCTTCAGGTATCTGTACTCCGAAGCAGAACTCGCGGAGTGGACCGCACCCATCAGACGGCTGGCGGAGGAAGCCGAAACCACCTACGTGCTCTTCAACAACTGTTACGGGGACTACGCCCCGAGAAACGCGCGCCAACTCTCCGCCCTCTTGGACCTCCAAGCCATCCAGGACTGAGGGAGCTGATCCGGAGTCGGCCTCCGGCCTCACTTGCGGCCCCTCCACCGTTCGGACCACACATAGCAGAGACCCCCGGCCGGTTGGCCGGGGGTCTCTGAGACGCTGCGTGGAACCTTCCGCGCCGGCGAAGCCGGCTTCGGATCGAGTTATCCCACCTGGGGCAGGTGCGCCTGGGCTTCGCGCACCTTCTCTTCCGGATACGCGTAGTCCACGAGGTTGCCGGCCAGGTAGTTGTCGTAGGCGGCCATGTCGAAGTGACCGTGCCCGCTCAGGTTGAACAGGATAGTCTTAGCTTCGCCCGACTGCTTGCACTGATCGGCGGCGTTGACCACGCTGGCCAGAGCATGGGAGCTCTCGGGAGCCGGGATGATGCCCTCGGTGCGCGCGAACTGCACGCCGGCCTGGAAGCAGGCGTTCTGCGTGTAGGCCTCGGCCTCGATCAGGCCCAGGTGCAGGGCGTGCGAGACCATGGGCGACATGGCGTGGTAGCGCAGGCCGCCCGCGTGGATACCGGCCGGCACGAAATCGTGGCCCAGAGTGTACATCTTGAGCAACGGGGTCAACTTGGCCACGTCGCCGAAGTCGTAGGCGTAGATGCCTTTGGTCAGACTGGGGCAGGCCGCGGGCTCGACCGCGATGATGCGGCTCGTCTTGCCTTCGCGGATGTTGGCGCCCAAGAACGGGAAACTGATGCCGGCGAAGTTGGAGCCGCCGCCCGCGCACCCGATGATGATGTCTGGGTAGTCCCCGGCGTCGGCGATCTGCTGCATGGCTTCTTGGCCGATGACGGTCTGGTGATGCATGACGTGGTTCAGCACGCTACCCAGCGAGTAGTGCGTGTCCTCGTTCATAGCCGCGACTTCGACGGCCTCGCTGATGGCCATACCGAGCGAACCGGTGGAGTCGGGATCGGCGGCCAGGAACGCGCGGCCGGCGTTGGTGGTGTCGGACGGGCTGGGGATCACTTCGGCGCCCCAGGTGTGGATCATGCTGCGGCGATAGGGCTTCTGCTGGTAGGAGATCTTAACCATGTAGACCAGCAGTTCCATGCCGAAGAGCTGGCACGCCAGGGAAAGGGCCGAGCCCCACTGACCGGCGCCGGTCTCGGTGGTGAGCTTGGTGATGCCTTCCTTCTTATTGTAGTAGGCCTGCGGGACCGCGGTGTTAGGCTTATGCGACCCGGCCGGGCTCACGCCCTCATACTTGAAGTAGATCTTGGCCGGAGTGTCGAGTGCCTTTTCCCAACGGTGGGCCCGGTACAGCGGCGTGGGCCTCCACAGCTTGTAGATGTCCTGCACTTCTTCCGGGATCTCGATGTAGCGGTCGGGAGACATCTCCTGCATGATGAGAGCCATCGGGAAGAGCGGCGCCAGATCGTCCGGCCCGGCGGGCTGGAGCGTCCCTGGATGCAGCGGCGGTGGCAGTGGAACAGGAAAGTCCGCATTGAGGTTGTACCAGGAAGTCGGCATCTGGTCTTCCGACAGAAGGTACTTCGTCGCCATTATTCCCCCCTTGGAATTTGGTGTGGCGAAACAGAGGACACAACGTATCCCAGCGGCCACCTTCCGTCAAGACCGGACGTCCAGTCAGTACCGTACAGCGTACAGGCTTTGAACCCGCTCTGAGCAGGAGAAAAATCGGCGCATACGCGTCCGCGCCCAGGCCTTCTTGACCGGACGAGCTTTCAAACCGCCGGCCGTGGGCCCCATCCTCCGGGGACCGAGGTTGCAGCCGTGGCGCCCGGGTAGTTTAATGCCTTTACTCAAGACCCAAACGAAGGGGACCGGCTAATGGCCACGCTTCCCGCGTTCACGCCCGAGACATTGCAGTTCGTCCTCCTCTCCTTCGAGGGGCCCGACGAGTACTCCACCGCAGGAGGGCTCGGAGTCCGTATGAAGGAGCTTGGCCTGGAGTTCGCCCGCCAAGGCTTCGAAACACATCTCGTTTTCGTGGGAGACCCTGATCTTCCAGCCCAGAGCCGGCCCCGAGACGACCTCACCCTGCACCGCTGGTGCCAGGAGCTGTCCAGTCACCACCGCGAGGGAGTGTATGCCGGAGAAGAAGCGAAGCTGACCGAATGGAACGCCACCGTCCCGGGCTTCGTAACGGAAAGTCTGGTGGCCTCTGCGGTCGAGCGCGGACTCCTCACCGCGGTGCTTGCGGAAGAGTGGCATACCGCCCACTCGGTATGCCTCCTGTCCGACCACCTGCATCTCGCAGGCCTGCGCGATCGAGCCGTGATCCTCTGGAACGCCAACAACGTGATGGGCTTCGACCGCATCGACTGGCCGCGGCTCGGTTTCTGCAGCCAGATCACTACCGTCTCCCGCTACATGAAGCACCTCATGTGGAGCCGCGGCGTCAACCCGGTGGTGATCCCCAACGGGATCCCCGAGGACAGGATCCGTGAACCCGATCCGGCGGCCGTCGCGCGGCTGCGCATGGCGGTAGGAGCGGAGCAGCTGCTGTTCAAGATCGGACGCTGGAGCCCGGACAAGCGTTGGAACATGGCCGTCGCGGCGCTCGCCGAGGAGCGCCGCCAGGGGTACGACACCACCATGGTCATCCGCGGGGGGATCGAGCCCCACGCCGTCGAGGTCCTACACAATGCCCACATGTTGGGACTGTCCATCGAAGACGTCCGGCTGCCACGGGACACCGCCGAGGCCGTCGAGACGTTAGCCGGCCTGCCGCGGGCCGACATCTACAACGTGCAGACCTTCATGAGCGACGAGCTCATCTCCCTGTTCTATGCCGGGTCCGACGCGGTGCTCGCGAACTCGGGCCACGAGCCGTTCGGACTGGTTGGTCTGGAAGTCATGGCTGTAGGAGGGTTGGCCTTTGTAGGCTCGACAGGAGAAGACTACGCTGTCCCCTACCTCAACGCTGTGGTGCTCGACTCCGACGACCCCATGGAGATCTCCGTGGCCTTGGAGTACCTGCGGCGGCACCCCGAGGTGGCCACACGAATAAGGGCGGAGGCGAAGCAGACAGCTCGTAGCTTCTCCTGGGCCACCATCATCGAGGACACATTGCTGGGCAAGCTCAAGTACGTGGCGCTGCGCCAGGACGTGCGTGCCCCCTCGGATGCGCCCGGGCTGGGCTCGGTGCCCGGTACCGATTCGGGGAGTGTCCCCGCCGCGAGCGGTAAGTCCAGGCGCGCCCCGGCTGCGAAGGGCGGTGCGGCCTCGCGACGCAAGCGCACGCCCACCGGTCCGAAGAGTTGAGTCGGAGGCCCGATGCCGGCATCCCGAGGCGATGGATGAAGCCGGCTGCGCGGCCGGAACGTCCGTCCCCCGGGGGCGCGGCGTGAGTCCGTCCCCCTCGAACGGTGACTCTCCCCTGATTTACCTGGCCCTCGGCTTCCACGACCACCAACCGGTGGGCAACTTCCCGCGTGTCTTCGAAGAAAACTACCAGAGGGCCTACCTGCCCTTTCTCGATACAATGGAGCCTCACCGGAAGATACCCTTCTCGCTGCACCTTACTGGACCTCTGCTGCTCTGGATGAGCGAGCACCACCCCGAATACCTCGCCCGGCTGCGCCGGCTTTGCGCCTCCGGGCGGGTGGAGATGAAGGGCGGCGGCTTCTACGAGCCGATCCTGGCCGGCATCCCCGACGCCGACAAACGGGAGCAACTCGAACGCCTGAGCCGTTACCTGGGGGAGACGCTTGGATCGACTCCAGAGGGCGCATGGATCGCAGAGCGGGTGTGGGAACCGCACCTCGCTCGGCATCTGGCTGAGGCCGGCCTCCGGTACGCCCCGCTCGACGACTCCCACTTTCTTGGTGCGGGACTCGCGCCGGGCGACATCTTCGGCTACTACGTGACAGAGGAGGAGGGCCGGCGGTTCGACCTTTTCCCCATCAGCAAGGAACTCCGTTACCTCATCCCGTTCCAGGAACCCGAGGCCACCATCTCGTATCTGGGGGACGTGTCCACCCGGTGGCGGGCGCGCCTCGACTCTGGGGACCTGCCTCC
>JBBRDB010000057.1:0-13464 GCA_038204345.1 Thermoleophilia bacterium | reverse complement strand
CTGATGGAGGTACAAAAGGCCACGAATGCCGCGGTCATGTCCACGGAGCAGGGGAGCAAAGCGGTGACCGCCGGGGTGAAGCAGGCCGCAGAGGCAGGCGAGTCGATCCGCATACTCACCAGAGCCGTCGGCGAGGCTGCGCAGGCAGCCATCCAGATCTCAGCCTCGACCGAGCAGCAACTCGTCGGGTTGGAGCAGATCACCTCGTCCATCAGCAACATTGAACAGGCGACGGTCCAGAATATGGCGGGCACGAAGCAACTCGAGATATCTGCGAGGGACCTCCAGGATCTCGGCGGTCGGCTGAAGGTCGTTGTCAATCGGCAGCGGGTCGAGATGTGAAGCGGCTCTCAAGGAATGGCGTTGGCGCCTGACGGCAGGATAGGCTGATCGCGTGGACGACAAGAAGGAAAGGTTCCTGGCCCGGCTGCGCGAGACATTCCGGGTGGAGGCGGCCGAGCACATTGCCGGCATGACCTCCAGCCTCATCACGCTCGAAAATGGCGACGACGCAGAGCGTGCCGCGATCGTCGAACAGGTCTTCAGGAATGCTCATTCGCTCAAGGGAGCCGCGAGGTCAGTAAGCCTGGACGGCGCGGAGGCTCTCTGCGGGGAGCTTGAGAGCATCTTCGCTGCTATCAAGCGCAAGGAGCTCTTTCTATCTGCGGAGAATCTCGATTCTGTCCATTCCGCTCTCGGGGTTCTTGCCACCTTGTGCGACTCTCCCGGTATTCCGGCGTCCCCCGGGGGGGACGGAGCGCAGCAACAAGCGCTCGCTGCTCTCATCGCCATCGTTCAGGGAGGAGCGGATGAAGCCGGCGCCCCAGCGGCGGTCAGGCCGCCTGCGCCCCCGCAGGCCGACCCTCCTGAGGATCTGGGCGCGGTCGCTTCGCCCAAGGTCGTTTCTGACACGGTGCGCGTTTCGGCTCAAAAGCTCGGGGCTATTCTGCTTGAAGCCGAGGAGCTGACGGGCGTTAAGATAAATGCGCTCGGGCGCGCCCTCGAAATTCGGGCTCTAGCCCGCGATATCGCGGGCTGGGACCGACGGCGTGTCCGTCAGGTCGCGCGTCTCAGCCGAAGTAGCGAAGGAACGGCCGACGTGTTCGCGCTGCTGGAGTCCGAGGTGCTGCACACGCGCGCCATCGAGAACTCCCTGCGGAGGTTGGCCGGCCTGGCTCGGCGGGACGCGCTCTCACTGGGTTCAGTCGCCGAAAGATTACTCGAAGACTTGAGGGACGTCCTTTTGCTCCCCTGTTCGCGGCTTTTGGACCCCTTGCCGATGATAGTCCGCGAGCTGGCGCGAGAGCAGGGAAAGGAAGCCGAGGTCGTCATCAGTGGGGAGGATGTGGAGATCGATCGCCGGGTCCTGGACGAACTCAAGGATCCGCTTATCCACTTGCTGCGCAACTGCGTCGACCACGGTATCGAAGCGCCGGATGTGCGACGCGCGCTAGGTAAGCCTAGCCGGGGAATCATCAGTATCTCGGCGGAGCAGGTCGAGGGGCGCCGGATCCGACTCACGGTGGCGGACGACGGCTCCGGGATCGACACGGACCTGATCAAAGAGAGCGCCGTCCGCCTGGGAATCATCGGGGCCGACCGCGCCGTCGAATTGACCGAGGCTGAGATCTCCGGACTCGTGTTTCACTCCGGATTGACCACGAGTCCCATCATCACCGACTTATCGGGTAGGGGTCTCGGCTTGGCGATCGTGCGCGATAAAGTGGACGGGCTGGGCGGGTCGGTCATCGTGAATTTCATCCCCGGGGCCGGCACCGTGTTTCAGTTACTGGCCCCGGTGTCCCTCGCGACCTTCCGAGGAGTTTTCGTCGAGGCCGGCGGGAGCCGTTTTGTCATCCCGACTGCCAACGTGGTCTGTGTGGGTCGGGTCAAGCCAGAGAAGGTCAGGACTGTCGAGAACCGCGAGACCCTGGTGCTTGACGAGCGCCCGGTGTCCTTGGTCAGTCTTCGAAATGTCCTCGAGCTCTCGGGGCCTGATCGGCGGACAAACGGGGGGGCTCGACCTTGGGTGATGGTTCGCGCTGCCGGTCGCCAGGTAGCGTTTCTGGTCGACGAGGTGCTGGGTGAGGAGGAGGTCGTGGCCAAGGGTCTGGGGGCACAGCTGACCAGGGTGCGCAATGTGTCGGGCGTGAGTGTCTCGGGCAGTGGCGGGGTCGTTCCGATCCTCAATGTTGTCGACCTCGTGGAGAGCGCGAGTATGGTTCGGGCTACTGGACCGAGGGAGGATGTGGCGGATGCTCACTCCAGACGTGCCGCGCGCATTCTCATTGCCGAGGACTCGATCACTGCTCGGACGCTGGTGAAAAGCATTCTCGAGAGTGGGGGGCATGAAGTGGTGGTCGCCGTGGACGGCATGGATGCATACACCAAGCTCAAGAACGATTCCTTCGATCTCGTGGTGACCGACGTGGATATGCCCCGCATGAACGGCTTCGAGCTGACGGCACGGATCCGCGCCGACCAGAAGCTCAAGGAACTGCCGGTCGTACTGGTGACGGCGCTGGATTCGCGGGAGGACCGCGAATACGGCATCGAAGTCGGCGCGAACGCCTATATTGTCAAGACCGACTTCGATCAGAGCAATCTGCTCGAGATCGTCCGGCGACTGTTGTGAGCCGAGACGGGGGAGCGTCGACATGATCGACGTACTGGTGGTCGAAGATTCGTCGGCGCTGCGCGACTACCTCGTGTTCATACTCGAGGCGGATCCAGACATTCGGGTCGTGGGCACCGCCGCAAGCGGGGAAGCCGCGCTCGAATTCGTGGCTGAGAAGCGACCAGACGTGATCCTCATGGATATCCACATGCCGGGCATCGACGGCTACCAGACGATTCGGCGAATCATGTCGACCAACCCGGTCCCCGTCGTCGTGTGTACGGGCAGCACGCAGTTCAATGGAGTGAACACGGCCATGGACAGCCTGAGGGCGGGCGCTCTGGCTGCGGTAAAGAAGCCCAAGGGGTTCGGCGGTCCGGATGCCGATGTCGAAGCGGCCGCCGTGATCCAAACTCTCAAGTTGATGTCCGAGATCAAAGTGGTTCGGCGACGGGATCAAGTCAAGCATATCGTCCCAGGTATGGGCGTGGCGGATGTGCCGCCCGTGTCCCTCGACAACGTGCACCAAGACGTCGCGGTCGTTGCCATAGGGGCTTCCACGGGCGGCCCGCCGGCTCTCGCAGAGATCCTTGGTGGACTGCCCGCGACCTTTCCCGTGCCCGTTCTCGTGGTTCAACACATAGCGACCGGCTTTACCCCGGGATTCGCATCCTGGCTCGCCACGACTTGCAGACTCCCGGTACACGTGGCGGAGGGTGGGCAGATCCCGCGTCCTGGCCGCGTCTACGTCGCCCCCGACGACTGTCATCTGCGGGTTGGTTCCCGCGGTGAGCTGCAGACGACCCACGATGAGCCTGTGCGAGGCCTGCGACCGTCTGTGGCGGCCCTGTTTCGTTCGGTGGACTTGCGCTATGGGTCGCGCGCGGTGGGGGTGCTTCTTACGGGCATGGGCCGAGATGGCGCCTGCGAACTGAAAGCGATGGCCGCCCGGGGCGCAGTGACGGTCGCACAAGACGAAGAAAGCAGCGTAGTGTTCGGCATGCCGGCTGAGGCCATCAAGCTGGGCGCGGCCCGCTTCGTGCTTTCGCCGAAACAAATCGGCGAGTTCTTGGTTTCCCTGGTACTACCCCGTACGAGTTAGGAGCACACCGATGGACGAGTTTTGGGGACCGAAAAGCGGGAGGGCACGCGTCCTTGTGGTCGAGGACAGTCCCACCCAACTCGAGGAACTGAGGTTCGTCCTTGAAGATGCCGGGCTCGAAGTCATTGCCGCCGCTAACGGCAGGGAGGGACTCGAGGCAGCCAGGGCAAACGCGATAGATCTGGTGATCACGGATATCGTGATGCCTGAGATGGACGGCTACGAGCTCAGCAAAGCATTGCGCGAGGACAAGAAGCTGAGACGCCTGCCCGTGATACTCCTCACATCACTCAGCGATCCGCTGGACGTTATACGCGGACTTGAATCGGGAGCCGACAACTTCCTGCGCAAGCCGTTCGAGGCTGGATATCTCCTGGCTCGCATCCGCAATATCCTCGGCACGGCGCAGTTGCGAAGGACCGCCGGCTCAGAGGCGGGGCTGACCATCCGCTTCCGCGATAAGGATTACTACCTCGGCCAGGAACGTCTACAATTACTCGACGCCCTTCTGTCGGCGTTCGACGATGCCCTCTGCCTGGCCCCGAGCCTTTTGGGCGAGGCTATCACCGGGTCGCGCGTCCTGGTTATCGAGGACAGCCCAACCGAAGCTGAGAGGCTCCGGTCCGTGCTCACGAACTGCGGTTGTGAAGTCGTCAGCGCCGCCAACGGCAGAGAAGGCCTCGAAGCTTGTCGTGCGAACCCTATCGACTTAGTGATCTCTGACGTCATCATGCCGGAGATGGATGGTTACGAGTTGTGCAGGGCCATCCGAGCGGACGAGAAGCTGCGCGACATGCCCGTCGTCCTGGTGAGCGCTCTCGCGGATCCGCAGGACCTGATCGCTGGGCTCGAAGCGGGAGCGACCCATTTCATCCGCAAGCCTATTAACGATCGCAATCTCAGCAATCGCATCGGCAATCTTCTCGCGGTCCGAGAGGCGCGCGGTGACAACGGTGACGAACCGGCCATTGACATCCTCTACGAAGGTCAGCAATTCTCGATCAATGCCGACCGGATGCAGATCCTCGATCTGCTCGTCTCAAACTACGAGGACGCAGTCCATCAGAATGCGGAGTTGGCGCGTACCCGTGACGACCTACAGGCCCTTACCCAGCGGCTCGAAGTGCGGGTCGCTGAGCGCACTGCCACCCTGAAAGCGGAGATCGAGCAGCGTAAGCGTAGCGAGAAGAAGGCGGCCCAGAGCGCGAGGGAGTGGCAACAGACGTTCGACACTTCGGCAAGCGCCATCTGGGTCTTGGATAAGGAGGGCCGCGTAATCCGCGCGAACAAGCCCACGGAACGCTTTTTCGGCAGCACCGGCAACGAGATCATCGGCCGGTACTCCTGGGAGATCGTTCACGGCGGAGAGTGCGACGTCGCCGAGTCCCCCACCCGGCGGGCACAGAAGAGCCTCCATCGCGAGACCGCCGAACTGCACAGGGGCGACGTTTGGCTGGAAGTGGTCGTGGATCCGATCGTAGACTCCGCTGGTCTTTGGGCCGGCGCCACTCACGTCGTCAGCGACATTACGGCTCGCAAACAGGCGGAGTCTTCTCTGAGGCTCACTCAGTTCTCGGTGGATCACGCTGCCGATTCGATCTTCTGGTCGAATTCTGACGGCCGCCTTGTTGCGGCAAACGAGTCGTTATCTAAGAGTCTTGGATACGGGCGAGACGAACTTTTGACCATGACCATCTTCGACTTGGACCCGTCCCTCTCTTCCGATCAATGGTCGACAAACTGGGAGCGCGTCAAGGTCGAGGGCACGTTTTCGTTCGAAGCAGTTCATAGGACGAAAGACGGGAAGGTCTTTCCGGTCGATGTGATGCTCAATTACGTCGCGTTCGAGGACCAGGAACTCAATTGCGCTTTCGTACGCGACATCACCGATCGTGAGCGAGCGAAGAAGGATCTCAGCGAGAGCGAGTTGAAATTCCGAACAGTCGCCAATGCCGCCAGCGACTGGACATATTGGGTGGGATCGAAGGGCGAGATCATCTACTGCTCGCCTTCGGCGGAAAGAATCACTGGATATCGGGCGGAGGACTTCCTCGAGCGCCCCAGCCTCTTGGCCGAGATCATTCATCCTGAAGATCGCGAGCGCGAGTCCTTCCACTTCGGCAAGACGAAGGCCGGGGCAAGTCATCGGGCTGAATACAGGATCGCGACACGCGCGGGGGAAGTCCGCTGGATCGATCACCTCTGTCAGCCAGTGGTCGATGATGAAGGAGTTTGGCGAGGTCGGCACGCGAGCAACCGCGACATCACCGAGGAGAAACTCGCCCAGGAGGCCCTTGAGAAGAGCGAGCTACGTTACCGCACCCTCTTGGACACGATGCTGGTGGGCTTTGCCTACTGTCGCATGCTCTACGACGATGAGGGCAGACCAGAAGACTGGGTGTACCTGACTGTGAACGAGGCCTTCAACGATATTACCGGCCTCGGCGACGTTGTCGGCAAGAAGGCCACCGAGGTCATTCCGACCATCAGGGAAGCCTCTCCAGAGCTCTTTGAGATCTTCGGCCGTGTGGCCGCCACGGGCAGTCCGGAGACATTCGAGATCGATTTCGCTCCGCTTTCTATGCGGCTGCATGTGGCCGTCACCAGCTTTGAAAGTGGCTACTTCACAACAGTCTTCACCGACGAGACCGAGCGGCGGAAGACAGAGGAGCAACTGCGCCAATCGCAGAAGATGGAAGCGGTGGGTCAACTGGCTGGGGGCATCGCGCACGACTTCAACAACCTGCTCACCGCGATCCTTGGTTACAGCGACCTCGTGCTCGCGAGCGAGGACATCTCGGATTCTCCGGCCCGCGAGGACGTACTGGAGATCAGGCACGCCGCGGAGCGGGCCGGGGCCCTCACCAGGCAAATCCTAGCGTTCTCCCGCCGCCAGCCCATGCGCCCAATTGTGATATCGCTCAACGAGGTCCTTACCGGGATGGAGCCCCTGTTGCGCCGCACTCTGGGGGAGAACATCGACCTGGCCACTCTGCAGGGATCCGACCTGGATCTGGTGGAAGCAGACTTGCACCAATTTGAGCAGCTCCTCATGAATCTGGCCGTAAATGCTCGAGACGCCATGCCCGTCGGAGGCCGGCTAACCTTGGAAACATCGAATGTCGCGTTGGACGACGAGTACTGCCGCACCCACCCCGATGCTTCCCCCGGCAGCTGTGTCATGCTCTCCGTCTCGGACAATGGGGTAGGTATGGACGAAACCGTCCTCAAGCATATCTTCGAGCCCTTCTTCACGACCAAAGCTCCAGGGGAAGGCACTGGCCTGGGTCTTGCCATGGTCTACGGAATCGTGAAGCAGAGCGGTGGGAGCATCTTCGTCTACAGCGAGCCAGGCAAAGGCACCAGCTTCAAGATCTACCTCCCCCGGGTGGGCGCGCCCGCCCACGCAGAGGAGAGCGCCGCCACAGATGTGTCGGTACCGACGCGGGGTGAGGAGACCGTCCTCGTGGTGGAAGACGAGTCGGCCATCCGGACCCTGGTCGCACGTGTGCTTGGCGACCTTGGCTATCGCGTCTTTGGGGCGGAGACCGGCCAGGAAGCCCTGGAGATAGTGGCCGATATGGATCTCCGGCTCGATCTTCTGGTGACGGATCTGGTCTTACCCGGCGGCATCCAGGGCAAGGATGTGGCCGATGTCGTGCATTCCTCTAGGCCCGACCTGCCGGTTCTCTTCATGTCTGGTTACACCCGCAATGCCATTGTCCATGCCGGCCGGCTTGACCGGGGAGTCAACTTCCTGGAGAAACCCTTCACCCCGGCGGCCCTTGCCGCCAAGGTGCGTGAGGTCTTGGGACAATCTCTGAGAGGTGCGTAGGCTTCCGCAGTAGCTTGTCCCACAGAAGTCCGTGGGATGGCGGTCAAAGACTGCACAGTGCCCAGTACTGCGTCTGAGCGGAGCGGGTCACTTCGAAGCAGGCCACGGACTACAGTCTCCGCCTCAGGCTGCCGATAAGGGTGAGTGCCGGAGCATCCGCCGGTATCTGGAAGGGAAGAACCAGCAATGACTGCCCACCCCGAGAACGAAGCCCGCATTCTGGTCGTCGACGATGAGTCCAGCATCGTGCGTCTCCTTGTGCGGACGTTGGAGGCGGGCGGCTACTCCTCGGTCCAGGGAATCAGCGATTCGACCAAAGTCCCAGCCTACCTAGACTCCGTTTCCCCCGATCTTGTGATCCTTGACCTGAACATGCCCGGCCTAGACGGATTTCAACTCCTTGCCGAGATCAGTGCACGGCTTTCTCAAGACACCTTTTTGCCGGTTCTCGCTGTGAGCGGCTCTGCCGGCCAAGACGCAAAGGAACGGGCTTTCCAGGCTGGAGCCAAAGACTTCCTGGTCAAGCCGATTAGCCTCCCCGACTTCCTTCTGCACGTACAGGCCCTCTTGGATACAAGGTTTCTGAGCCTTCGGCTGCACGAGGCCCAGGACAAGATGGAACGATTGATCGGCTACCAGAATGAGAAGCTCGAGCGCAGCGATTTCGAGCGGCAACGGGCCGAGGAACGACTACGCCAGAGTGAACTCAAGTTTCGCACAGTGGCCGATTTCACCTACGACTGGGAGTATTGGATGGCACCTGACGGTCGCCTGGTGTGGATGTCACCCTCATCGGCGGCTATTACAGGCTATTCATCGGAAGAGTTCATGGTGAGTCCTGACCTCCTGATCGCAGTCATTCATCCAGACGATCGAGAGTCCATGCGGAAGCATTTGTCGAAAGCAGACTCGTGTTGCCCCGAATTGGCTGATTTTCGAATCGTCACTCGCTCAGGGGATACCCGGTGGGTTTCCCACCGGTGTCAGCCTGTGCTCGACAGCGATGGCTCATTTCTAGGAAGACGAGCCAGCAACGTGGACATCTCCGATCGCAAGGCGGCGGAACAGCAGTTGGCCGACAGCTTGAGACGGCTGCAGGAATCGGAAGCGAGCACCATCCAGGCCCTCAGTTCGGTCACGGAACATCGAGACCCGTACACCGCCGGGCACCAGCAGCGAGTGGCGGCGATATGCGTGGCTATCGCCCGAAGGATGGGATTGTCCAGCAATCAAACACGCGGACTTCAGGTGGCGGCACTTCTGCACGACGTGGGCAAAGTCTCGGTTCCTATCGAGATTCTTTCGAACCCAGGGCCTCTGTCGGTGGTGCAGCGCATGCTCGTAGAGGGTCACGTTGCAACTGGGCACGAGATCCTCAGACCCATCTCGTTTCCCTGGCCGGTAGCGGAGATAGTCTTACAGCACCATGAACGTTTGGACGGAAGCGGCTATCCCGCCGGGCTTAGGGGTGATGCGATCATCCTTGAGGCAAGGATACTGGCCGTCGCCGACACGGTAGAGGCGATGACGTCCCACCGGCCTTACCGCGCAGCCCTTGGGCTAGACGTTGCCGTAGAAGAGCTCGTCTCTCATCGAGGGGTGCTCTATGACGACGCTGTTGTGGACGCCTACGTCGACCTCAGCAGAAGTGGCCTTGACGGCCAGCCTCATTTGCCCGATTCACCTGCGCTCCAGATTTCTGCCTAACCGGCGTTGCCTGCGCAAAACGCGCTTGGTCCCATCCGTGCCGCGGTCTCACCCTATTGTTCCGGCAGCACATGCGAATACACGTTCAAGGTAGTGCCGATCTCGGAGCGCTGAGCGATGTTCTCGTGGTCGACGGCGCCCGCGGTGGCAAGGGCAAAGCCGGTAGGATGCTGGGGCTCGGGAACGGAGGGCAGGCTGAGAACCGCTAGATACCCCTACCGGCCAAGAGACGTCTGAGACGCCGGAGTTCGAGAGCGTCCGGCTCTGGTGAGCTGCCTTACGCGTCTTGGTGGCTGTCCTGAGCGCCTGGTGCTGGACAACGACACCTCCCCTCGCGGGTTCGAATCCCGCCCCCTCCGCCACCTAGTTTGCGGGCTCGGTGTACAATGAAATGGCAGCAGTCCGGAGGCTTGCGAGCGCGTATTTGTTCCGCCCGTGACGAGTCCCAGGCCAGAGCCGGTAATGGAGGCCTGCATGAAGTACCGCGTTCTCATCCAGCAAGACGAGGACGGTGTGTTCGTCGCCGAAGTCCCATCCCTGCCTGGGTGCATCTCCCAGGGGCAGACTCGCTCCGAAGCCATGGAGAACATCCGAGAAGCGATCGAGGCCTATCTTGAGAGCCTACAGGCTCACGGTGACCCCATACCGCCGCCGATCGACGAGGAGGTTATCGAGGTAGCGGTGTGACTCGTCTGCCGCAGGTGTCCGGCCGTGAGGTGGTAGCGGCGCAGTCCAGCGTTGGGTACAAGAAAGACCGGCAGCGGGGTAGCCACATCGTCATGTGACAGGTCGATCATTGGGGGGGCTCTGGTCTGCCTCGATCGTCCCTACGCCTGGGTCTTGTCCCGCCCGAACGGGTCTCCGGCCAGGCTCTCGGTGTGAAGCGCGCACACCCAGGTACCGTCGCGCTTGACCCAGACGCTCGAGTCGTAGGCCTCCAGGGTGAGGGGCTTCTCCTCCACCGTGAGCTCCTCGGTGACCTTGTAGGCGGTGACGACCGTGTCCGGAGCCACCTCTCGCACGATCAGATCCTCGATCTTGTAGGAGAGGAGCTGCCAGGTGGGCGCCTCGAGCATCGCCCCCCATCGCCGGCCGGGGGAGCTCACCCGCGCCCTGGGCCCCCACTACCACCGTGGGGTCATCGCTCAAGTCCATCGCGCTTGCGCCGTCCTGGTCCTTCATGGCGTCCCAGAAGCGCCGCTCGAGGGTCAGGAACGTGTCCTTGTCTGCCATGACCTGCTCGAACTCCCGTTCGTATGCCTCACTCCGCCGCAGGGTAGCTCCCCCGGTCATCGGGAGGTGAAACCCCCACCGCCTGCAGGTCGGAGACGCCTCGCGTCCGGCGAGACTCCACCGCCTACCTCTGACAGAAGAGTGCCTAACGTCCTTGCGCATGACCCGCGAGCAGCGCGAGTCGGGTTGATGCGCCTATCAGGCAGTTCGCCTATGCTCTGCGATCAGACGACGGACGGCGGGGACCAGGTCGATGGGAATCTCCATGAGGGTCTCGCCCGGATCCTCCAGTGCCGCCTCGTCCTCGGCTACCGCGGCCTCGTCGGATTGGTTCTCGTAGTGGTCGAGCACCCGCTGGACTCGAGCCTCGTCCCACCCTGTGGGGAAATCGCTCTGCCTCTTCATGGTCTCCTCCTCAGGCGACGCAAGAGTGCCAACTTGGCTTTGGGCCCGATCTCGTAGGCGGTGATGACGAACACGGAATCCGGCTCTGGGTCGGGGACGTACACGACACGAATATACCGCCCTTCCCGGTTCCTGCCCAAGGCCGTCCGCGCACCCTCCTGCCCCGGACGGTCTTCGAGTGGACCGGCCAGCACGTCCCCGATATCTTCCTCCGACAGCCCGTGGCGCACGAAATGCGGCTCCCCCACCTCCTGATCCATGTAGAACCGCAGTTTCAGAACAGCACTCCCCCCTCTGGAATGCACCTAACGTCTTTGGCATAACCTGCGGCGCAGACGCTTCCAGATCAGTGTACCTTCTGGCCGTCACGTTGATGCCATTGTTGGGCAGCGGACGTCATCTCGCAGGCCGCACCTTCAATCCGAACCCAGCATCGATGTCCGGGGCGGTCGCCCGGGCGCTTGCCGACGCCATCTGCTGCCACTCGCTCGGGGTGCCGGATCGCAAGGTTCGTGGCACTCCACCCGCCGATAGAAACGCCGAGAGGACCGTGGCGTCCAGACGCGACGGGCGCTGGCTGACCAGCACCAACCCCATGCCGTACTTCCGCCCCTCGGACGCCATCTGCTTGAGCACGGGCGTCGAAGCGAGACGGGGCGGAAGAAGAATGCCGAGGCGTAGTGCTCCTTCTCCTCGTCCGACGACGTTAGGAAGTCCACCGTGCTCCGCCAGGTGCGAATCTCGGAGTCATCAATCTTGCGACCGGCGTCGTCGAAGGGGGTGGGCACGCCCTGCACCCTGGCAGCCGCCGCAAGAGCCGCCGCCGCAATCACTGCCGGCCGCCTCTGGATCGACGAACTCCTCGTGGGGTTCAACTCCGCCAAGGCGCCGGCTGCAGTAGCCCGGCATCCATCGCCTCGTCCACCGTTCCGAGGGTACGCGACGCCGGGGCCGCGACCCTTGCGCCCCGTCGTGGGCCTGCGCTAGAGTGCGGCGGGCGGAGCGGGATGGAACGCCCGGCGTGTGTCCGGTGGAGGGTCCCCCGCCGCGGGCCTCACGAAGGAGGATCGGCACGATGCGCACTCTGGGCGACTACCACGATACCTCGCAGGCCATCAGCCTCAACGATGGGGCCGTCGTCTTGGTCGAGGAGTTGATCGCGCGGGCCGCGGAACTGAGTGTGGCCGTCCATCGGCTCGCCAACGGCGCGACGGTGGTGGACTGCGGCGCGCGCACCGTAGGTTCGCACGAGGCCGGGCGCATCTACGCGGAAGCCTGCATGGGGGGTTTGGCCGACGTGCGCCTCACCGTGATCGACCTGGAGGGCTGGCCGGTGCCGGGCGTCGAGGTCGACGTGCGGCACCCGCTCCTCGCCTGCATGGCGTCGCAGTTGGCCGGGTGGGCGATCGAGGTGCCCAAGAGTAGCGGCGATCCCGGCTACTACGCCCTCGGCTCGGGTCCGGCGCGCGCGCTGTGCCGTCGGGAGCGCGTCTTCGAGAGCATCACCCATCAGGAGGAAGCGCGCGCCGCCGTCCTCTCCATGGAGTCCTGGGACCTGCCCACCGAGAGAGTCGCCGACCTTATCGCAGAAGGTTGCTGCCGGCTCTCGGCGGAGGGCGTCTACCTGTTGGTGGCCCCCACGGCCTCCCCGGCCGGCTCGGTGCAGGTGGCGGCCAGGGTGGTCGAGACGGCCCTCTACAAGCTCTACCGGGCGGGGTTCGACCTATCCGCGGTGATCGCCGCCTTCGGCTCCTGCCCGGTGGCTCCAGTGGCGGCCGACGACCTGGTGGCGGTGGGTCGCACCAACGACGGTATCCTCTACGGCGGCCGGGTCTGGCTCACCACATACTGTGACGACGAGGCCATAGAGGCCGTGCTCGACATGTTGCCGCCCACCGCCTCACCTGACTACGGCATCCCCTTCGGCCGGCTCTACGAACGTGCCTGCGCCGACTTCTACCAGATCGACCCCCTGCTCTTCTCCCCCGCTGAGGTGTGGATCAACAACGCGAAGAGCGGCCGCACCTACCACGTGGGCCGCATCGCCCCGGATCTGGTGCGCGCCTCGTTCCAAGGCCAGGGGTGAGGGGCGGGTCCGGCGTCGCCGCCTTGATGTCGCGCACTCGGAAGATGGGCCGGAGGTGCTGTCGGATGGATGGAAGGCGACAACATCACGATTGAATCCAGGGCAGACGGGTTAGCATAACCACGTATGCACACTTACCGATCGACTAATCGCCGCGACCCCGAAGGGCCTGCTCCTCGGCCCCGCGGGCGGCTCTATCTCCTCCTTGCCCTCGCCATCGTGGTCGTGTTGGCGCTCGTGCTCGCGGGGTTCACCCTCGCACGCCCGGGCGTGCTGCCCGGCACGACCCTTGACGGTCTCCCAGTTGGCGGCCTGGACCGAGCGGCCCTCGCCGAGGTCGTCGCCTCCTACGCCGAGCGAACGAACAACGAGACCATCAGCATCAAGGCCGTGACCGGCAGCGGGGCGGATAAACGCCTGGACTACGCGCGCAAGGATCTGGGCTTCACGGTGGATGAGGTGACGACCGTCGAACTCGT
>JBBRDB010000056.1:0-13497 GCA_038204345.1 Thermoleophilia bacterium | reverse complement strand
CCACGGCGGCATCGCCCCAGACCCCGGCCCCGATGCTGAACGTCTCACTGGCCGAGGGAGAGGTGGCCAAGAGTGAAGGGCTGCGGCTGGGAGTGTTGGCGGTGGTCGACGAACCGGTGCCGCCCGCAGTCGCTCGGCAGGTTGGGGAACGGCAAGTGTGGGTGTACGTGGCGTTGAACAACGCCGGATCCCGTGATGTCGCCTACACCGCTCTCGACCTTGAACTCACCGACGGTAGGGATCGGTATTCTTCGGTCGAGGGCAGGCGCGGGCCGGGGCCGATACTCACGTTCGGCGTGCTCCGGCCGGGCGAAGTCACCTCGGGGTGGCGCATCTTCCGTGTGCCGGCCGCCGCAGGACCGTTCCAGCTCCTGTGTGATACGCGGGCGGGCTCGTGACGCGCGTCGTCGCGTACCAGCGCAGCGTATATGTGGTGGAGCGCGGTGTCCGGGGTCAGGGAGTCTGGTCCTGATCCTGGTACGCCGGCGCTGAGGACGCGCGTATCCGCTCCATCATCTCGACCACGTAGGGAGGGCGGATGTCGTCTCTCCAACCCGGCATGCCTCCGCGCCACAGGTAGAGCACCAACTCGGCAAAACTGCCCGGGTCGAACTCGTAGGGCCCGATGCGCACCGTCGATGAAATGGAAACAGGGATGAGCCGCGGGTCGCCGGCGAATTCTTCGAGGAGCGCCATCATCGCAGAGCGGGTGCGATGACCCTCGGGATCTTGCTTGAAGTCGGCCCGTCGCGCTGGGAAAGGGAAGAGTTCGTAGCTGCGACCGACGAGGCCGCGATGGTCGCTGCCGCGGATGGCGCCCCCAAGATCACCGATCGCGTCGAAGTCGTCGATGACCCACATCGGCACATCTTCGGAGAACTCTGCTTCCGTTCCCACTTGGGTCGCCCAAGAGCTGAACCACCCGCATGCCTCAGACGCAAACGCAAAGTGGTCCTTCAGGATGAGCAGGTCCGAAGCGATATTGAAGAAGCCGAAGGGCACAACGCCGTGGCTCAGGCTGCGGAAGCCAAGAGGCATTCAGAAACTCAGGTCGGCGAGCCGTCGTCGAGTGTTACCTCGCGGTTTTCGAGCACCGGAAGATACTCCTCTTGGTAGGGGAAGTCGTGTAGCGTCTTGCTGGCGGCCGCCCTCAAGAAGTCGTCCACCCACCGGTAGATGTCGTTTGCTTTGATGCTGCGGCGCATGTGCCGCATCCGGCTGCGCCGTTCTCCGGCCGTCATGGTGCAGGCCCGGTATATCGCGGTGGCTACGCCATCGACATCGTGAGGGTTCACGGTGAGAGCCCACCGATACATCTGCGAGGCCGCCCCGGCGAATTCACTGAGGATGAGTGTGCCGTTCTCGTGCGTGTTGCTGGCGCAATATTCTTTCGCGACAAGGTTCATGCCGTCCTTGACGGGAGTGATCAGGGCCACGTTGGCCGCCACATAGTGAGCCAACAGCTCGGTGCGATCGAGGGGCCGGAAGATGTAGTGGATGGGAGCCCATCCTCCGCGTGTGAATTGGCCGTTGATCTCGCCTACGAGACGTTCGATTCGGGCGCGCAGCTCCTGGTACTCTGGTACGTCCAGGCGGCTCGGCACCGCCACCTGCACCAGAGTGGTCTTTCCCTGCAGTTCGGGATAGCGCAGGAGCGCCCGTCGGAATGCATCGAGCTTCTCAGGGATCCCCTTGGTGTAGTCGAGCCGGTCGACTCCTAAGATCAGAGTCGTTTCTCCCATCTGTCGACGCAGCGTCCGTGCCGCTTCCTGCACGGTCTCAGCGGCGGCGCGACGCTCGAAGTCTGCGTAGTCGATGCTGATGGGGAAGCTGCCCACCCGCACTTCACGCTCCTCGCACTGCACTCGTACGACCGAGCCTTGGCCCCGCGTGGTGCAGTCCGGGAGCAGGTGACGGACGCAGTAGAGGAAGTTACGTCGGTCGCGCAGAGTCTGGAAGCCGACCAAGTCGTAGGCAAGAAGGGCTCTCAGCACCTCAGCGCGCCAGGGCAGGCGCAGGAACATGTCCAGCGGGGGGAAGGGGATGTGGAGGAAGAAGCCGAGGGGCTCTTTGATGCCCAGGTCGCGGAGTTCGCCCCCCACGCGCATGAGCTGGTAGTCGTGCACCCAGATGTACTCGCTGTGGGCGGACCAACGGGCCGCGACTTCCGCGAAGTTTCGATTAACCCGCTTATACGCGTCCCAGGCTTCGGGAGCGAAGTCGCACAGCGAGGGAAGATCGTGGAAGAGGGGCCATATGATGCCGTTCGAGAATCCGTTGTAGTAGAGGCTAACATCCTCCGCGGTCAGGTGCACCGGCCGCAGGACATACCCTGCCAGCCGCGAGGCTTCATCAAGGATGGCGTCGAGATCGTCTGCTTCCTCGATCCCGGGCCAGCCCACCCACTGCCCTCCGCGGTTACTGAGCACCGGGGCGAGCGCCGTCACGAGGCCGCCTGCTCCCGGCACAGGGTGGATCATGCCGTCGTCACCCCGGCTCAGCGTGATCGGGAGCCGGTTCGAAACGGCGGCGAAGCGTAACGTCTTCACCATCCGACCTCGACCATCTCCGTGTCGTCGCGGCGCGGGATCATACTTGAACCCTATCAAGATACCGACCGTGGGCCAACCTCATCCGCGCTCGGTGGCCCCGGAGAGCGTGTCTCGAACTCTTGGACGATTGTCGATGTGTCTCCCGGGGAAGAAGCGAGACCTGGTGCAGTCGTACGACAGGAGGGGCCAGCATGGCATCGCTCGAGAAGCGCTCCGACTACGGGATGATCATAGGCGGCGAAGAAGTACCTTCCGGCACTGGGGAGAGGATCGATGTCATAGACCCCGCGACGGAGGAGACGGTGGGCTCCGTCCCCAAGGGCAGCGCCGCCGACGTCGACCGAGCGGTGGAGGCGGCGCGAAAATCCTTCAGGGGCTGGTCCCGTCTCACGCCCGGAGAGCGCAGCGCGATCCTGATGAAGTTCGCCGATCGGCTTGAGGAGGAGGCGCAGCGGCTCGCGGAGCTGGAGACCTCGCAGACCGGCAAGCCCATCAAACTCTCGTCCAACTCGGATATCCCATTCGCCCACGATAACCTGCGTTTCATGGCTTCACAGGCCCGCGTGCTTGAGGGTTCCGCCGCCGGTGAGTACCTTGAAGGCTACACGAGCATGATCCGTCGCGAGCCGATAGGCGTCGTGGGGTCGATAGCGCCCTGGAACTACCCGTACATGATGGCCGTCTGGAAGGTGGCGCCCGCTCTGGCCGCAGGTAACACCGTGATCTTGAAGCCCGCCTCGAACACGCCGCTCACCGGTATCGAGCTGGGGCGTCTGGCTCTGGAGGCGGGCCTACCTCCAGGCGTCTTGAACGTGGTCACCGGTCCCGGCGGTGAGGTCGGCCACGCGATGGCGGCCCACGCCGGCGTCAACATGGTGTCACTCACGGGTGACAGCGAGACCGGGTCCAAGATCATGTCGGCCGCGGCCCCCACGCTCAAGCGGCTTCATCTCGAGTTGGGCGGCAAGGCTCCGTTCATAGTGTTCGACGATGCCGACGTGGCCGCGGCCGTGCAAGGCGCCACCGTGGCCGGCTATGTCAACACCGGTCAGGACTGCACCGCCGCCACGCGCGTCTATGTGCAGCGGGCGCTCTACGAGTCCTTCCTTGAACGATTCAAGGAAGCGGTGGGCAAGATCCGAGTGGGCGACCCGCGACTACCCACTACCGATGTGGGTCCGTTGGTCTCGGCCGCGCAGCGCGAGAAGGTGCAGGGCATGGTCGACCGCGCCGGTCAAGCAGGCGTCGAGGTCTCTCTTGGCGGGAGCGTGATGGAAGGGCCCGGCTTCTTCTTCGAGCCTACGATCCTCACCGGGGCCCACCACGACGACGAGGTGGTGCAGCGCGAGATCTTCGGTCCGGTGGTCGTGGTCTTGCCCTTCGACACCGAGGAAGAGATCGTCGAGAAGGCCAATGGAGTTCAGTATGGGCTGGCGTCTTCGGTCTGGACCTCCAATGTGTTCCGAGCTCTCCGTATGGCCAGGGAGCTGGAGTTCGGCGAGGTGTGGATCAACGATCACCTGCCCCTGGCTTCCGAGATGCCGCATGGCGGCGTGAAGAGGTCGGGCTTCGGCTCCGACCTGTCACGCTACTCCTTCGAGGAATATACGACGGTCAAACATGTGATGGCCGATCTCACGGGCGACGTCCGGAAGGGCTGGCACTTCACCGTCTACGGCGACGAGTAGTGACGCCCATCGCTTAGTAGCGTCCGATCAGCTTCCAGATGCCGCGGTGCAGGGCGTGCGGAGTGAGTGTTGGGGCCAGGTACATGACCGCACAGCCGCCGGCCTCTACCGACGCCCCGGCTGCAGCCGCCAGTTGGAGCGCTTCAGGCGTGTCCGTCATCTGATGCAGCCAGATGCTCTTGAAGCCATGCTCCACGGCCCGCGACACCACCTCGTGGGTCTTCTCCTTCGCCACTTCGATGATGACGGCTTCAGCATCCTCGGGGACTTCCGCCATGCTTCCCAGGTAGCCGGGCTTTCCTCCGGCCAGATCGACCGGGTACACAGTCTTCCCTTGTTCCTGCAGGTATTTGTGAGTGAACTGCGGGAATTTCTTGTCCCGCGAGTCGCCTACCAGTGCGAAGCGCTGGTGCGTGAAGAAATCAGACTTCGCCGACATGTGTCCTCCTCCTGGCGCTGTGTTGGGGCCCGGCCGTCTCTTCAGCCGTCTCTGCGACCGTCTCCAGCAACGACGGCATCTATCGACCTACCCCATTCTGACGTTTTTTCTACCAATGCGCACTAGTCAACGGGTCGGCCGCTTTTAATCGCCTGCCAGGGAGCATGACACATCACCAGAGCCGCTTGACTCCTGCTCGGATGTCGGCGACGGTGACGGGAGGGCCGAACGACGGCCGATCTGCGAAGGGGCCGCCCAAGCTTTCGGCGTCGTCGTCTAGGAGGTGCTCCAAGTACCAGTCGGCGGCCTCGGAAAGCATGGCTTGGCGCACGGTGGGCGATAGGAAACGGCTGATCTGCGCGTAGCCATAGGGATCGCTCGAACGGCGGGGCACCGAGTGATACCGGAACGGGCAGCACACGTAGAGCCAATCTCGCGCTCGGGTGAGGGCGACGTAGAAGAGTCTCCGTTCCTCCTCAATCTCGTCGGCGGAACCGGTGGCCATGTCTGAAGGTATGTTGCCGTCGGCGGCGTGGATGACGTAGACGGTGTCCCACTCCAGCCCCTTCGCGGAGTGCATGGTACTCAGGATCAGGTAGTCCTCGTCGAGCACCGGCGGCCCGGCGAGGTCGCCCGTCCAAGAGGGGGGGTCGAGGGCAAGATCGGCGAGGAAGTGCGCCCGATCGGATGCCCGATCGGCCAACCGGGCTATCTGTGCAAGATCGCCGAGGCGCGACTCAGGGCTGTCGTACAAGCGTTCGAGCAGCGGAGCGTAGAAGGACTGCACGTGCTCTACCTGTACGGACGGCGGCCCAGGTTCCGGAAGGCTGAGGTCGGCGAGCAACTGCACGAGTCCCTGCCAGTGACGCGCCGCCGCCTCCGAAGGGCAGGCGCCTTCCCACACGGCGAACGGACCTCGTCCCGAGGTCACATCAACGGGCTGATGGCCCGGCTGGGCGCCGGCAGGTTCGCCTGGACGTTCGCCCGGCTTCGTGGCGGCCTGTTCACCCGGCTGGGCGCCGGCAGGTTCGCCCGCCCGCCCGCCGGCCTGCTCGCGAGACTGCTCGCGAGACTGCCCCGAGGGCCCGCGGAGCCGGGCAAGTAAGGCGGCCGCACGCCGAGGGCCCACGCCGGGGAGGAGTTGGAGGATGCGCATGCCCGCCGTCTCGTCGCGCGGGTTCTCGGCAAGCCGGAGGAAAGCCACCAGATCCTTGACGTGGGCGGTCTCCATGAACTTGAGACCTCCATACTTGTGGTAGGGGATGTTACGCCGGCCGAGTTCCAATTCGAGAGGCAGGCTGTGGTGCGACGCGCGGAATAGGACGGCCTGGTCGCGGAGCGCTATCCCCTGCTCGCGGTGATCGAGGATGCGGCTGACCAAGAATTCCGTCTGCTCATCCTCATCACCGCAAGTGATGAGGCGCGGACGTTCGCCTCCTTCGCGCGCGCTCCACAGATCCTTCTCGTAGCGCTCGGCGGCATGAGCGATGACGCGGTTCGTCACTTCGAGGATGGGCTGGGTGCTGCGGTAGTTCTCGTCGAGAGTGACGGCCGAGGCTCCTTGGTACTTCTTGGGGAAGTCGAGGATGTTTCGTACCGTGGCGCCGCGGAAGGCGTAGATGGACTGGGCGTCATCGCCCACCGCCGTGAGTCCGCGTCCTCCCGGGCGGAGTAGGGCCAGGATCTCCGCCTGCAGCGTATTCGTGTCCTGGTATTCGTCGACGAGGACCCGGTCGAAACGCGCCCGCACCGCCGCGCCGGCCGCCGGGTCGGCGAGCAGCCCGTGCCAGAACAGCAGGAGATCGTCGTAGTCGAGCACGGAACTCTCAGCCTTTCGGTCCACATAGGCCGAGAAGAGAGGAGCCAAGTCGTCGGCGTGCTCGAGACACCACGGAAAGGCGATGCGCAGAGCCTGCTCCAACGGCCTCCTGGTATTGACGCAGTGGCTGTAGATGTCGAGGCACGTGGCCTTTTGCGGAAAACGCCGATCGAGACGGGCGAGGCCCAACTTGACCCGCACCGTTCCCATGAGGTCTTCGGAGTCGGCACGGTCGAGGATGGTGAAGCTTGGTTCGAGACCGATATCCCGGCCGTGTAGCCGAAGGAGGCGGGCGGCAGTGGAGTGGAAGGTGCCGCCCCAGACTCGGGCGCCCGCCCGCCCCGCCGGGGCCGCGGCGGGCGCCACACCTGAGGCACGCTCGCCGGCGGCCGCCCGGCGCAGAGCGTCGTCGGCTCTGCGAAGCATCTCGGCTGCGGCACGGCGTGTGAACGTGAGCAGCAGGATCCGCGCCGGATTTATCCCTCCGGCGATCTGATACGCCACGCGGTTGGCCAGTGTCGTGGTCTTACCCGTCCCGGCGCCGGCGATTATGAGCAGGGGACCGTCACCGTGGAGCACGGCCGTCCGCTGCTGTTGGTTGAGATCGCGGAGTATGGCCGCGATGCCAGGGGTGGAAACGTCGGGCGTTACCGGGGTGTGGCTCGAAGCCCCGGCGGTCTCCGACCTTTCCCTCGCGATCATTCGCCCGCCGGATAGGGCTTCCGCCGGTGCCCGGGTGCCGCTTGCCATAGGTCCTCCCCACATCGTTCGTCACCCAACAGCCTACACTGGAGTTCGGACAGAACGTCAAATGAAGGATTGGGAGTGGCAAGGAGGCTCGGCGCCAGGAAGTCTGAGCTGTCGCCAGGAAGTCTGAGCTGTCGCGGGGAAGTCTGAGCGCGCGCTACTTGTGCCTCTCTCGCGCGTCACCGGCGCCCTGCTCGGCTTCATCGCGCGGAGCGCCGCACGCCCCATCGTCGCCACCGCCTGAGGTAGGATGAATAGGTTACCGAACCGGGTACCTATCGATTGGCTGTTCTTCTTCACTGTCGTCAACACGCGGGAGGTGGCTCTATGAACGCAGCCGCAGCTGTTGCAGCACCGAGTCTGGAGGCCGGAACCGAAGCGCGTTTGGGCCGGTTGCGTTGGTGGAATCTCGGCGTGGGGCTTATCCTAGCCGTGCAGGCCGTGGTTATCGCCCTGCTGGCCAACGATTTCTCGCTGCCGGTGGTGGCCACGTACATGGCCGGGCCTCCCGGCACCGATTCCGTACTCACCACGCTTTTCGACCTGCCGCTGGGCTGGGGCGTGTTCGCCTTCATGGCCATCTCCGCGGCCGCGCTGTTGATCATCGCTTCTCCCGGCGTCTTCGAGTGGTACAAGGGCAACCTGCTGAAGGGCCGTAACTACGGAAGATGGATCGAATACTCGATCAGCTCTTCCATCATGATCGTGCTCATCGCGATGATCTGCGGCATCAGCGACATCGCCGCCATCCTGGCCTTGTTCGGGGTCAACGCGTCGATGATCTTCTTCGGGCTGCTCATGGAAAAGTATGAGAGACCGGGAAGGCCGAGCTGGCTGTCGTTCTGGTTCGGCTCGTTCGCCGGGATCGTGCCGTGGCTGGCGGTGCTCGTCTATGTATGGAGCCCGGGACTCGACGGTCCGGCCCCTCCGACGTTCGTCTATGCCATCATCGTGTCGCTCTTCCTGTTCTTCAATGTATTCGCCGTCAACATGGTGCTGCAGTACAAGAAGGTCGGGCCCTGGCGCGACTACCTCTTCGGGGAGAAGGCGTATATCGTCCTCAGCTTGACGGCCAAGGCGCTGCTGGCGTGGCAGGTGTTCTCGGCGACGCTGGTGGGGTAGGGAGGGCGGAACCGCCGCCGCATCGTTCCTTCAGTCCGCCTCGCACAGGGCACCGAAGTTGCAGTAGGGGCACAACCCCGATTCGCGGCGTTGAAACTCGCTCTCGGGCAGGGGTGCGTTCTCCTCGGGGTCCCGTAACAGATCGCGCATAGTCCTCAGGCCGGGCCCGATGGTGCCGGCGACGAAGTCTGTGAGGTTGTCGGGGATGTCGGGTCTGACGCTGTCGCCAACCAGGAGGTAGTGGAGCACCGGGCTGATCTCGATGCCCGGGTGCTCGAGTCCCGTGCAGTAGGCCGAGAGCAAGACCTGCAGGTCGTCGTCGTCGCTTCGTTTCCCGCTCTTCCAGTCGATGACGTGCAGCCGGCCCTCGGCGACGTACACCAGGTCGGGGGCGGCAAAGACCTTCACCTCGGCAAGAAAGAAGTGGGAGAAGTCGGGGATCTCGACGCAGCCGTCTTGGCCGCATTCCGCCAGCGTCTCCCAGTCGGCAACCGCCAGCAGGTTCGCCGTGCAGGTGGGGATCTTCGCGTTGAGGCGCTCGATCTCACTCTGAGAAGGCGGCGAATCCTCCAGGTAGAAGGACCTCAGCATGACCGTGCGCTTGGGTGAGCGCTCGAAGGCGGACCGTTGGTCTCGCGACGACCTCCAGGCTGCGCGCAGCGTGCGCCGCGTGTTCTCCTCCAACTCGGCTGCGGTCGGCGGCTCCAGGCCCGCACGGACGCGGCGCTCGATCTCGCGGGCCCGCTCGTCGATCTCTCGGCCGAAAAGGGTGTCGAGTGAAGCCAGTTTTCCCAGACGGTAGGCGAGCCTGTTCCGTTCGGCAGCGTCGTCCAGCCAGCCGTTGTGAGAAAGGTAGTATCGGTAGTAGTAGGCTCGGGGGCAGTTCTCGAGTAGGCGCTGCCGGGTCATCGACCATCCGAACTGCGGATATGGGTCTATGCGGAAGGCCACGATGTCGCTCTACTCCTTGATGCCCGCGTAAAGGGATCTGCACGTGGGCGAAGCCTTACCGGCTTTCGCGGCCGCGGCTGCGGCTGCGGCATGTTCGGTGGCGTGCTCGGAGGTGGCCAGCTTGGCCGCGTAGGCCGCGGCGTCCACCAACGTAGTCGCGAGCGTGTCGGGTGCGGGGGCCGTGCGGAAGAGCCAGGTGTCATAAGGCGAGGCGTTGGCGGATTCGGCGGTTGCCTCGGCGTTGACGGTCGTGATGGGGCCCGCCACAGGGGTCGCGAAGAACTTGATGGCCTTGCGGGTAGTGGCGAAGGCCACCTCGTCGCCGGGCATGACCCCGGCTCCCGGTTCGGCCAGCACGTCGAGTTCGACGAGTCCACCGGTAAGTGCTATCCCCGGCTCGGTGATTCCGACCTCGTACTCCGCCGGCGTGCCTGCAGCGGTGGTCCCGGGCCTGTCGGCGCCAGGGGCGTTACTCACCGCACGGAACCAGAGGTGGCTCGCGGGGCTGTAGCGCCGGTCCTCCGGTATCTCGATGTCCGTGCCGAGGAAGTTACGTACAGTGGCCATGCGGATCTCCCTCTCACTTGATCTATCACGTCAACCAGCAGTGGCACCGACCCGGCGGGCGGTCCGTCGCGGCTCTCAGGACTCTAGTGTACTTCTTCGCGCTGGTGTCGATGTCCAGAATATTCTCTGCCTGATGGATGCGTGGGCGCCACTACTTCAGGGAATGAATCACATAGTCGGGAACGTGGGCGACCTCTCACGTGGAGCGACGGCGGACGTCGTCGTGCCGGCCGCGAGAGATTGCGTGCCGTCGGATGAGGGGTTATTGGTTTCCTGCTAGGCGCCACCGGGATGCAGGCCGGTGGCGGCGGAAGGGCCGGTGCCCCTGCGGCCGCGTTGGACGAGAACGGAGACAGCCGCGCCGCCCCGGAGGCGGGGCGGCGCGGCTGAACGCAGGAGGAGAGCTTTATTGGCGGCCGCCCTCTGCGGCGGCCGAAGGGGGCGCCCGCGTAACCGGCGCCCTCGTCTCTGTCTGCATGCACTATCCGTCATGCGTGAGAAGGCGGTGTCATCGTTGTGTCATGATTGTGTGAAGATGGCCAAACGTGACGAGGAGTCCACTCATGATCATCAAAGCCCAGACCAAGGTGCACGAACTCTGCGACGTCTACCCCTATATGCGCGAGTGGCTGGCTCAGTACGCCGGCGAGTTCAAGAAGCTCAAGAACCCCGTGCTGTTCAACACCGTGGCGCGGGTGACTTCGCTTGAGACGGCCGCATCCATGGCCGGCGTCGAGGTCGAGCGTTTCCTCGATGACGTCCGCCAGGCGGTAGCCCAACACGATATGGTGGCCGAGGAATCGGGGGGCGCTGCTCCTCGGCTTCACGCCGCCGCGCGCGCCCGCCGCCAAGTGTTGCTCAAGGACATCATCAAGGAGTTGCACGACGGCGCCCCAGTAGAGGCGGTCAAGGCCCGCTTTGACGAACTCGTGCGCGATGTTGACGCCGCCGAGATCGCGGTCATGGAACAGTCCCTGATCGCCGAAGGGCTCCCGGTCCAGGAGGTCCAGCGTCTGTGCGACGTGCACGTGACCGTATTCAAGGAGTCGCTTGACAGCGGAGAGGAGACGTCCGTCCCGGACGATCATCCGGTGGCCGCCTACCGCCGTGAGAACGTGGTCATCGGAGAGATCACGAACGCCCTCCGCTGCACGCTGGACGCCCTCATCGGGGCCCGCGAAGACAGCGCTCGGCACGCCACCATCGACGCGCTTGCCTCGGATCTGGAACGGCTGGCCGAGATCGACGTCCACTATCTACGCAAAGAGAACCAACTCTTCCCGGTGCTCGAGCGGCACGGGGTCGAAGGTCCCACCAAGGTGATGTGGGCACTCGACGACGACATCCGCTCGCGCATCAAGGTGGAGCGCGCGCACGCCTCCCGCCTCGATGCCGCCGCTCTCTCGGCCTCCCTGCCTGAGACTCTGAAGATGATCGAGGACATGGTGTACAAGGAGGAGAAGATCCTCTTTCCCACCTCACTGCAGGTGATCTCGGCCGACGAGTGGGGCGACATCGCCGCCGGTGACGCCGAGATCGGCTATGCCTGGATCGAAGGGCCGTCGGGCGAGCACGCGCGCGCAGCCGCCGCGGCCTGGGCGCCCGTGGCCGGAGAACTCCTGCTGCCTCTCACCACCGGCGCGTTGTCGCCGACCCAAGTGGACCTCATGCTCCGCAACCTGCCTTTCGACATCACCTTCGTGGACAGCGACGACCGCGTGCGCTACTACTCTGAGGGCGAGAGGGTGTTCCCCCGTTCACCGGCCGCCATCGGACGCGAGGTGCGCAATTGCCACCCGCCCAAGAGTCTGGACAAGGTGGTGCAGATCCTGGCCGAGTTCAGAGCGGGGACCAAGGACATAGCCGAGTTCTGGATCGAGTCGGGGGAGACGTTCGCGCACATCAGGTACTTCGCCCTTCGCGACCCTGACGGCGCCTACCAGGGGTGCCTCGAGGTGGTGCAGGATGCCACGCACGTGCGCGGGCTCACCGGCCAGCGCCGCATCGTCGACTGGTGAGGAGGGGTGGGCCGGCAGCGGCCGGCGTGCATAGTCTGACCCGCGGCCGGGAAGGGACCCCAGTATGACCATGCCCTCCGCTCAACAGGACCGCCGCCGGGTAGTCATCGAGGGCGTCGCGCCGGAGATAGACGCAGGCCGCTTTCCCATCAAGCGCACGGTGGGCGAGAAAGTGGTCGTCGAGGCAGACATCTTTGCCGATGGGCACGACGTCCTCGCCGCCCAACTCCTCTACCGTCGCGCCGGGGAGGAGGAGTGGCGGGTGTCGCCCCTCGAGCCGCTGGTGAACGACCGTTGGCGCGGCGCCTTCATCGTGCACAGTGTCGGACGGTTCCTGTACACGTTGCGCGCCTGGATCGAACCGTTCGCCACGTGGCGCCGGGACCTGCTGAAGAGGATAGACGCGGGCACCGACGTCACCATGGAGTTGAAGGGGGGAGCCGTCCTGGTGGCCGAGGCTGCCCAGCGGGCCTCGGGCGAGCAGGCGGCCGCCCTGCGGGTCTGGAGCGCGACACTGGGCGACGATGCCGCCGCACACGAGAGCAAGCTGGAGGCGGCTCTCGACCCGCGCCTGGCTGAGTCGATGGCGGCCCTCTCTGACCCGGAGGAAGCCACGACCTATCCTCAGGAACTGGAGGTGGTGGTCGATCCGGAGAGGGCGCGCTTTGGTGCCTGGTATGAGTTCTTCCCCCGATCCTGCGTGGAGGGAGACCTCGCCAAGCAGCATGCGACGTTGTCTGACTGCGCGTCGCGGCTTGAATATGTCGCCGCCATGGGCTTCGACGTGGTCTACCTGCCGCCCATTCACCCGACCGGCCGCAGCCACCGCAAGGGTCCCAACAACGATGCCAACCCTGCACCCGGCGATCCCGGCAGCCCCTGGGCTATCGGTTCTGAGGCGGGGGGACACGACGCCATCGAGCCCCGCTTGGGCACACCGGCTGATTTGCGCGCCTTCATTGCCCGCGCCGACGAGTTGGGCCTGCAGGTGGCACTCGACTTGGCCTACCAATGCTCCCCCGACCACCCCTGGGTGACCGAGCACCCCGAGTGGTTCCGCCGCCGCCCCGACGGGACCGTGCAGTACGCGGAGAACCCGCCCAAGAAATACGAGGATATCTACCCTCTAGACTTCGACACCTCCGATTGGCGGGCACTCTGGCAGGAACTCGCAAGAGTCGTGTTCTTTTGGATCGAGCAAGGGGTGCGCATCTTCCGGGTGGACAACCCCCATACGAAACCCTTCGCCTTCTGGGAGTGGCTGATCCGCCTGGTGAAGGCCGAGCACCCGGACATCATCTTCCTCTCTGAGGCGTTCACGCGTCCGAAGGTCATGTATCGGCTGGCCAAGGTGGGCTTCACGCAGTCCTATACCTACTTCACCTGGCGCAACACGAAGTGGGACCTCACCGAGTACTTCACCGAACTCACGCAGACTCAGGTGAGGGAGTTCTTCCGGCCCAACCTCTGGCCGAACACGCCCGACATCCTCACCGAATACCTGCAGACCGGCGGGCGCCCGGCGTTCGCCATCCGGCTGATCCTCGCCGCCACCCTGGGCGCCAGCTACGGCATTTACGGCCCGGCGTTCGAG
>JBBRDB010000055.1:0-13609 GCA_038204345.1 Thermoleophilia bacterium | reverse complement strand
AAGGTCTGAGTCGCATCGAGAGGCGTTTCCGTTCGCACTACCACGTGCTGGCACCGGGAGGCGAGGCCTCACTCCCCATGGTCGAGGGCAGTGACGCTCCGGGCGTCGACGTCCTTGTGCGCCCGCCGGGAAAGGTGCTCGAGTCCGTCTCCGTGCTCTCAGGCGGTGAACGGTCGTTGGCGGCACTTTCGCTGGCGCTGGCCGTCTTCCAAGAGTTCGACTCTCCGATCTTCGTCCTCGACGAGGTAGAGCCCGCCCTAGACGACACCAACATCCGGCGGGTGCAGGCGGTTCTCGACTCGGTGGCGGACAGCCGGCAGCTGCTCGTGGTCTCGCACCAACAGCGGGCGAAGGAGACCGGTGACGTAGTCTTCGGGGTCGAGCGCAACCTCGACGGAGCCAGCCAGGTGAAGTACCGATTCGAGCCGCAGACGCGGCGCCTCGACATCTTCCGCCGCACCTGGGCGTCTCACGCCCTGCGCCGTACTTCAGCCGACGGTGCAGCGGGGGCGCCCGGCGTGACGGCCGATGCGCTGAAGAGAGGTCGGGCCATGGCCGGCGGCGGCGGTTCACCGACGCAGGCCACGCTGACGGAGGCCCGCCGGCCGGGCGGCGGGCCCAGCGGCTACCGTCCCCCAGAAGACGGGCCCTGGAAAGGCGTCTGGGAACTGTTGGGCAATCCCGACAGCACCGGTACGTCTCCCCCAGACGACGAGCGTCCACCGGGGAAGTCCTGCTGCTAGGAGGGGGCGCGCACGTGGCAAACGGGTAGCGCCGGATCAGCGCCGGTTAGGCCCCGTCCGGGGGCCGCGCGAGGTAACGGGCCACTGCGGATCGGCGCCGGTTATAGATCCCGTCCGGAGCCCGTCCGAGGCCGGCCCGGGCACCGCGTCGACGGCTGGGTCAGATGCGGCCGCGGCTCGGCGCCGCTGACCTCCGCGCCTAGCGCGTCGCCCTAGAGCGCCACAGCCCGCGCTTCCGTGAAGCCCTCCATCCCCAGGATCTCGTCCAGCACGGTCTGCGGGATGGGGTTGTCGAGAGCGACGCCCATGACCGCGGCGCCGCCCGTCTTCTTACGCCCTACGTTCATGAACGCGATGTTGATGCCGCGATTCCCGAGGACGGTGCCCACGCGGCCGATCATCCCCGGGATGTCTTCGTAGCGGAAGAACGCCATGTGCTTCGCCGGGTCGATATCGATATCGTGGCCGTAGATCTGGACCAGCCGGGGACGGTGCTTGGGCCCGATGGTAGTGCCCGCCGCCGAGAACTCACCCTTGCCCGTGCGCGCGGTGACGGTGATGAGGTTGGTGAAGTCACGCAGACGCCGGTCTTTCACTTCGGACACCTTCAGTCCGCGCTCCTCGGCTATCGACGACGCGTTCACGTAGTTGACCACATCCTCCACCCGGCCCTCCAGCATGGCTTTGATGACCGCCACCGTGAGGAGCCGCGTGTCTTGGTCGGCCACCTGACCGTCATACTGGATGGTGAAATCCTCCATCGGCCCGTCTGAGATGGCGACGATGAGCTTGCCGAGGATCTCCGCCAGAGGCAGGAATGGACCTACAGTCTCCATGGCTTCTGCAGAGACCGAGGGGATGTTCACGGCGTTCGAGACGAACCGCCCGAGAAGTCCGGCTGTGACCTGCTCGGCGATCATGGTGCCGGCCTTGTCTTGAGCCTCTTCGGTCGAGGCCCCCAAGTGCGGGGTCGCCACCACGTTGTCGAAGGCCAAGAGGGGAAAGTCAGCCGGCGGCGGCTCCTGAGTGAACACGTCGACACCTGCGGACGCCACCTTGCCCGATTCCAGAGCCCGTACCAGCGCCTCCTCGTCGATAATGCCGCCCCGGGCAGCGTTGACGATGCGGACGCAATCTTTCATCTTGGCGAACGCTTCGTCGTTCACGATGCCCATGGTCTCGGGCATCTTGGGCAGGTGCACCGTGATGAAATCAGCCTTGGCGTAGACGTCGTCGAGGCTCCCGGCCTGCTCCAGACCGTTCTCACGGAAGCGATCGGACGACACGAACGGGTCGTACGCGATGACCTCCATGCGAAGCCCTTTCGCCCGCTGGGCGACGATCATACCGATCCGGCCCAGCCCGATGAGGCCCAGGGTCTTGCCGGTCAGCTCCACGCCGCCGAACTTCGAACGCTCCCATTTCCCTGCCTTGAGAGAGACGTGGGCTTGAGGGATCTGCCGGGCCTGCGCCATCATCAGCGCAATCGCGTGCTCCGCAGCGGCTATGGCGTTCGATTCGGGCGCGTTGGCCACCACGATGCCCTTCTTGGTGGCCGCTTTCACGTCGATGTTGTCGACTCCCGAGCCCGCGCGGCCGATGATACGCATCCGCGTGGACGAATCCAGCATATCCGCCGTGACCTTGGTTGCCGAGCGGACGATCAGAGCGTCGTAGTCGTTGATCCGCTCCTTCAGCTCGGCGTCGGTCATGTCCGTGCGGACCTCGACGTCGAAGTGCTCCCGCAGCAGCTCGATACCTGCCGCCGAGATCTTCTCCTTCACTAGAACGCGGGCCTTCTCGCCACCAGCCATCGTCGACCCCCCGGTATCGTCCTCTGTCTTACTCCATCGGCGTTCTCTATGAGTTCTTTCTCTAGACGCCCAGACGAAGCTCTGTCGAAACACAAGCATACGTCGAGGCCCCGGGGGCTGTACAGTGACAGCCCCGTACGCTAACCAGGAGCTGAGTCGCTCCGGCCTCTACTCGAGAGATTTGCCGCCGGAGATCCAGCTCATCATGCCGCGAAGCTTCTTGCCTACCTGCTCGATCTGGCTGCCGGCGTCCCTGCGCGTGAGCGCGTTGTACACGGGCCGGCCGGCTTGGTTCTCCAGGATCCACTCGCGCGCAAACTCGCCCGACTGGATCTCGCCCAAGATGCGACGCATCTCGGCGCGGGTCTCCTGGGTGATTACGCGGGGACCGCGCGTGACGTCACCATACTCGGCGGTCTCGGAGATCGAGTAGCGCATGCCGCTGATGCCGTGCTCGTACATGAGATCGACGATCAACTTGAGCTCGTGCAGACACTCGAAGTAGGCGATCTCCGGCTGGTAGCCCGCCTCGACCAAGGTCTCGAAGCCGGCGCGCACCAGTTCGCTGCAGCCGCCGCAGAGCACGGCCTGCTCGCCGAACAGGTCGGTCTCGGTCTCCTCCTGGAAGGTCGTCTCGATGACACCGGCACGGGTGGCCCCAATGCCCTTGGCATAGGCCAGAGCCCTCGCCTTGGCTTGGCCGGTGGCGTCCTGATGAACCGCCACGAGACCGGGCACGCCGCCACCCTCGGTGTAGGTGCGCCGCACCAGGTGGCCGGGACCCTTGGGGGCGACCATGGTCACGTCCACGCCCACTGGAGGAACGATCTGCCCGAAGTGGATGTTGAAGCCGTGGGCGAACATGAGCATGTCGCCGTCTTTCAGGTTGTCGCGCACGGAGTCCTCGTAAGCGGCCTTCTGGTCCTGGTCGGGGGCAAGGATCATTACCACGTCGCCGCGGGCCGCAGCTTCGGCCACCGAAAGCACTTCCAGGCCCGCTTCACGGGCGCGGCCGGCGCTCTTCGAACCCTCGCGGAGGCCCACGACCACCGACACCCCGCTGTCCTTGAGGTTGCGGGCGTGAGCGTGACCCTGACTGCCGTACCCGATCACGGCCACGGTCTTCCCCTGGAGAAGCCCGAGGTCGGCATCCTTGTCGTAGAACATCTGATCCTCCCTAACGATCCTTGTTGTACACGCGTATCTGCTGTCTTACGTGAGCCCCCTGCCTCTGTCCATGGCTATGCGGCCCGTCCGCACCAGCTCCTGTATGCCGAACGGCCGCAAGAGACTCATGATGGCGGCCAGCTTCTCTCGGGTGCCCGTGACCTCGATGATCAACGCGCTTTTGGACACGTCGATGATCTTCGCCCTGAAGATCTCCACTATCTGCATGATCTCAGAGCGGCTGGTCTCGTCGGCCTTGACCTTCACCATCACCAGTTCGCGATCGAGGCTGGTAGCCGGGTCGAGATCGGTGATCTTGATGACGTTTATCAGCTTGTGCAGCTGCTTGGTGACCTGCTCAAGAGGCTGGTCCTGGCCGTCGACCGTTATGGTCATGCGCGAGATACCGGGGTTCTCCGTCTCACCGACAGCCAAGCTGTCGATGTTGAACCCGCGCCGTGCGAAGAGCCCGGCGATCCGGGTGAGCACCCCGGGCTTGTTCTCGACGAGAACAGAGAGTGTGTGTTTCATCGGTCTCCCTCCCCCATCATGTCGCCGAGGGAGCCTCCCGCGGGCACCATCGGCCACACGTTACTCTCGCGCTTGATGCGGAAGTCGATCAAGGCGGGCTCGTCGGAGGCGAGGGCCACCCGGAGGACTTCCTCGACCTCGTTGCCCTTAGTGGCTCGGAACCCCTGAGCTCCGTACGCTTCGGCCAACTTCACGAAGTCCGGCTGACAGGCTATGCAGGTGGCGCTGTAGCGCTTGTTCCAGAACAGGTCCTGCCACTGCCGCACCATGCCCAGGTACTGGTTGTTGAGGATGCACACCTTCACCGGGATACGGTAGTTCATGGCTGTGCCCAGTTCCTGGATGTTCATCTGGATAGAGCCGTCGCCGGCGATATCGATGACGGTCTTGTCGGGCCGCGCCACCTTGGCGCCGATAGCGGCGGGAAAGCCGAAACCCATAGTGCCCAGCCCGCCCGACGTGATGAAGTGGCGTGGATGTCTGATAGTGGAATACTGGGCCGCCCACATCTGGTTCTGACCCACCTCGGTGCAGATGATCGCCTCACCTTTGGTGATCTCTGAGATCATGCGCACCACGTACTCGGGCATGATCTCCCCCTCTTCCTCCTGCGCCACCAGCATCGGATGTGCGCGCTTCCAATCCGCCACCTGGCGCATCCACGGCAGATGCCGCTCGGGCGAGAGGTCGTGCTTCTTCAGTTGGGCCAGAAGATCGACGAGCACGCGCTTCGCGTCACCCACGATCGGAACGTCCACGGCGACGTTCTTGGAGATCTCCGCCGGGTCCACGTCCACGTGGATGATCTTGGCCCCGGGGGCGAAGGTGGAGATCTTGCCCGTGACCCGGTCGTCGAAGCGGACGCCGATCCCGAAGATGAGGTCGCAGTTGGTGATCGCGTAGTTGGCGTAGCGGGTGCCGTGCATGCCCAGCATGCCCAGGGAGAGTTCCTCGTTGTCCTCGGGGAAGCACCCGATGCCGGTGAGGCTGGTGGTCACCGGTATTTTGGCGTAGAGCGCAAACTCGCGCAGCTCGTCGGCGGCGTTGGCCGAGATGACGCCGCCGCCGGCAAAGATCACCGGGCGTTGCGCTTCGGCGATGGCCTGCGCCGCGGCCTTGATCTGCTTGGGATGACCTTTCACCGTGGGCTTATAGCCGGGCAGATCGATCTTTTGGACCCCCTCGGGGTCGTAGTCGAAGTCCATGGTGGTGAGATCCACCGGGATATCCACGACCACCGGGCCCGGACGACCCGTCTTCGCGATGTAGAAGGCCTCGTGGATGACCCCCGGAAGGTCTTCCACCCGCTTGACCAGATAGCTGTGCTTGACGATGGGCAACGTGATGCCCGTGACGTCGGCCTCCTGGAACGCGTCGGTTCCGATGAGGTTAGTGCGCACCTGACCCGTGATGGCCACCATCGGCACGCTGTCCAGATAAGCGTTGGCGATGCCCGTGGTGAGATTGGTGGCGCCGGGACCGGACGTGGCGATGCAGACACCCACCTTGCCCGAAGCCCGCGCGTAGCCGTCGGCAGCGTGGGCGGCCCCCTGCTCGTGGCGGGTGAGGATGTGGTCGAGGTCGAAGTCGTAGAGGGCGTCGTAGAGCGGGATGACGCTCCCGCCCGGGTAGCCGAAGACGACGTCCACGCCTTCGCGCTTCAAAGATTCCAGTATCACTCTTGCTGAATTCATGGTCGGATGAGCCTCTTCGTTCGGGATTCCAGGGATCGACGGAGATCTCCCTCCGCAGGAGCGTCGGAGCGGATGCCGCCGGCCGGAAGAACGGAGCGGACTCGCGTTTGAGAGTCCCTCCTAGCTGCCGTCGCCGCGACCGCCGGGGACGAGTATCGCTCCCCGGTCCGCCCCTGATACCTGGGCTACATAACGGGCCAGCACACCCGTGAGCACTCGCTCCGGACGTGACCAGGCCATCCTCCTTTTCGCCAGGTCGGAGTCCGAGACCTCCAGGACGACCTGACGCGCAGGGATGTCGATGCTGATGATATCGCCGTCCTCGACCAGGGCTATGGACCCCCCGTCTACGGCTTCCGGTGCCACATGCCCGATGCTGGCTCCGCGGCTGGCGCCGCTGAAGCGTCCGTCGGTGATGAGGGCGACGCGATCGTCGAGTCCGGCCCCGGCGAGGGCCGAGGTGGGCGTTAGCATCTCGGGCATGCCCGGCCCGCCCTTGGGGCCGACGTAGCGGATGACCACCACCGACCCCGGGGCGATGCCGCCCGCTTCTATAGCGTCCACTACCGATTTCTCGTCATCGAAGACGCGCGCCGGGCCGCTGTGCCGGAGCATCTCCGGGAGCACGGCGGCCTCCTTGACCACCGCTCCGCCCGGCGCCAGATTGCCGCGGAGCACTGCCAGACCGCCGGTGGCGTGATAGGCCTCGGACAAGGGCCGTATGACCCCGGCGTCGCGGATGGAGGCCAAGCCGTATTGCTCTGCCAGCGACCCACCCGAGACGGTGGGGACCGAGCCGTCGATCAGGTCGCCCTCGGCCAATCTGCGGGCCACGGCCATGACGCCGCCGGCCCGCTCGAGGTCTTCCATGTGATCGGATCCCGAGGGGGACAGTTTCACGATGTGCGGCGTCACCGCCGAGACCTCGTTGAACGACTCGATGGGGAGCTCGATGCCGGCCTCGTTGGCGATGGCCAAGAGGTGGAGCACGGTGTTGGTGGAGCAGCCCAAGGCCGCGTCGATGGCAAGCGCGTTGCGCAGAGAGGCGGGAGACAGGAAGCGGCGCGCTCCCCATCCCTGACGGGCCACCTCCACTGCTTGGGCGCCGGAGCGCCGCGCCAGACCCAGCCGCGCCGAGAAGGGCGCGGGAATGGTGGCGTCGCCGGGAAGCGCGAGGCCCAGTATCTCTGTGAGGCAACTCATCGAGTTCGCCGTGAACAGACCGGCGCACGAACCGCAGGTGGGGCAGGCGTTCTCTTCAAGCTCGGTGAGGTCCTCGGCAGTGATGGCGCCGCTGAAGTAGGAGCCCACCGCCTCGAAGACGTCTTTGAGATCGACCTTCTTGCCTCGGTAGTCCCCGGCGAGCATCGGTCCGCCCGAGACGACGACCACCGGGATATTGAGGCGGGCCGCCGCCATGACCATGCCCGGCACGACCTTGTCGCAATTCGGGATCAGCACCAACCCGTCGAGGGCGTGGCCCTGGACCATGATCTCAACGGCGTCGGCGATGTTCTCGCGCGACACCAATGAGAAGCTCATGCCTGCATGATTCATGGCGATGCCGTCGCACACCCCGATGACGTTGAACTCCAGAGGCACTCCCCCGCCCTGCCACACGCCGAACTTGACCTGCTCCGCGACCGAGCGGAGATGCATGTGCCCGGGGATGAGTTCGTTGTAGGAGTTGGCCACCCCGATCAGCGGCCGGGAAGCGTCCGACGCATCAAGGCCCAACGCGCGCAGGAGTGACCGGTGCGGTGCCCGGGCGGGGCCCTGCGTCAGCTGGTCACTGCGCTTCGACATGAAGGCCTTCCATCTGCGTCTGTCTCGTGGGAGGGCGGCAAGGCGAAGCAGCCCACTCCCGGGATGGGCCTGCAGTTTACTAGATTGCGGTCTTAAGCACCAACAGGCCCCCCCGCCTGGGGGCACGAGGAACTCACCACACGGCGCGGTGTTCCAGTGGCGCGGCCCGCGTAGGACACGGCGACGCGTTGTGCCCCCCTCGTGCGTCCGCTGTGCGCCTGCATACCGTGCGCCCCGAAACCGGTGCCTTCACACACTCCCGGCGCACGCCGCTCTCTGATACCGTGGAGTCTGGAGAATGGCCGATGCCCGCCGTGGGTACGTCACCCACGCCTCCCAGGTGCGGTGCGGGACAGGCCGCTCGACCGAACACGCGACAACGAGAAGAGGCTCATAGGTGAACGATCCGCATTACGGCGATCCGCCCACCGTCCTTCCGGGAGTGTCCGGCTCCATGCCCTTCGTGGGGATCGCCTCCTTTCTCAAGCTGCCCATCGTCACTGCGGACACGCTCCCAGATTTCGACTTCGTCGTCATGGGGATGCCGTTCGACGAGGGCACGTCTAACCGCCCGGGAGCACGTTTCGGACCGCGGGGGGTGCGCGCCGCCTCGACCCTGTACTCCTATGAAGGTGGCGCGGAACTCTTCGACGCGGAACTCGGGCGGGTGATATTGGAGGGCGCTCGGGTGGGCGACTTCGGTGACGTCTACATCGAGCCCCTTGAGGGCGACGCCAACCGAGCCGCCATGACCTCCGCGGTGGCGGCGGTACTGGCGGGAGGAGCGATCCCGGTGTGCGTGGGGGGAGACCACTCCGTCACCGCTCCCATCTTACGGGCGCACGCCGCCGCTCGCCGAGACTCCCTGCCCTACCTGGTGCACCTCGACACGCACATGGACTTCGACTCCTACGGATCGGCCCACTATCACGGCGCGCCCATCCGGCGCGCGGTGGAGGAGCAGCTCGTCTCCGGAGTCACCCAAGTGGGCATCCGCGGCCTCAACAGCAGTAGAGCCGATTGGGAGGAAGCCACGAGCAAGGGGGTGAAGATCGTGACGTGCTCCGAGTACAAGGCCGCGGGGATACAGCGGGTGCTGGACACGGTGCCCGCCTGGGCGCCTCTCTACCTCTCGATCGACATAGACGTCTTCGACCCCTCCATAGCACCGGGAACCGGGACGCCGGAGCCGGGCGGGCTCACCTACCTCGAAGGCAGGGAGCTGCTCCGGGCACTCGCCGGCCACGCGAACGTCGTGGGCTTCGACCTGGTGGAGGTCTGCCCGTCCTACGATCACGCCGAATGCACGTCTATCCTTGCCGCCCGTCTGCTCCTCGATACGATGGGGGCCGTGTGGGACAACCGAGAACTGAGGGGACCACGATGACCAACGAGGAACTGAAGCAGGCGCGTGACAAGAACGTCCCCCGCGGACCCTTCAACGTCACCCACCTCTTTGCCGCCAAGGCTTCGAACGCCACGATCACCGATGTCGAAGGCCGCGACTTCATCGATTTTGCCGGTGGCATCGGCGTCATGGGTGTCGGGCACTGCCACCCCAAGGTGGTGGCAGCCACCCAGGACCAAGCAGCGCTTTTCTCGCACACCTGCTTTCACGTGGTCATGTACGAGCCTTACATACAGGTGGCGCGCAGGATGAACGAAACCGCGCCCGGCGACTTCGAGAAGAAGACCCTCCTGCTGAACTCCGGCGCCGAAGCGGTGGAGAACGCCGTGAAGATCGCCCGCTACGCGACGGGTCGCGACGCGGTGATCGCGTTCGAGGATGCGTTCCACGGCCGCACGCTCATGACCATGTCGCTCACCTCCAAGACGATGCCGTACAAGAAGGGCTTCGGCCCCTTTGCTCCCGAGGTCTACCGCATACCCTACGCCTACTGTTACCGCTGTCCCTTGTCGCTCGAATACCCAAGCTGCGGAGTGGCCTGCGCCGACCTCCTCAGCGACGCCTTCAAGAACTACGTGGGCGCCGAGGAAGTCGCGGCGGTGATCGCCGAGCCCGTCTTGGGCGAGGGCGGCTTCGTGGTCCCGCCCAAGGAGTACTTCCCCAAAGTCAAGAAGATCTGCGAAGACAACGGCATCCTGTTCATCGCCGACGAAGTGCAGTCCGGCTTCGGCCGCACCGGCAAGATGTTCGCCATCGAGCATTGGGGAGTGGCCCCCGATCTCATCGTCAGCGCTAAGTCCCTGGCGGCGGGCTACCCACTCTCGGCCGTCACCGGCCGCGCCGAACTCATGGATGCGCCGCACGTGGGCGGTTTGGGCGGCACCTACGGCGGCAACCCCGTTTCCTGCCGCGCGGCGCTCGCGGTCTTCGACATCATCGAGCAGGAGGGTCTGCTTGCCCGCGCCGACGTCATCGGAGAGCGCGTGAGGAAGGCCTTCGACTCGTTGGCCGCTGAACTCGAAGTCGTGGGCGAGGTGCGCGGCCTAGGCGCGATGGTAGCCCTGGAGCTGGTGACCGACCGGGCGGCTAAGACCCCGGCCGGCGACCTGACAAAGGCGCTGGTGGCGCGAGCCCTGCAGAAAGGTGTGATCATGATCTCCGCCGGCACCTACGGCAACGTCATCCGCCCGCTCATGCCCCTTACCATCGAGGATGAGACTCTGGATCGGGGCCTGGCTTTGGTGGCGGAATCCCTGCGCGAGGTGACCCGCGAGGCGGGGCTCGGGTAAGGGGCCGAGGATCAGTGGCGCAGGCCCGCACTCCGACGGCAACAGCAATGGCGACGCTACGACCGCATCGTACGGTGACGGCATGACCGCATCGCACCGCCCGTACGATGAAGGCCGCCTGCTCGATGTCGTCCACAAGCAGTTCGATCGGGCTGCGGAGCACATCGACATGGACCCCGGTATTCGCGAGCTCATGAAGACGGGTCAACGCGAATTCGTCGTGCACTTTCCCGTGCGCATGGACGACGGCTCGGTGCGCGTGTTCGAGGGGTACAGAGTGCAGCATTCCATAAGCAGGGGACCGGCCAAGGGCGGCGTGCGCTTCCACCCCGAGGTGGACCTGGAGAGCATGCGCGCCCTGGCCGCGCTCATGAGCTGGAAGTGCGCGCTCATGAGCCTGCCTTTCGGGGGAGCCAAGGGCGGCGTACGCTGCGACCCCAAGACCCTTTCACGTGGGGAACTCGAGCGCATCACCCGCCGCTTCACCTGGGAGATAGGCCCACTCATCGGTCCGGCTCAGGACATCCTGGCCCCCGACGTTAACACCGACGAGCAGACGATGGCCTGGATCATGGACACGTATTCCATCATCAAGGGATACACCGTCCCCGAAGTCGTGACCGGCAAGCCGGAGGAGATCGGCGGCAGTCTCGGCCGCCTGGCTGCGACTGCCCAAGGTTGCGTCTTCGCCATCCGTGAAGCCGCGATCCACCTGGGGCTGGACCTTGAGGGAGCCACCGTCGCCGTGCAAGGTTTCGGAAAAGTGGGCTCGCAGGCGGCGCGGCTCCTGTCGGAGTTGGGGGCCCAAGTCATCGCGGTCAGCGACAGCACCGGCGGCGTGCTCGATGAAACCGGCCTTTCAATCGCCGACGTGCGGCGGCACAAAGCCGAGACGGGTTCGGTCGTCGGGAGCCCGGACACGGAGCAGATCAGGAACGACGTCGTATTGGGACTCCCGGTGGACATACTGATCCCGGCGGCGCTCGAGAAGCAACTCACCAGCGTCAACGCGGGTTCCGTGCGCGCACGCATCGTGGCCGAGGCCGCGAACGCGCCCACCACCCCCGAAGCCGACGACATCTTCAAGGAGCTAGGGGTGTTCGTGGTGCCGGATATCTTGGCCAACGCGGGGGGCGTCATCGCCTCCTACTTCGAATGGGTGCAGAACACGCAGAAGCTGTTCTGGAGTGAAGAGGACATCAACAACAAGCTCGACAGCGTCATGACTAGAGCCTTCAGGGACGTCTTAGCGCTCGCCACGGATTCAGGTGTGCTTATGCGCACGGCTGCATATATGCTGGCTTTGGAGCGGGTGGCCACCGCGAAGCGGGTGCGGGGTGTCTTCCCCTGACGCACGCGCCGCCGGCAATCGGCGGCGCAGCCTGCATCAGCGGCGCCTCCTCATGCGCCACCGGGGCGTGACGTCACGACGGAACCGGCGACATAGACGCCGCGAAACGAGAGAGAGGGAGCAACATGGACGCCTACCAGATCCTTCGAGTAGACCTCACCGCAGGCACCGCCGAACGCGAGGACGTGCCCGCGCCGTTGATCCAGGAATTCGTCGGTGGAAAGGGCTTGGCGGCCCACTATCTTTCTAGGGAGCTGCCCGCGGGAGCCGACCCTCTCGGTCCGGAGAACCTGCTCATCTTCATGACGGGGCCCGTCTCAGGCGTCTTCCCCGGCACCTGCCGCCACGCCGTGGTGACGAAGAGCCCTGCGACCGGAGGATTCCTCGACACCTACGCCGGCGGTTACTTCGCGTGGGAACTAAGAAAGGCCGGACTTCTTGGCATCATCATCACGGGCGCCGCGCCCAAGCTCTCCTACCTCGAGGTGACCGCCGACGGCGCCTCCATCCGCGACGCCACCCATTTCGCCGGCATGACCATCGGCGGCGTCGATGACGATCCCCTCTTCCAGGATTATCGCGTGGCAGCCATCGGTGCGGCCGGCGAGAACAGGGTGCTGATGGCCTCCATCGGCAACAACGTCGGCTCCACCAAGAACGGCCGTTCGGGCTTCAACGGTCGCGGCGGCTCCGGCGCGGTCATGGGCTCGAAACGGCTCAAAGCCATAGCTGTCAAGGGTGGCAAGACACCGGCGGCGAGCGACGCGGCAAAGGACCTGCGCAAGAGACTCTCCAAGAAGATACAGAAGAGCGATTCCGCCTCATCCTGGCTGAAAGACGCAGGCACGTCGGCCATCGTGGACTGGACCAACGGGGTGAACGTGCTCCCCACCCGCAACTGGCACCAGGGCTCCTTCGAGGACGCGGCCGCTTTGGTGGGCCACGAGCAGGTCATAGCCAACCTCATCTCGCGCGAAGGTTGCTACAACTGCCCAGTCAACTGCGGCACCCGCGTGGGGGCTGTGGAAGGCGCCTTCGCCGGAGCCGAAGCAGACAAGCTCGAGTACGAGACCATCGGGCTCGGGGCGACCAACACCGGCAACGGTGACTTCTCCAGCATCGTCAAATTCGCGGCGCAGTGCGACGAGTTGGGCCTCGACTCAATCTCCTGTGGGGCGGCCGTCGCCTTCGCCATGGACGCCGCGGCGCAGGGTTTCGTCGACCATCCCATCCGTTTCGGCGACTCCCAGGGTCAAGCCAGGCTCGTGGAAGACATCGCCCACCGCCGTGGTATCGGAGCCCAACTGGCCGACGGTATCCGTTCGGCCGCCAAAGCGTGGGGTGTAGACGAGAGCACCGTCCCCGTCTTCGAGACCAAGGGCTTGGAGTATCCGGCCTACGACCCGCGCGGTTCGGTGGGGATGGCCCTCGCCTACGCCACCTCCGACCGCGGAGCCTGCCACATGCGCAGCTGGCCGAGAGCGAACGAAGCCCTCTCCGACGATGAGAACGCCGATCCCTTCGGCCCGGAGGGCAAAGCGACTTTCGTAGTGGGTGAGCAGGATGAGAACTGCTCGGAGTGGAGCCTGGTGGGCTGCGACTTCATCGTGTACGACGCCGAAGACGCAACCGCCATGCTGAGCGCCGTCGGTATCGACCAGAGTGTTGCCGAGTACCGCCGGATGGGAACGCGAATCTGGAACATGGTGCGCCTCTTCAACCTGCGCCAGGGCTGGACCTCCAACGACGACTACGTTCCGAAAGCCATCCATAATCCGCTCGACGACTCCGGCCGCGCTCTACCTA
>JBBRDB010000054.1:0-13766 GCA_038204345.1 Thermoleophilia bacterium | reverse complement strand
TACGGCCGATCTTCTTGTGAAACGGGCGGACGATGCCATGTACTCGGCGAAGCGGACGGGCCGCGATGCGGTGGCAGTGTGGCCTTCCGTGGGGCAGCCGAGATCTCTCAGCGTTGAGCCGATGGGGGCTTCGGCGGCGGCTTTGTAGATCTTGTGGATAGGCCACCCTCCGTTCTGAACACATCCAATGTCTGCTCGGCGATTGGGTCATATGCGCTCAGTTGAGTGGTGAACAGCCTACCTCTGCCCACAAGTTCCTTCATGGTTTGAAGCGTCAGTGACCCACGAGAGAGCCGCCCGATAACTCCTTCACCAACACGGAATGCCCGCCCTGGTAACCGATGTCGAAGAGGTCGTTGTTCGAGTTGTGACCGCTGCTGACCCCGTTCAACGGCTTGTTGCCGTTGGGTTCCGCCGGCTGCTTGCCGGAGGTCGCGGCGGGTTGGACGCCCGCGAACATCTTTCCAGATCGTCCTTCCGTCATACACCTCGTGGGAGCCGTTCTCGCCGAGCAACGCGACGATTGGCAAGTGACCCGGCGTCATATGAGTGCGGTGACCCGGCGTCATATGAGTGCGGAGTCCTGAGTCGGGCCCTTCAGGGCGCCGACACGGCCTCCAAGCTCACCGAGGAGGTGCCTATGCTACTCGCGCGCTGCGCCGGTCTCGGCGGTTGGCGGCTTCCTCTTCTCGTTCCTGAAGCTTGAACGCCTTGGCGACCATGAGAGAGGTTGGCCCGGCGACCATGATCTCGAACGAGCCGGTAGATCCTCGCGTAGCCACATGGGGCCGAGAGGGTCACGCAGGCCGGCCTGCGCAGGGATTCCGAAGTTGTCCATCGATTGGCCGCTCCCTCGGGGCACGTCTGTTAGCGGTCGTCGCGCATCAACAGTTGCGCGACTATGATAGCCGGCCCTCCATCGGGCGGTACTGATCGTCAGCCTCGAGCAGCTGGGACGAGCCTGATCTCCACCTCACAGCCGACGGCTTTCGCATATCGTTTGAGCGTGCTCACCGAGGGCGAGTGAGCACCGGCGCCCTCAAGACGCGAAATCGCGCTCTTGGTGGTGCCCATGGACGCGGCCACCTGCTCCTGGGTGAGCCCCGCGCTTGCCCGGGCGGCCAGCAGCTCGCGCACCAGCTTGTACTCGTCTTCGAGATCCTCGTAGGTCTCGGCGAAACCCTTGCGCTTGAAAGCCTTCTTCAGGAACGCCTCATGGTCATGAGAAACCGGCTTGTATTCAGTCTCGGGCATCTCTCACCTCCTTCATTCTCTTACGGGCAATGGCTAGACCTGACCTCGGGGTGGCTTGCGTCTTCTTGACGAAGGCGTGGAGCACCACCACGCGTTGCCCGACCACGAAGCAGTACAACGCTCGCCCGATACCCTCCCGCCCGCGAGGGCGAAGTTCAAAGAGCCCATCACCCAAAGGACGGGAGTGCGGCATCATGAGCCCAGGTCCAAACTCCATCAAGAACTCGACCAACCGCGCATAGTCCGCCAGAATACCGACCGGCCACGACTCGATTTCACCGAGTACGCGCCGGTTGAAGTATTCGACGGTGTAAGCCACGTCGCTATGTTAGCAAATATGCTAACATCCGTCAAGTAGGACTGCGGCGTCTTCGGCGCGTGGCCAAGGTCTGCGAGGGCTACGGGCAGCGCGTAGAAGTCTGTGTTTGAATGGGCAGAAAGTCGCTCGTCCCCTACGCGCTCTATCGCGGCACCAGGGGTCTTGGATCGCACTGGGTTTGAAGCCGAGAAGAAGTCCTCTCCCACCTGGCCGCTTTCCCGAAGACCTCCGGCTCTTCGGGCCGGGTGAGGATTGAAACGCCTCCGGGAAGGTTGCAGGAATCAGGTGGTTTGGAAAGTATGTACCGGGACAGCACAACAGAACAGCACAACAGAACACGCACGGAATGGTGGCGGAATGCTAGCTGATGACCGTCTGTCGCTTCATCATGATTCCACACAAAAAGGAAAAACCCCGCAAAACGGGGCTTTATTCTTACGCGCCTGACAGGATTCGAACCTGTGGCCTTCGGTTTCGTAGACCGACGCTCTATCCAACTGAGCTACAGGCGCAACTGGCGGAGAAGGAGGGATTCGAACCCTCGGTAGGAGCATTCACTCCTACACTCGCTTAGCAGGCGAGCGCCTTCAGCCGGCTCGGCCACTTCTCCTCGCTAGAGGCGGCGTCCCTGTTCCACGGTGCGACGCCCAACGCGTGACCGACTCTTCGACCGCGGCCGTCGAAGCCCGTCCCGCGCGTCCGCGTATTCTAGCAGAGGGGGGCGGGGGCGTCACCCAGCGAAGGCTCGTACAGCAACCCCTACCGACGCCGGGCCGGCTGCGTCGTCAGAGATCGTCGCCCCGAGGAAGCCCGACGCCGCGGAATCAGCGGCCGGCCCGGCAAAACCGTCAGGCCCGCCCGTACACGGGGATCAAGGCGCCTGATACCACGGCTGCGTCCGGTGAGGCGAGGTAGAGCACCACTCGGGCGACGTCCTCCGCCGAGGGCCAGTTCGTTGTGTCGGCGTTGGGCTGCAGAGCGCGGTTGCCCGGGGTATCGATGTTGCGGGGCATGATGGCATTCACTCTGATGCCGCGCGGCTTCAACTCAAGAGCCAGACTCCGTGTGAGCGTGTGCACCCCACCCTTGGCCACCGCGTAGGCGAGCTGGCCGCCTTTGCCTTCCACCGGCTTTGAATTGCCGGCGTTGATGATGACGCCTCCCTCACTCATGTGAGGTACGGCTTCGCGCAACACATGGAAGACGGTGAACAGATTGGTGGCAAGCTGTTCCTGCCACAGCTCGTCGCTCGTGGCGGCTATCCTGCCGGGAGCCCAGCTGCCCACCAAGTTGACTACGATGTCGATGCCTCCGAAGCAGGAAATCACCTCGACGATCAGGCCTCGCACCTGGTCGGGGTCGCGGAGATCGGTCTCTTTCAAGAGACAGTCGGTGTCCGCGACGCCGGTGGCGGCTGCGAGATCCTCCAGGCGGTCGTGATGGCGCGCGACGAGGACGACCTTGGACCCCGCCTTGACGAACATGGGCGTGACGACCCGCCCCAGTCCACCGGTGGCGCCGGCGATGAGCACGACCTTGCCCTTCAGGTCACCGGTTCCCGTGTCTTCCATGATGATCCTCTCTGATCGGCGCCCCCGTGTGGGCTGGCATCGGTACTGGCGACTGGCGCATCCACTCTCTCAATTGATACCCCAAGGGGAATCCGGGTAGTCCCCGAGGTCGCAGTGTGAGAAAGAGCCGCTGCCAAGCCGTGTTCCTTCGGAGGCCGCCTGGGCCGTTTGCGGCTCCCGCGGGCGTGGGCTGCGCGCCCGGTGGGCGGACGCGGAGGCGGCGGCATTGGCGGTTTGGGCGCCGCAGCGTATACTGCCATGTGGTTAGCGCAAAGCTGTTCCCGTCCGTGGGGCGGGGGTCATGCGGCGCGCAGACCGTGCTAGGGGAGCGCTCGGCGCTGAGAGTGTGGCTCGACCACAGACCCTGCGAACCTGATCTGGGTAATGCCAGCGAAGGGAAGCATCGGTTGTCTCGTTAGGCCGGGGCGCAGCACCTATGGTGCGCGCCTTTTCTCGTTGTCGAAGACCCTCTGAGCGCCGTCTGTGCGTCGAAGAGCGGAGGCGTCTTCGTCATGCACGCTGTTATCGTCGCGGGATCCACGCTCGACGGGCCTCTTGACCCGGAGATCCTCGCGCGCGCCGACCTGCTCATTGCGGCAGACGGGGGCGCGCACGCCGTCCAGGCGGCTGGACTCCTGCCCCATCTCCTGGTCGGAGATTTCGATTCCATAGATGACGAGACCCGCCGCGCCTTCACCGAGGCGGGAGTAGAGACGCTGATTCTCCCCGTCGCGAAGGACGAGACCGATTCGGAAGTAGCGCTCCGTGTGGCGGTTGAACGAGGCGCCCGTAGCGTCACCGTGTACGGGGCGCTCGGCGGTCCCAGGCTCGATCACCTGTTGGGGATGGTGCTCTTGCTGACCGCCGATTGGCTGCAGGGGATCGACGTGGGTCTGGTTGACGCCCATCAGGAACTCTTTCTGGCTGGAGGCGATCGAGTCATGACGGGAAACACCGGCGATCTCGTCTCCCTTCTGCCCCTTACTCCGGTCGTGGAGGGCATCCGCACCGAAGGTCTGCTCTACCCGCTTCGCGACGAGGCGCTACGACAGGGAATGGCCCGGGGAGTGAGCAACGAACTGGTTGCGCCGCGAGCCAGAGTGACCCACGGACCGGGCCACCTCCTCATCACGCATTTCTGGGGTTCGCGCGGCCGCATCGATGAAACCACACATGGAGAGGGGCTGTGATGATCCATCTGAACGCGACCACGGGGGCGGCACCAGACAACCGCGCCACGCTCGTGAGGAGCGCGGCATTCCGATCGGCGGTGAAGTGGGTGGCGTGTCTCTCCCTGTTGCCGGCCCTCATGCTTGGCTTGACCGGCTGTGGAGACGAGAACACGAGCGCCAGCACCACAGGCACCTCGGCGGGCGTCACGCAAGAGCCCACAGAGATCGTTCTCATGACCCACGACTCGTTCGCCGTGTCGGACGACGTGCTGGCCGACTTCACCCAGGAGACGGGAATAACCGTGCGGGTGCTGACCTCCGGGGACGCGGGCGCAATGCTCAATCAGGCTATCCTCACGAAGGACAACCCCTTGGCCGACGTGCTCTACGGGGTGGACAACACCTTTCTCTCCCGAGCTCTGGAGGCGGGACTGTTCGAGTCCTACGCCTCGACGGCGCTCGACCTTGTGCCCGACCAGTTCGAACTCGACCCTGAGCACCGGGTGACGCCTATCGACTACGGCGATATCTGCCTGAACTACGACAAGGAGTACTTCGCTTCGAAGGGGCTCGCGATCCCGTCGTCTCTGGCGGATCTGACGAAGCCCGAATATCGGGGCCTTCTGGTGGTGGAGAATCCGGCCACATCCTCACCCGGCCTGGCCTTTCTCCTTGCCACTGTCGCCACGTTCAGCGAGGAGGGCGACTATACCTGGAAGGACTTCTGGGGCGACCTGGTCGCCAACGACGTGCAGGTCGCGTCCGGTTGGGAAGAAGCCTACTACTCGGATTTCTCCGGAGGAGCGGGGGAGGGCGAGCGCCCCCTAGTGGTCTCCTACGCCTCATCGCCGCCCGCGGAAGTGATCTTCTCAGAGCAACCGCTGGATGAGGCCCCCACCGGTGTGATCACCGACGGCGCCTTCCGTCAGATCGAGTTCGCGGGGATCCTGGCCGGCACGAAGGCGCCCAAAGGCGCGCGCCTCTTCCTCGACTTCATGCTGAGCCTTCGCTTCCAGGAGGACATGCCGCTCAATATGTTCGTGTTTCCGGTGAACACGGATGCTACCCTGCCTCCCGAGTTCATCGAGTACACCAAGGTACCCGCGGAGCCCCTCTCGCTCGATCCCGGAGTCATCGAGGCCGGACGCGAACGCTGGATCGAAGAGTGGACGACGATAGCTCAGGGCTGAAGCGCGGGCGGTGGCGGCGGCCGACTCGGGCCGCCGCCACCAACGGGGGCGCCTCATTGCACACCCCAACGCCCGCCGGACGCTTCCACCCGGCCGCCACGGTCGGGTGGGCCGTGCTCGTTGGGACACCCCTGGCCTTCCTGGGCTACTTCTTCCTGTACCCACTGCTCAGCATCTTGGCCGTCAGCCTGGGGGGCGAGGGCTCGCCACTCGCCCCCTTTCTCACTGTCCTCTCACGGCCGAGTCTGAGGCAGGCGGCGTGGTTCACGATATGGCAGGCGACCGTCTCTACTGTCCTCACCATGGTCGTGGCCTTGCCCGGGGCCTACGTTCTGGCCCGCTACCGATTTCCCGGGCGCTCACTTGTGCGCGCCGGCGTCACGGTGCCCTTCGTACTGCCTACGGTGGTGGTGGGGTCCGCCTTCCTGGCGCTGTTAGGCCCGTCGAGTCCGATAGGGCTCGACCTGCGTCACTCTGTGTGGGCCATCCTCCTGGCGCACGTGTTCTTCAACTACGCAGTCGTCATCCGCACGGTCGGCGGTCTCTGGTCACATCTGGACCCGCGCCTGGAAGAAGCGGCCCGGGTGCTGGGCGCCGGGCGCCTGCGGGTGTTTCGGGAGGTGACCTTGCCCTTGTTGGCCCCGGCGCTTGCGGCCGCCGCCTCCATCGTCTTCCTCTTCACCTTCACCTCGTTCGGGGTGATCCTGATCCTGGGGGGCTTCCGCTACGCCACCCTGGAGGTAGAGATCTGGCGTCAGACCACCCACTTCCTCAACCTGCCGTTGGCCGCCGCCCTGGCCGTTCTGCAACTCGTGGGTGTGGTGGGCCTGCTTACCCTGTACTCGCGCTATCAGGAACGGCGCGCGGTACAACAGAGCCTGCGTCCGGCCGTGGAGGCCGCCCGACGACCCCGCACTCGCGGTGAGTGGACTCTGGTCACGGGTAATCTGACCTTCATGGCCGTCTTCCTGGGGGTGCCACTTCTGGTTCTGGTGGAGCGCTCTTTGCACGCGGTCGGCGGGTACGGATTCTCGTTCTACAGAGCCCTGTTCACCCAGAGGAGCACTGCGCTCTTCGTCCCTCCAGTAGTGGGCATACGCAACTCTCTCATCTTCGCGCTCGCGGCCACCCTCATCGCGGTGGTCGTGGGTCTTATGGCATCCACCGTCATCACCTATCGCAAGGGGCGGGTCGGAAGCTGGTTCGACGTGCTGCTCATGTTGCCGCTGGGCACGTCCGCGGTGACTATCGGCTTTGGCTTCCTGGTGGCTCTCGATCGCCCCGTCGACCTCCGGACGTCGCCACTCATCATCCCGCTTGCGCACTCCCTGGTGGCCATTCCCTTCGTGGTGCGGTCGGCGGTGCCGGTCATGCGTTCCGTTCGGCGAGGACTGCGCGACGCCGCCGCCATGCTCGGAGCGGCGCCGTTCCGGGTGTGGAGGGAGGTTGACCTTCCGTTGGTGGCTCGAGCTGCGGCGGTCGGGGCCGGCTTCGCCTTTGCCGTTTCTCTTGGCGAGTTCGGAGCCACCGCCTTCATAGCCCGCCCCGACACCCCCACTGTGCCGGTTGCCATCTTCAGATTGCTCAGTCAGCCCGGTGCGGGCAACTTCGGGCAGGCAATGGCCCTGAGCACGATCCTCATGGTGCTGACCGCGGTCGCGGTACTCTTGATAGAACGGTTGCGTCCGAGCCGTGAGGCCGAGTTCTGATGCTGCGAGTGGAGGGTCTGACCGTCCGTTACGGCTCCACTACCGTTCTCGATGATCTCTATCTCGAGGTGCCCGACGGGCAGGTGGTTGCCGTGTTGGGTCCGAGCGGCTGCGGGAAGACCACGTTGCTGCGGGCGGTGGCGGGTCTTGAACCGGCGGCCCGGGGAGGCGTCTACTGGGACGACCGAGCCTTGAACGGCGTGCCGCCCCACGAGCGGGGGTTTGGGCTGATGTTCCAGGAGTACGCTCTGTTCCCCCACAAGTCGGTCTTCGGCAATGTCGCTTTCGGATTGCGGATGGAACGCAGACCCGCGCAGGCGGTCGCGGCCCGCGTTGCCGAGGTGTTGGAATGGGTGGGTCTCGAAGGTTATGGACCGCGCTCCGTGGGCCAACTGTCCGGCGGTGAGCAGCAACGGGTGGCGCTGGCACGTGCGCTCGCTCCCGCTCCGCGCATGCTCATGCTCGATGAGCCGCTCGGCTCCCTCGACCGGAGCTTGAGAGAGCGGCTGGTCGTCGATCTGCGCCGGCTCTTGAGCGAACGAGGCATAACCGCCATCTACGTGACCCACGACCAGGAAGAAGCCTTCGCCGTGTCTGACTCCGTCGTCGTGATGCGCGCCGGCAAGGTGGTGCAGCGCGGCCCGGCGGAAGAGGTGTGGCGTCACCCTGCCAGCGAGTGGGTGGCCCGGTTCCTGGGGTTCGGAGTCATAGTGGACGCTCAAATCGATGGTGACATCGCGCGCGTCGCGTGGGGCGACATCCCCTTTCGCGCAGCGGGAACCGGCACGGGCAGCGCGCCCTTACCTGCGCCGGGCGCCCCCGCAGATCTGCGCGCAGATCTGAGTCGCCTGGTACTCCGCCCCGAATCGTTCAGACTGGACCCCGCCGGAGCGTTCTCGGGAACTGTGGTAGCCCGTTCCTTCAAAGGCGGGCATTACCTGCTGCACACGCGATTGGCCGACGGCTCCGAGGTCGAGATGGAGGCGGGGCGGGGGATGGTGCCCGGGGTGGGGGACACGTTGCGGTTCGATGTGGACCCGGAAGGCGTCACGCTCCTGGGGGAGTAGGGGGCCGGGTCGGGCGTCTTGTCTGCACACGTCCCGGTTGGGCGGGGCGCACTGCGCTTGGGCGGGGTGCGATTTCGCGCGGCGCGCTTCCTCAGGCGGCAATGTGGGCGGGTGTGCGCCCCTACCCAGATGTGGGCGCGCGGTCTTCACCGAGTGTCATTCTTCACCGAGTGTCATGAAGGCGGCCTGCTCCGCGGCCTCAAGCATCCGTCGTATGGGATCGTAGTGGGAGTCCTGCACTTCGACGAAGCGCTCCACCAGGCCCAAGCCAAGGCCGGCTTTGGCTCGCGCATCGGCATCCATTGAAAGGAGAGCCGCGCTGAGTTCTCTCTTGAGCTCGGTGGGCAATCTCGTGGCCGCTACCACGGGCTGGATGGGGGATGGGCCGAGGACCTCGATGACGCGGAGTCGGGTGGCTAGTTCCGGATCGGAGCCGAGGACGAGAGCCAGCACCTGTGAGTCTATCGCCGACGCGTCCACCAGGCCGTCAGCCACCAAATTGATCGACCGTTGGTGCGCGCCCGCCTCTACTATGCGTCCGAAGAAACCGTGCGTCTCGCCCAATTCGACGAGATGGTAGCGAGTGATGTTGTAGCCGGAGTGGGAATCCACGTCATTGAACGCCCATGACGCACCCCGCAGATCCGCGAAATCGCGAAAATCAGAGTCCGCTCGCACGATGACGTCGGAGAAGTAGATAGGCTCGCCGTGATAGCGGGCTCCCATAAGCACGGGTGCCGCCAACAGTTCAACCGGCGCGGGGTCCTCGCGGGTGAGTTGCACGTAGGGGAGGCCGCAGATGAAGCCCACGTCGACACTCCCGTCTGCGAACTGCCCGAAGGAGGCTCCGTCGACGAGGATCACCGGTCGACCGAGCGTCCTCTCTAGGTGCTCCGCTACGGCCTGGTACGCGACGCGCGCGACTGGAGCCAGGAATGTGGCCAAACGAATCGGATGTCTTCCTTGATCCAAGGTATGCGCCTCCACAATTGATTCTTCCCTGCGCGGCGCGTTCAAAACCGGCAAAATCGTGGAGGATGGAGACGCCTGGCCGGCCTTCACAGCCGCCGAAACCCACACTGCGGGCCGCCTGCCGAGTGAGGATAGAGAAGAGCATCCGGAAGGCGGAGCAGGCGGTCGAGCGTGAGCAGGAGCAGGCCAAGGGAGCGAAGCTGCAGACGGCTATCTCCCTCGGAGCGACGCTGGTCTCGGCCTTCACCGGCCGCAAGAAACTGAGTGCGACGACGCTCGGCCGAGTCCGGAGAGGACGGCCGGGTCCGCGGAGCCGTAACCTAGCGGAAGAAGCGAATCTCGGCCAACTGTACGTCGAAGCGGTCACCTTCGCCGGGCACCAACTTCGTGATCCAGATGCGCCCGGAGTCCAGAGGCTGCTCGAACGTCAGGACCTCCCGCTTCAGGCCGGTCAGCGACCCCACCACCGTCGTGGTGCCGTCCAGGGCGAGGCTCTGCACTTCCGCGCCCCAGCCCTCGCTGTGGGACACGACCTCGAGCATCTTGGCCGGGGCGTCGAGTTTGAAGGTGACACCCACACCTTTCTTGGGCAGGTTGCCGAAATCGGCGCTCCGATATTGCTCGGTCTGCCAACCGGTGTCGTCGCTGCCGTCGGTCAGTTGGCTCAGCAGGTCGGGACGCTCTTCCTCGTCACCCTGAGGATCGTAGTCGTCAATGGCGGTCACCGTCACGGGGATCGGTTCACGCGTCACGGTGAGCTGAAGGGTCCCACCCTTCACGGGTTCACCCGCGGCTGGTTCCTGCGCCAGGACGGTTCCGGCTGCGCGATCCAGGTCGAGCACCTGTTCCACCACCTCGACGTTGAGTCCGACCTCGGAGGCCGTAGCGCTGGCCTGGTCGAGTGTCGCGCCCACGAGGTTCGGGGCTTCGGTGCTCCGCCCGAACAAGAGCCACCAGCCGGCGACGGCTATGATCAGGATGCCCACGATCGCCGCCACCGTGCGGACGGAGGGTCCCCGCCGCCGGTCCCGCCGACCTTTCATGATCTCCGCACGGGTGAGTACCCCCAGGGTGGGGGCTTCCTCGGGCGCGCCATCACTCCGGCGGTGTGCTTCCGGCGGGGCCGGCGCTTCGGTGCCCGCGGGGGGCACCCAGGCGCCGGCCGCCGCACCATGTCCCTTCCCGTGCCGGAGCCCAGAGAAGATCGACCCGGCCGCCTTGGTCGGGATGTAGAGGTCCACGCCCACCAGGGCTCCCAGGAGTTCGTCGGCCGACTGGAAGCGGTTCTCTGGGAGTTTCTCCAGGCAGCGCTGTACCACTCGTTCCACACCGGCGGGCAGGTCGGGGACGATCTCGCTCAGCGGCCGAGGACGCTCCCGCACGTGCTGCCGTCCCACCTCGGCTATCGAGGAACCCTCGAAGGGAGGCGCTCCGGCAAGCATCTCATACATGACGATGCCCAGAGAGTAAATGTCGGTGCGCTGATCGACCGGGCGCCCCTGCACCTGCTCAGGAGACATGTATCGGCTGCTGCCCACGATGGACCCCTCGTGAGTGACACGGGTCCAATCTTCGGCGGTGGCGATGCCGAAATCGGTGAGTTTGGCCCGCCCTTCGGCGTCGAGCAGCACGTTGTGAGGCTTGACGTCCCTGTGGATGATCCCGTGGGAGTGAGCGTGGGCTAGTCCTTCGGCTATCTGCCCGGCTATCTGGCCGGCGTCGTGCGGGTCCAGTCGACCTGTCTCTCGCATGAGTTCCCGCAGTGACCGGCCCTCGATGTACTCGAATACCAGATAATCCTGGTCGTCGGTGGACCCGCGATCGATGAGGGTGACGAGGTTGGGATGGGATAGGCGGGCAATGGCCTTGCCTTCGCGACTGAAGCGGGCTCGGGCATGGTCGTCGGTGTTGAGAGGCGGCTCCAAGCGCTTGATTGCCACGTGTCGGTTGAGGCGCGTATCCCAGGCCCTCTGTACGCTGCACGACCCCCCACGGCCCAGCATCTGGCCCAGCAAGTAGCGGCCCTCGAAGAGCTCGCCCCCCTCTTCTCCTGTTTCCCTGCCCGTGGGTGTTTCTAGATCCGCCATGCCTCGCATCCGCTCGGTCGACCGCTCGAGCCGGTCGGCTCACCTTTCCTTTCGCTGGAGCTTATTCTACTCCTGCCGGGGAGCGGTATCCGGAGAGTGCCCCGGACACGAGGACGTGTCCGGGGCGGTCGCCCGGTGGCGATCGAGACGGCGTCGGATCACAGTCGAGCCTGCGGTCAGGATGGCGGCAGCGGCAGGAGGCCTCGGGCAACGGAAAGGAGTTCTTGTTCCTGCAAGCCGACAGCCGAGATGGCGTACATGGTGCCGTTCTCACTCCAGACGACGACGGTCGCATCGGCAGCGGCGCCAAGGGTGGCTGCGTAGCCACTCACGTCCACCGTCGTTGAGCGGTCCAGCCCGGGGTCGAACCAATCGCCCTCGAGTAGGGAGAGGCGCACATCGGGCCGAGCCGGGTCGGTGTAGGCGACCTCGAATCCCTGCGCCCCCATTTGCCCCACATGGTGTGCGGGGTTCGTGGGTCCTACGAGCATGACGAGGCCTGCTGGGAGATTGGTCGGGTAGAGCACCCGGAAGCGGTAGCTCCGGCTCAGAGTGAGGAAGATCGGCGGCGGTGGGCTGGTGACCGTTTCGTTTGTCCCCTCGTCGTCGCCGGCCGGAGCCTGCGCGGCGTTCAGGACCGCCACTATGACGGATCCCGGCGCCACGTGTTCTCCCTCCCCGGGGGACTGTCTAAAGACAACACCAGGCAAGACTTCGTCGGTGACCTCGGGCAGGAAACGCACGGAAAGGTCCGCGGCCGCCGCCGCCGCAAGGGCTTCAGTCTCCGTCAGATTCGTAAGATCGGGCGCCGAAACCGTGGCGACGGCAGCGATCCATACATCCACCCCGGCACCAGCCACGGTCAGAGATCCTGCGGGGGGGAGTTGCCGCGCGATGGTGCCGGGCGCGGCGGCTCCCGTGAGGTCTTCCCGTAGCGCACCGAGGTGCAGTCCGGCCCCGGAAAGACGCACCTCGGCTTCCCCGCGCGTCACGCCCACTACCTCGGGCACGACGATCTCCGCTGCAGGTGCGGCCAAAGACACAGCTATGAGGTCTCCACGCTTCATGATCGCCCCCGGAAGGGGGTCCTGGACGGTGACTGGGCCCGCCGAGGCGACCATGCTCGCCGGATCCTCAGGGTCCACCACGATAAGACCTACGCCGCTCCGTTCCGCGACCGCCTCCGCTTCCATGAGGTTCATGCCCAGGAGGGCCGGGGCTACGAGCTCGCGGTCGCGGGTCACGTATATGCCGACCGCGACCGCGACGGCCATCAGCACTACCAGGGTCAGGACGACTCTTACATATCCGCCCAGGGGGCGGCGTCGTGGGACGTTCAAACGGTCGCGTTCTGCCATCGCTCCTCCGGGGGGCGTGCGGGCGCGGTAGTCATCCGGGAGTCCTCCGACCAGCCTAGCACAGGCACAACGGTCGCCTTCCATCTTTCGCTCGAGGCGTTTTGGCACTATCATTGAGCGAACGCTGTGCAGTGTCGCCCGGAAAGCTTCTAAGGGGAGAGAATGATCTACTATGTCATTCCCCGCGAACTCGCGGACAAGTATTTCGATGAGTTCAAGTAGCGCTTCGAAGGGGTCGAAGGCGTCGAGGTGATAGTCGACCGCCGTACAGAGGAGCGCAGAACCGACTCTGAGCATGGGGGACAGCGTGTGCTCCGCGACCGGCGGAGGCGCCGGGCTCCGGGCACGTTTCCCGAGTTGTAGCAGTGGTCGTTCCACGCCGCGGGTACGTTCTCGACCTTCACAACCACACTCATCACTCCGACGACGGAGCGATGTCTCCGCTCGATCTCCTGCTCGCCGCGGCGCGTCAGGGGATCGATTGTGTAGGAGTCACCGACCACGACACCGTCCGCGGCGGCCTCGAAGCGGCGCGGCTGTCCGCGGCTGATCCCAAACTGCCTCGCGTGATACCCGGCCAGGAAGTACTCACCAGGCAAGGTGAGCTGATCGGACTCTACCTGGTCGAAGATATCCCTTCCGGACTCACTCTCGATCAGGCCGCGGCCGCCATCCGTGCCCAAGGCGGTGTCGTCTATCTGCCTCATCCCTACGACTCCATGCGCCACGCCACGCTCCGCCGCGGCGCGCTGGAGCGTGCAGCCGACCTTGCAGACATCGTCGAGGTGGAGAACGGACGGTCCCTATGCCGCCGGAATGATCGGCTGTCCCGACAGTTGGCGGTGCGTCACGGCAAGGTGTTGGGTGCCGGAAGCGACGCCCACTATCCGGGTGAGTCCGGCCGGGCGGTTCTTGAGGTGGAGCGCTCGACCGCCCCCGACGACCTACCCGCCGGTCTTGCCGCCGGCCCGCCCGCCCCCGACGTTGTGCTCGCTCACTTGTGTGACCCCAGCCGCGGGCGCGCCCCCGACGCCCACGACCGGCTCCTCGCTTGGTGGTTCTTGGCA
>JBBRDB010000053.1:0-14292 GCA_038204345.1 Thermoleophilia bacterium | reverse complement strand
GCAAGCCCGACAACGTGCTCACGAAGATCGCCGAGGGCAAGCTCAACAAGTGGTACGAACAAGTGGTGCTGCTCGAGCAACCTTTCGTGAAGGATCCGGAGAAGACGATCGACGCTCTGCGGCGTGAGCTCGTCGCCAGAGTGGGCGAGAACATCGAGGTGCGACGCTTCTGCCGGTTCCAGCTGGGAGAAGGTCTGAGCTGAGAAGAAAGGGGCGGCGCCGCAGGCGCCGCCCCTTTCTTTTGTATCATTGGCGGCACACTGCCATGGTGAGAGGGGTGACGAGTGCCGGAGGATCCTAAGGTGCTGACCGGCAAGGCCGCATTCGGTCGGGTTCTGCTGAAATTGAGTGGTGAAGCTCTGCTCGGAGAGGGTGTGTACGGGATCGACCCCGATCGCATGGTAGCCGTGGCCGGAGAGATCCGCAGCTCGGTGGAGCTGGGGGTCGAGACGGCGGTGGTGGTGGGTGCGGGGAACATCTTCCGAGGCGTGGCGGGCAGTGCGAAGGGCATGGACCGCACCTCCGCCGACTACATGGGCATGATCGCCACCGTCATCAACGCCATGGCTCTCCAGGACGCGCTCGAGAAGATGGACGTGATCACCCGGGTGCAGTCGGCGATTGCGATGCAGGAGGTAGCTGAGCCCTACATCAGGCGGCGGGCGGTGCGTCACCTGGAGAAGGGTCGGGTGGTGATCTTCGCGGCCGGAACGGGCAACCCATACTTCACTACCGACACGGCCGCCGCTCTACGGGCGCTCGAGATCGGGGCGGAGGCGATCCTGATGGGCAAGAGGAAGTTCGACGGGGTCTTCGACGCCGATCCGGAAGTAGACCCCACAGCGACCCTCATTCCGTTCCTCACGCACCGGGAGGCTTTGGAGCGGGGCCTGAAAGTCATGGACTCGACGGCTCTATCGCTGTGCATGGATAATGGCCTGCCCATTTACGTGTTCAACATGAATACCCCGTCGAACATCAGTAGGGTGCTGCGGGGCGAGCGGGTGGGCACGGTGGTATCATGTGACGTCGATTCGGCGGCGCGTACCGGCTCCTTGGGCGTCTAGAACCCAGACGAGAAGCAGAGCAGGTGTTGCCGGGAAGGAGCTGGAGCATGATCGACGAGCTGCTGGCCGACGCGAAGCGTCGTATGGATGGGGCGATCGAGGCACTGCGCACTGAGTTCGGCGGTGTCCGCACCGGCAGGGCCTCCACGGCCTTGCTCGACCGCATCTACGTCGAGTACTACGGGGCGCGCACTCATCTCAAGCAGATCGCCAGCCTCTCCACCCCCGACCCGCGCCTCATCTCGATCACCGTGTTCGATAAGTCCGCGGTCAACTCGGTAGTGCGCGCCATACAGGAGTCCGATCTGGGGCTCAATCCGAACGTCGATGGCACCGTCGTGCGCCTCAACATCCCCGCGCTGAACGAGGAGCGACGCCGAGACTTGGTGAAGCTTGTGAGAGGGATGGCTGAGGACGGGCGCGTGGCCGTGCGCAACGTGCGTCGCGACGTCATCCAGGATTTCAAGGAGCTCAAGAAGGAAGGCGACGTCTCCGAGGACGAGGAACGCAGGGCTGAAGACGACGCGCAGAAGCTCACCGATCAGCACGTGGAGCGGATCAACGAACTCCTCCAACGCAAAGAGGAGGAGATCCTCGAGGTCTGATGGGAATCTTCGACCGAATCAGGGGTCTTGGCAGGCGCACGCGCCGGCAGGGCCCTTTTTTTCCGCCGGGCTCGATCGTCACCGAGCGTGTGCCGCACCACGTGGCCATCATCATGGATGGCAACGGGCGGTGGGCGTCGCGCAGGAGACTCCCTGCCATGGCGGGCCACAGGGAGGGCGCGCGGGCGCTGAAACGCACCGTGGAGGCCGCCATCCAGAGCGGCGTGCGCCAACTCACGGTGTACTCGTTCTCCACCGAGAATTGGAGCCGGCCCGTGGAAGAAGTACACGGGCTTATGGATCTCATGGGGGAGATGCTCGAACGTGAGCTGCCGGAACTGCACGAGCAAGGGGTGCGCATCACGTTCGTGGGGTCGCGCGACAAGGTCGATGCCAACCTTGTGAGACGGTTCGAGGACGCGGAAGCGACCACCTTGGCCAACTCCGTGCTCGATCTGTTCGTGGCCTTCAACTACGGAGGCCGTCAGGAGATCGTCGACGCCGTGAGACGAGCGGGCCGCGCGGGGCTCACCGCCGAGCAGATCGATCAGGACGTCGTGTCCGCCAACCTGTACGCGCCGCACATGAGAGAGCCCGATCTGATCATACGCACCTCCGGTGAGTTGCGCCTCAGCAACTTCCTGCTCTGGGAGTCGGCATACTCGGAACTGTACTTCAGTCCCCTCCTCTGGCCCGATTTCGGCCCTGCGGAGTTCGCGCGGGCGATCGAAGACTACGCCGGGCGAGAGAGGCGGTTCGGCAGTCGCAGGACGGAGGACCTTGCTTAGAGCCCGCCTGCTCGTGGCGGCCATCGGCATCCCTATCGGCATCGTCCTGGTGTGGCTGGGCGGGCCGGCGTACGGGGTCGCTATGGGAGTCCTTACGCTCATGGGTCTGCACGAGTACTACACTCTCGTGCGGCCGTATCGTCCCAACCTGCTCGTGGGCTACCTGGCGGCGATCGGAGTGTTGACGGCCGCGTACTTCGCCGGTGTCCCTGGATTGGCCGGTGGCTTGGCCGCCTCGCTGATCTTCTTCTTCCTCTGGGGCATGGGCGGGAGGCTCGGCGATCACCTGGTGGGGCGCATGGCCGTGACCGCCTTCGGCCTTGCATGGGTGGTCATGGGGTTCGGCCATCTCCTTCTGCTCCGCGGGCTAGAGAATGGGGCGACGCTCACCGTACTCGCGGTCGGGGCCACCTGGACAAACGACACGCTTGCCTACTTCGTCGGGCGCGTCTTCGGGCGTCATAAGATGGCCCCGCGCATCTCTCCCAAGAAGACCATCGAGGGCGCGGTGGGGGGGCTTGTCGGCTCGGTGCTCTTCGCGCTCGCCGTGAAGGTGTACACCCCTTGGCTTCCCCTGCGGGAGGCGGCCATCATGGGGATAGTCATAGGCATCACCGGCCAGTGGGGCGACCTCTTCGAGTCGATGGTGAAACGCGACCTGAAGCGTAAGGATTCGGGCAGGCTCCTGCCGGGGCACGGCGGCATCCTCGATCGCTTCGACAGTCTCCTTTTCGTAGGAGCCACCACCTATTGGCTCAGCATCCTCCTCCTGGGCGACCTCGTGAAGGGCGGCGGAGGATGAAACGGGTGATCATCCTGGGCTCCACCGGGTCCATCGGCGTCCAGGCGCTCGAAGTGGTGGCGGGCAGCCGCGAGCTCACGGTGGTGGGGCTCTCCTGCGGTTCTCGTGTGGGCGATCTCATGGCCCAGGCCACGGCTCTTGGCGTGAACGATGTCGCCGTGGCCGACGAAGCCGCCGCCGCGGGAGTGCCGGCCTCTCTCTATCCGGAGATGCGGGTTCGCGCGGGGGCGGGCGGCGCGGCGCGCCTGGTCCGGGAGGTGGACGCCGATCTCGTACTGAACGCGGTGGTCGGCTTTGCCGGCCTCGAGGCGACGGTGGCGGCCCTCGAACTCGGCCGCCCTCTGGCGCTCGCCAACAAGGAGAGCCTGGTGAGCGGGGGCACGTTCGTCACGGGATTGGCCGCCAAAGCGGGGGTGACCATCCTCCCAGTCGACTCGGAGCACTCAGCGTTGTTCCAGTTGCTGGCAGGCGAGGATCCCGGTGCTGTGGAGAGCTTGGTGCTCACCGCTTCCGGCGGCCCCTTCCGTGGCCGGACTGCTGCCGAATTGCGCACCGTGGGCCCCGAGGATGCCCTTGCTCACCCTACGTGGACCATGGGGGCCAAGATCACGATAGACTCGGCCACCCTCATGAACAAGGGTCTTGAGGTCATCGAGGCGCACCATCTCTTCGGCGTCCCCTACGAGGCCATCGAGGTGATCGTCCATCCGCAATCCTTGGTGCACGCGATGGTCCGGCTGGTCGACGGAGCCTTGCTGGCCCACGTCGGTGCTCCCGACATGCGGGTGCCCATCGCCTTCGCCCTCCGCTATCCGGAGAGACGCGAGCTATCCACCACCCGGCTCGATCTCGTGGAGGTGGGCACCCTCGACTTCGAGGCGCCCGATCTCAGCACCTTCCGCTGTCTGGAGCTGGCGCGCCAGGCCGGGATGCAGAGCGACGCCCACACCTGCGCCCTCAACGCGGCGAACGAGATCGCGGTGGCGGCCTTCCTGGCTCGTGATCTGGGTTTCTTGGGTATATCAGAAGTTGTGGAGCGAGTCCTCGAAGAGACGGAGGCGGTCACCCCGACGGACTACGTACACATCGCGCGTATCGATAACCACGCCCGCAGACGGGCGCGTGAGATCTTGGGAGGCTCCAAGAGTTGAGCACCATCATCAGCATACTAGTTGCAGCGGTCGGGATCGGGTTCCTCATCCTGGCCCACGAGTTCGGGCATTTCGTCGTAGCCAAAGTCACGGGCATGCGGGTGGAAGAGTTCAGCGTGGGCTTCGGGCGCTACCTCTGGAGCAGGCGGGTCGGCGAGACCATCTACGGAGTCTCTCTGGTGCCGCTCGGCGGCTACGTGCGCGTCACCGGCATGCACGAGGAAGAATTCCGCGAGCGGGTCGCGGCCGCCGAAGAGGGGCGCAAGGTCGTGTCGCGAGACCCGGAGTCGCGTCTCACCGGGAATTCGGCCATCAGCGACGAAGAGGTCGCGGCGACGCCCCTCGAACGTCGCTACTACTCGCACCCGGTCTGGCAGCGACTGCTGTTCATCGTCGCGGGTGTGAGCATGAACGTGGTGGTGGCGTTCGTGTTCCTGTTCTTCGTCGGCCTGCAGGGGTATTTCCAGCCGAACCTGACCGTCGACCGGGTGGAGGCGGGCAGCGCCGCCGCCGTGGCCGGCATCCAGCCCGGCGACACCGTGGTGTCCATCGCCGGTGTGAAGTCCACCGAGTGGTCCGACGTGCAGGAAGCCATTTGGACACATCCAGGCGAGCGGGTGGTCGTGGTCGTGGAGCGGGCGGGCGCGACGCTCGAGTTGCCGGCCGTTCTCGGCACAAGGGAGGACGGCGGCGGGATCCTCGGAGTAGGTCCCGGAGGCGAGACGGTCGACCCGGGACCACTGAAGTCGGTCTCCTTCGCCTTCACGCAGACGGGACAGCTGTTCCAGATGACGTTCACCGGCATCAAGATGATGTTCACAGGCCAGGCGTCCGTCACCGGGAGCGAAGGGCTCGCGGGGCCGGTGGGCATCGTATCCGTCTCGTCGGCGGCCTTCCGGGGGGGCTACTTCCTCAGTTTCCTGGCGTTCATCAGCGTTCAACTCGCCATCCTTAACATGCTCCCGCTCTTGCCTTTGGACGGCGGTCATGCGCTGTTCAGTCTGATCGAGAAGTTCATGGGGAGGGCCGTTTCGCTCCGCACCTTCGAACGCGTGTCCGCGGTGGGCATCACCCTGTTCCTGCTGCTGTTGGTGGTGGCTACCGGCAACGACATCTCACGGGTGTTCGGCGGGGGCTTGGGCTTCTAGTGTTCAGTAAGCGGCAGGTCCTGGTGGGCGGCGTACCGGTCGGCGGCGACGCACCCGTGGTGGTGCAGTCGATGACGAACGTGCCCTCCGCGGACGTCGAGGGCACCCTCGCGCAGATACGCGAGCTGGCCACGGCGGGCGCGGCGCTGGTGCGGGTGGCCGTTCCCGATCAGGAGGCGGTGCGCGCCTTCGCCGAGCTGGTGGCGGAGACGCCGGTCCCCCTGATCGCCGACGTGCATTTCGATCATCGCTTGGCCATAGGAGCCCTGGAGGCCGGCGCCGCAGCCGTCCGCATCAATCCCGGCAACATCGGCGGCTCGGCGCGCGCGCAGGCCGTGGCCGAGGCGGCGGCGGACCGTGGAGCGGTGATACGGGTGGGCGTGAACAGCGGTTCCCTGCAGCGCGAACTCCGCGATCTCGAGGAATCCGATCCTGCGGGGGCGCTGGTGGAGTCGGCCCTCCGCTACGTGAGCTTCTTCGAAGACATCGACTTCACCGACCTCAAGGTATCGGTCAAGTCGTCCTCACCGGCGATCACCATCGACGCCAACCGTCGGTTGGCGGAGCGCATACCGTACCCGCTCCACCTTGGTGTGACCGAGGCCGGCACGCCCTGGGCGGGCTCCATCCGTAGTGCGACGGCCCTCGGAGCGTTGTTGGCCTCGGGCGTGGGCGACACCATCAGAGTGTCGCTGACCGCTGACCCTGTGGAAGAGGTGCGGGTGGCCCGCGAGATCCTGGTGAGCCTGGGCCTGCTGGCGGGCGGGCCACGCGTCATCTCCTGCCCCACCTGCGGCCGCACCCGTATACCCCTGGAACTGTTGGCGCTGGAGGTAGAGCGAAGGCTCGCGGAACTCACGGAGCGCCTCGACCTTCTCGACAGCCCGCTGGAAGTAGCCGTCATGGGGTGCATCGTCAACGGCCCCGGGGAGGCGCGGAAGGCCCATTTCGGCATAGCGGGCGGTGTGGGCGAAGGTGTGGTGTTCGCAGGCGGACGACCCATCCGCAAGGTCTCCGAGGAGCGCTTGGTGGATGAGTTGTTCGTGGCCATCGAGGAACGGCTGCGGGGCGAGCGGTCGTGAAAAACGGGGCGGCAGCTCACAGGATGGGCCGGTCAAAGCATCGAACGGGCCGTTCATCCTCACTTGTGTGGGCAGCCGGAGTGGGCGAAGATGTGCGCCGTGCACTCGACTAGGAGGGATCGATGAGGGCGTCTCAACTCTTCATGCCCACGCTCAAGGAAGACCCGGCGGACGCCGAGGCCGCGAGCCACAAGCTGCTGGTGCGGGGAGGGTTCGTCCGTCAGTTCGCTTCGGGCATCTACATCTTCCTCCCCTTGGGCTGGCGCGTGATGGCCCGTATCAACCGCATAATCCGCGAAGAGATGGACGCCATCGGAGGGATCGAGCTCTCCATGCCCACCATCCAGCCGGCCGACGTGTGGCAGCAGACGGGGCGCTACTTCGACATCGGCGGCGAGATGTTCCGGCTCAAGGACCGCGGGGGGCGGGACATGGTGTTGGCGATGACGCACGAGGAGGTGTTCACCTGGCTGGCGGCGCGGGAACTCCGTTCCTACCGGGATCTGCCGCAGATCTGGTATCAGATCCAACTCAAGTTCCGAGACGAGCCCCGGCCCAAGGGAGGCATACTCCGCGTCCGCGAATTCCTGATGAAGGATTCCTACAGCTTCGACGTGGATGTGGCCGGGTTGGAGAGGAGCTACGCCAAGCACATCGAAGCCTACGATCGGATCTTCGAGCGCACCGGCCTCGCCTTCCACCGCGTGGAGAGCGACCCGGGGATGATGGGGGGCGCTCAGGCGCACGAGTACATGGCGGCGTCGGCGGCCGGCGAAGACCGCGTCGTGTTGTGCGACTCCTGCGGGTATGCCGCCAACATAGAACTTGCGCGCTCCGTCGCTGCTCCGCCTGAGGGCGAGGTGGCCGACCGGCTCGAGGAGGTGTCCACGCCCGAGCGCCGCACCATCAAGGACGTGGGCGAGTTCCTGGGCGCGCCGCCGTCTTCCCTGGTCAAATCCCTGCTGATGGTGGCCGGCGAGGAACGTGTGCTGGCACTGGTGCGGGGCGATCAGGACCTGCACGAGCGCAAGTTGGAGCGGTATCTGGGCGCGGAGGTGCGCCCCGCACATCCGGAAGAGGTGCGCGAGACAACGGGGGCTGAGGTCGGCTTCGTGGGGCCCGTGGGCTTGAGCGGCGTACGTATCGTGGCCGATGAGAGTCTCGCGCCCGACGGCCCCGGAGGGGCACGGGCGTACATCGCCGGCGCCAACAAGGCTCACACACATCTTGCCGGCGTGGTCTTCGGCCGGGACGTGCAGCCCGAGTGGGCCGACCTCCGCGAGGCCGCGCCAGGGGATCGCTGCGTGGAATGCGGCGCTCGTCTCCGCGTGGAGCAGGTCATCGAAGTGGGCAACATCTTCAAGCTCGGCACCAAGTACTCTCTGCCTCTAGGCGCCACCGTCCTCGGCGAAGACGGTGGGGAGACGCCCATCGTCATGGGCTCCTACGGCATCGGCCCCGCCCGCATCGCGGCCGCGGCGGTGGAACAGAGCCACGACGAGCGGGGCATAGTCTGGCCCAAGGCGATCGCTCCTTTCGACGTACACCTGGTGCAGGTCCAGGCGGGGGACGAGGCCCAGACGGGTGTCGCGCGCTCCCTCTACGCGTCGCTCGGCGAGGCCGGCTGGGACGTCCTGTGGGACGACCGCGACGAACGGCCCGGCGTGAAGTTCAAGGACGCGGAACTCATCGGCTGCCCGGTCAGGGTCACCGTGGGCCGGCGTGCCGCGGAAGGAGTGGTGGAGATCGAGCCGCGTCGCGGCGGGCCCGCGCGCCGGGAGGTGGCCGTCGGAGACATCCCGGCCGTCGTCGCCGAACTGTGGGAGGCCGCGCCCTAGGCCGATTCCTGCTGTGTTATACTGCTCGGGACGTTACATCTCATATCGAAGGAGTGTGTGGAAAGTGGGAGTTGGTGGCCCACTTTTGTCGTGTATGGGGTCCGGTTCATGAAGCTCACCGAATCTTGGGCACAGGATGTCATCGAGAGCCAGGTCGACGGAGTCGAACTAGTCGCTCTTGAAGAGGCCGGCAGCAGGCGAATGAGGGTGCTGCGGTTATACGTGGACCATCCCGATGGGGTGACCCACGAGTTGTGCGCACGGGTATCGGCGGTCGTCGGTGAAGCGCTCGATCGGGCGGAGTGGACCGAGAGTCCCTACACGCTCGAGGTCAGTTCGCCGGGTCTGGACCGTCCCCTGCGGAAACCCGATCACTACCGGGCGCAAGTGGGGAAGAAAGTGTACGTGAAGACTCTCGCGCCTGTGGCGGGTCGCAAGGTCTGGCGCGGGGTTCTCCTCGAGGTGCTGGACGACGCGATCACGGTGCGCGAAGGCGATGAGGAAGCGACTATAGCGTTCGACCAGATCACCCAGGCGCACGTCATCTACGAGTTCTAGTAGGAGAGAGAATGAACAAGGAGACGATCGAGGCCCTCCGCCAGATCGAGAAAGAGAAGGGCATTCCCTTCGACATCTTGATCGAGGCGTTGGAGGACGCCCTCCACTCCGCCTATAACAAGACCACGAACGCGGTCCCATTCTCCGACGTCATCATAGATCAGGATACCGGCGAGATACACGTGTATGAGCTCACGTTCCCGCCCGGACAGGAGCCCGACCTCGACGTCGAAGAGGGCGAAGAGGTGGAGATCGACTACTCCATCGCCGATCGTGAAGAGATCACGCCCGACGATTTCGGCCGGATAGCCGCGCAGACCGCCAAGCAGGTTATCTATCAGCGCATACGCGAGGCCGAACAGGAACTCTTCTTCCGCGAGTATTCCACGCGGGTCGGTGAGATCGTCACCGGGATCGTCCAGCAGTCCGACAATCGCTACACACTGGTCGATCTGGGGCGGGTGGAAGGGCTTCTCCCGAAAAGCGAACAGGTGCCCACTGAACGTTACGAGCACGGTATGCGCCTGAAGGCGGTCATCAAGGACGTCGAGCAGAATCCCAAGGGGCCGCCCATCATCTTGTCGCGTCGCAGCGATGAGCTGATCCGCCGCCTCTTCGAACTCGAAGTGCCTGAGATAGCCGACGGCCTGGTGGAGATCGTGGGAGTGGCGCGCGAGCCCGGGTATCGCTCAAAGATCTCGGTTATCTCGCACAGTGACGGCGTCGACCCGGTGGGCGCCTGCGTCGGCCCACGTGGATCGCGGGTACGCATGGTCGTGTCCGAGTTGCGGGGCGAGAAGATCGACATCATCCCCTTCAACGAGGAGCCCGCACGGTTCGTTGCCAAGGCGCTCTCGCCGGCCCGCGTGCGCGAGGTGTTCCTGGACGACCAGGCGCGCGAGGCGACGGTAGTGGTGCCCGACGATCAACTGGCCCTAGCAATAGGCAAGGATGGCCAGAACGCCCGTCTGGCCAACCGTCTGACCGGTTGGAAGGTCGACATAAAGTCTGAGACGGAGATGGCGCACGAGGAGCAGTCCTTCTCGATCACCGAGCAGGATATGGAGTCGATGGACGGTCGTTGCCATGCGCTCACCGCGGGTGGCAAGCGTTGTCCGAACGCGGCTTTGCCCGGGAGTCGATACTGCGGCATCCCCGCGCACCAAGCCCAAGCGACGGAGGACGACAACGAGGGAGAGTAGCTCAGCAGCTCACGCGACCACCCCGGGTCGACACGTCCCGGAACGGCGCTGTCTCGGCTGCGGCCGGCGGGCCCGACAGAACGAGTTGGTCCGCTTCCAGCTGGACCTGGAACAGGACCCTCCCGGTGTCGTGGCCTGCGGCGGCCCACGCAGGAGCGGTCGAGGGGCTTATGTGTGTCCGAAGCAGGTGTGCGTGGATAAGACCCTTCGGCGAAGAGGCTTTCAACGGGCGCTTCGGCGGAACGTCGAAGTGGACCCCTCGGAGTTGTATGCAGCAGTGCGAAGCTGGGCGGAACAAGAAACCGGACCGATGGTAGGTGAGCGATAGTGGCTAGGACGAGGATTTACGAATTGGCTAAGGCGCGTGGGATGACGACGCAGGAGTTGGCGGACATCCTTCGGGCCGCCGGCGTGCAGGTGAGGAGCAATCTCTCCAGCGTCGAGGAAAAAGATGTCGAGCGCGTACTGCCTCCGCCGCCGGCGGCGGAGGCAGAGGCCGAATCGACCTCCTCGAAATCGGGACGCCCGGCCGCGAAGGCCACCTCCGCCAAGGCCGCCGTCACCGATGTGGAGACGCCACCTGCTGCGGCCGAAGCCACGGCTGAGGAGCCGGCGGTGGAGGAGACTCCGGCCGAGACTCCGGCGCCGACTGAGACTCCGGCCGAGGCGCCCGAGGCCCCAGCGGAGGCGCCCGAGGCCCCAGCGGAGGCGCCTGAGGCCCCAGCGGACGCGGCTGAAGCCCCAGCGGAGGCGCCCGAGGCCCCGGCAGCCTCTAAGACGGTTGCGCCCAAGGCGACGAAGGCGCCCGCGGGCCCACGGGCGACGACCAAGTCCGACAAGCCTTTCGGTCCCAAGATCGTAGCCACTGCCGACGAGGTGCGGGCGGCTGAACAAGCCGCCGCAACTCGTGTCGCACAGGCCGCGCCGGGGCAGCGGCGCGGAGGTAAAGGTCGGGGTGGACGTCTGGATGCCACTCCCACCGTGGTTGGCCCCGGCGTGCCGCTTCGTAAGGGAGTGAAGTCGTCCGGGACGGTCGTCACAAAGGGCGAAGAGCCGCCCGTTCCGGCGCCCGAACCGAAGCCCGAGGAGAAGGCACCGAGTAAAGGGCCGCGTGCTGACGGCGGCCGTCCCCCTGCACCGGCACGGCCGGCTGCCGGGCGCCCGCCCGCCGCGTCTGCGGCGCCCCCAGCCGCGACGAAAAGACCGGCCAAGGGGCCGGCGCCCGCCGCTGCAGGCGAGGCTGCGAAGAGCGCGCCCCGACGAAAAGGAGGCGGCGATAGTTCGTACACTCCCGGCGGCCGCATGTGGAAGCCAGGAGAGACCTCATCGCGTCGCAGGGTAGTAATCGATTCGCAGGCCGGACGTCGTGGTGGAAAAGGGGCGGTCAGGGGTGCGCACGGGCCCGCTGGACTCACTGAGGCCGAACGCGCGCCCGTGAAGAAGAAGGCGGCCCCGGGCACCGAAACGCCTGTCCAGATACCCAGCGGCGCCATGGTGAAGGACCTGGCCGACGCTTTTGAAGTCGGCGCGGGCGAGATCATCATGACGCTGATGAAGCTGGGTGAGCTCGTCACGATCACCCAGTCTCTGAGCGACGACGCGATCTTGATCGTTGCCGAGGAGTTCGAGCGCAAGGTCGAGATCCAGTACGCCGAAGAAGAGAGCGAGATTACCTTCGAGGACGACCCCGCCGATCTGGTGGATCGCGCCCCGGTGGTCACGGTCATGGGGCACGTGGACCATGGGAAGACATCTCTGCTCGACGCCATCCGTGAGACGGAGGTAGTCAAGGGCGAGGCCGGGGGCATCACTCAGCATATCGGGGCGTACCAGGCCCACCACGGCGACCGCCGGGTCACCTTCATCGACACTCCGGGGCACGAAGCCTTCACGGCCATGCGGGCCCGCGGGGCGAAGGTCACCGATGTGGCGGTCATCGTCGTCGCGGCAAATGACGGCGTCATGCCGCAGACGGTCGAGGCCATCGACCACGCCAAGGCGGCCGACGTGCCCATGCTGGTAGCGATCAACAAGATGGACCTGGCCGACGCGAATCCCGACCGGGTCAAGCAGCAGTTGTCCGACCTGGGGCTGCAACCCGAGGGGTGGGGCGGCCAGACCGTCATGGTGGAGGTGTCCGCTAAGAAGCACCTCAACCTCGACGAACTGATGGACATGATCCTGCTGGTCGCGGATGTGCAGGAGATCAAGGCCAACCCGAACGCCCCCGCATCCGGGGTGGTGGTGGAATCTCAGCTGGACGTCGGCCGTGGGCCTGTGGCCACCGTCCTTGTGCAGCGCGGCACCCTGCATGTTGGAGACGCCATCGCATGCGGCGAAGCGTATGGCAAGGTCAAGGCCATGCTCGACTTCAAGGGCGAAGTGCTCACGTCGGCCGGCCCGTCGGTCCCGGCGCAGGTGCTGGGCTTCAACAGTGTGCCCGCGGCCGGTGACATCGCTCTCGTGGTCAAGGACGAACGCGAAGCCCGACAGCTGGCCGAGAGCCGTACGGCGCGTATCCGCATGGAGATGAATGCCAAGGGCGGCGCCGGCGCCACGAGCCTCGACGATTTCTACCGCCGCTTGAAAGAGGGCGAAGTCAAGGAACTGGCGCTCGTGCTGAAGGGCGACGTGGGCGGGTCCGTCGAGGCGCTTGAAGAGGCCCTCAACAACATCAGCCACCCCGAGGTCAAGGTCAGCGTGATTCATTCGGGCGTCGGCGGCATCAACGAGTCCGATGTCAACCTGGCTGCAGCCTCGAACGCCGTGATCATCGGCTTCAACGTCAGACCTTCGGTACAGGCCAAAGCCTCGGCCGACGAGCAGGGTGTGGACATCCGCACTTACCGGGTTATTTACAAGGCCATCGAGGACATTGAAGCAGCTCTCATGGGCATGCTGGAGCCCGAGCGCGTCGAGCAGGATCTGGGCGCGGCGGAAGTCCGTCAGACCTTCCGCGCCTCGCGTATCGGCACCATCGCCGGGTGCTACGTGGTTTCCGGCAAGATCACCAGGAACGCCAAGGTGCGCGTGGTCCGCGACGGGAGCATCGCCTTCGAAGGTAATCTGGGGTCGTTGAAGCGCTTCAACGAGGACGTGAGAGAAGTCCTGCAGGGATTCGAGTGCGGCATCCACCTCGACGGCTTCGACGACATCAAAGAGGGCGACATCATCGAAGCATACGAGATCAAGGAAGTTGCCAGGACCGGCTAGCAGACCGCCGCGCGGCTTCGTGGGGATCGTCTCCGCGGAGCTGCGCTTCGGAGAAGCGGACTCACTCAAGGACAAACGCATGCACATGCGTCGCGTCCGTGACCGATTGACCCGTCAGCACGGAGCTACCTTCGCTGAGATCGGGTACCAGGACCTGTGGCAGCGGGCGGCGATCGTCTTCGCCCTCGCGGCTTCGGACTTGGGGATTCTGGAGCAGCGCATGTCGGCGGCTCTGGGGTTTCTCGATTCTCAGGAATGGGAGTTGGTGTCTGTGTGTGAAGAGGTGGTGGAGATAGATGACTGAGAAACGCTACAGGATGCAGCGGGTCAACGAGGCGCTGCGTGAGGTGTTGAGCACCGTGATCGGCAGGGGCGTCAAGGACCCCCGAGTGGGGTTCGTGACCGTCACCGGAGTCGAGGCCACGAACGACCTGCGGCAGGCCCGCGTGTACGTCTCCATCTTGGGCGACGCCGCCCAGCGGGAAGAGTCGCTGCGCGGCCTCCATTCCGCTGAGGGGTTCCTTCAGGGCGTCATCAACGACGAACTGCACCTCAAGCGCACTCCGGCGCTCGAGTTCGTCTACGACGAGAGTGTGGACAGGGGCTTTCGCATCAACGAAGTGATCCGGGCCCAATCCGCCCTTCTGACCGACCCGGACCCGGACGAGGTCGAGGACGCCGGGGACGAGGACGCCGGGGACGAAGCCGCCGAGGCCGAAGACGCCGAGGACCAGGAACCGTGAAGACGATAACGCACCTCGTGGGGGCGCAGAGACTCCCCAGCGACCGGGAGATCCTGCGCCACCTCGTGGTGCGTTATCGTCTTCACGTTTCCTGG
>JBBRDB010000052.1:0-14462 GCA_038204345.1 Thermoleophilia bacterium | reverse complement strand
GCACTGGACGACGGCGCGTTGACCACCACGTTCCAGCCTATCGTTGCGATCGAATCAGCCGAAATCGTGGCCTTCGACGCGGGATTCGAGGGCCCCTCTCACGCGCTCCTCCGACGTGACGACGTGGCCCTCGATGTGGCTGAACGCACGGGCCAGAAGTTGCGCGTCCTCGATCACTACCACCACCTGGCTCTGAGAGCGGCCGAAGATGAGTTGACCGGCGCCGAGCAGTTGGTGTTGAGAGTCTCGGCTGAGGAACTCCTCGAGAGCGCAGTCCGGTTGATGTCGCTCCTCTACCACCGGGAAACGGCCCGGATGACCTCGGCTAACGTACTCTTCTTGGTGGACTCGGAGGGTCTGGCCGACCACTTCCCGGCGGTGCTGCCCGCGTGGCGCTCAGTCGGCGAGATGGGTTTTCGCTCCTGCGTCGACCTCTCCCCGAACATGCCGTTGCCCTTGGACTATCTCAGAGAGCTGCGGCCTGATGTCCTCAGGGTGAGCGGACGCCTGGTTCGAGACGTGCACCGCCATCAGGACGAGTTCGAGTACCTCCTCATGTTGAGCCGCTTCGCAACACGGCACGATATGCGCATCCTCGCCGCGGACTGCGTGGACCGGCGCGAGCTCATCGCCCTTCGTCGGGCGGGTGTCGCATACGTGCAGGGCGGATTCGTGGCCCCCAGCCTGGCCACCATGACAAGGCCGGAGCTGACCCTTTCCTGACGTGTCCGGATGATGAACGCCCAACACCCCCTTGTACACCTGCGGCGCCAGGGACTTACCATCCTGCTCACCAACGACGACGGCATCGACTCGCCGGGTCTGTTCGCCCTCAAGCAGGCCCTCGGTCGTTTGGGAGACGTGCACGTCGTTGCTCCCGACCGTAACCGCACCGGTTCCGCCCGCAGCATCACGATGAGGGCTCCACTGTGGGTGGAGGAGCGGATCCTCCCGGATGGGTCGGTGGGACACTGCACCGACGGAACGCCGGTGGACTGCGTCCGGTTGGCGGCGCTCGGCTTCCTGGACCGGCGCCCCGACATCATCGTCTCCGGAATCAACCTGAGCGGCAACCTGGGCGACGACATCACCTACTCGGGCACCGTGGCCGCCGCCTTCGAGGGCATCATGCTGGGCATCCCCTCGGTGGCCGTCTCGGCCGACGGCTACCACGACGGTTACGATCTGAGCGTGCCCGCCCGAGTCTCCCGACTGCTTGTGGAGTCGATCTTGGAGAACGGGTTCCCGGCTGACGCGCTGCTGAACGTCAACTGTCCCGATCTCGTGTGGGAGGAGCTTTCGGGCATCCGTTTGACCACCCTCGGCAAGCGCATCTACGGCGACCGCGTGCAACTGCGGGAGAGCCGGGGACCTCGACGGCGCTACTTCATCTACGGAGACGATCTCAGCTACCACAATGAATCCGGCACCGATTTCGATGCAGTGGGTGACGGTTTCGTGAGCGTGACCCCCATTCATTTCAACCTGACCGCCCACGACCTACTGCAGCGCTTGGAGGATTGGCGGCTTGATCTCACGGATGCTGTATGGGAGCCGACACCGGAGGCGTGGAGTCTGCCAGGCGACAACCTGGATAGCGCTGAGGAGGGCGGTCGTGCCCGGCCGGATGCGGCCTTCGAAATTGGCGGACTCGCTCCGCGTCTCGACCGTTCGCCCCTCGAGCCAGAGCCTCGGGTGGTCATCTTCGACCTCGACGGCACCGTCCTCGACTCCGTGGAGCTCATCGTCGATTCGTTCGACCACGCCGTCTGGAGCGTGCTCGGCCGTCGGCCTACCCGGGAGGATGCCATCCGCCACGTGGGCAAGCCGCTCCTCGAGCAGATGGAGCTCATCGACGAGGTGCGCGCGCAGGAACTCGTCGACGCGTACCGGGCCTTCAATCATCGTGAGCACGACCACCGGGTGCGCCTGTATCCGGGGATGGCCGATCTGCTGCTACGCCTTCGAGCGCGCGGAGCTCGTCTGGCTTTGGTCACGTCGAAGTCCCGTCCCACGACGGAGATGGCCTTCCGAGTGACGGGGGTGGGCGAGTTGTTCGAAGAGGTGGTGTGCGCGGGTGAGACCACGTACCACAAGCCTCACCCGGAGCCGCTGCTCCGGGTGCTCGATTCCTTGGGCGCCGGCCCCGAGAGCGCCGTGTACATAGGGGATAGCCCCTATGACCTGCAGGCCGCCGCCGGCGCGGGGATACGCTCCGTAGCCGTCGCCTGGGGCGTCTTCCCCGAGGAGGACCTGGCGGCCGAGTCCCCGGACCGTCTGGTCCGCACGATGCAAGAGCTTTCGTTCGTCCTTACCGGGCTCGACGGGCGGTCCGAGGACACCTGATGGCCGGAGAGGTCAAGGACCGCGCTCAAGCCGAACGACGCATACAGGAGCTGCGCGATCTCATCCGGCACCACGACCGTCTCTACTACGGACTCGACAGCCCCGAGATCAGCGATGTCGCCTACGACGAACTCTTCCGGGAGCTCCGCCGGCTGGAAGAGGCCTTCCCGGAGCTACTCACCAGCGATTCCCCCACTCAGCGAGTGGGGGGCGAGCCGCTCGCGGTATTCGGTCGGATCCACCACCTCGAACCCATGCTCTCCCTCGCCAACGCTAAAGACGAGGCGGAGCTGGAGGCGTGGCACCGGCGGGTGGTCCGTCTCACCGAGGAAGCCGGTTTCGATCCCGGCGAACTGAGGTTCGTCCTGGAGCCCAAGATCGACGGTCTCGCCATCTCCCTGCGTTACGAGCACGGCCGGCTGTCGAGTGGCGCAACACGGGGGGATGGCTTCGTAGGGGAAGACGTCACCCAGAACCTCCGCACTCTGCCCGTGATCCCTCTGGTGATGTCGCCGGGCGACGAGCCTTTCCCCCCTGTTGTCGAGGTGCGGGGTGAGGTCTACCTTCCTCTGGAGGCCTTCGAGCGGCTCAACGAGAGTCGACGGGCCAACGACGAGTCCACCTTTGCCAACCCTCGCAACGCGGCCGCCGGATCGCTACGTCAGCTCGACCCCCGGGTGACGGCTTCACGTCCGCTGTCAATGTGGGCCTATGGTGTGGCACTGGCCGACACTTCTTCCACTGATGGGTCCGGGGAAGAAGGAACGTGGCTGAGCAGCCAATGGCAGGTACTGCAGTGGCTTCGGGGGCGGGGCTTTCGCGTGAACCCTGATGTGCGGAGGGTCGCCGGCTTGGACCAGATCCTGGAAGCCTGCCGCGACTGGGAGGCCAGGCGGGGCTCTCTCGGCTACGATATCGACGGCGTCGTCGTGAAGATCGACGACCGCGCCCTGCAGAAGGCGTTGGGCTCCGTCGGCCGGGACCCTCGCTGGGCGGTCGCTTACAAGTTCGCCCCCAGCACGGCGCAGACTCGGCTACTGGAGATCCGCATCAACGTGGGCAGGACCGGGATGCTCAACCCGTATGCGGTGCTCGAGCCGGTAGAAGTGGGCGGCGTGACGGTGTCCCAGGCGACGTTGCACAACGAGGATGACATCAGGCGCAAAGACCTGCGGGTGGGTGACACCGTCATCGTGCAGCGGGCGGGCGACGTGATCCCTCAGGTGGTGTCGCCGCTCACCGATCTGCGCGACGGCACGGAGCGCGAGTTCACGATGCCCAGCGTGTGCCCTTCGTGCTCGACGCCGGTGGTGCGCACCGAGGGGGCCGTGGCTGTGCGCTGCCCCAACCCGGATTGCCCCGCCAAAGCCGTGGAGGTGCTCAAGCACTTCGTGAGCCGCGGCGCGATGGATATCGAAGGCGTGGGTGACAAGATCGGCCGCCGTTTCTTCGAACTCGGTTTGGTGCGCGACCCGGCGGATCTCTACTGCCTGCGCATGGAAGACCTTCTGCCTCTGGAAGGCTTCCAGGAGAAGTCAGCCCGCAATGTCCTGGACGCAATTGACGCGTCGAAACAGCGGTCTCTCTCGCGGGTGCTCTTCGCTCTCGGTATCCCCCACGTGGGCGGGCAGACTGCGGAACTGCTTGCCGGGCGTTTCCGGAGCATCACCGCTCTGCGACGGGCCTCAGTCGACGAGATAGCCGCGGTCGAAGGCGTTGGCCCCATTATCGCCGAGAGCGTCCACGCTTTCTTCCAGGACCCTCGCGTCATCGACTTGGTGGAGCGACTGGCGGCTGCCGGAGTCAGAACCGAGGTGGAAGGCGAGGCTCCCGCCCGCGACACGGGGCCACTGTCGGGGAAGACGTTCGTCCTCACCGGCACGTTGCCGTCGCTCACCCGCGAGCAGGCCACGGAACTGATCGAGGCGGTGGGCGGCCGCATCGTGAGTTCCGTGAGCCGCAGGACCGATTACGTCGTTGCAGGCGATTCCCCGGGTTCGAAGCTTGCCAGGGCGCGGACTCTGGGTGTGGCCGAACTGGACGAGGCCGCGCTCAAAGAAATGGTCGGCTACGGCGACCAGCAGGCCGGGCGCGCTCAGTCGTAGACCGTGATGGTGATCGTCTTGATGCCCCAGTCGCTCGCCGCCTGTGCGCTCGACATCCATACGTCGATGGTGTTGCCTTTGATGTCGCCTCCCGTATCGGCGGCGATGCCCTCCCCGTAGCCCGGCACGTAGAGACGGGTGCCCAAGGGGATGACGCGGGGGTCGACCGCGATGACGCCCGGCGCTACTCGGATCCCGGTGGCCGTCGTCCCCCGCAGCGCATAAGCGTATGACTTTACGGTGAGTTGTCGTCCCGTCCGCGGCGACGAGGGCACTGGTGTTCTCACCGGAGTGGTCGTCGTGACTGTGGCCGGCGTCTCGTCATGTCGTACGTTCGTGTTCGCCTCGGCCATCCGCTGAGCCGCCGCCCGCGCGGCTGTTCGTGCCGCGGCCAGGCGATCTCCCAGGGAATCGACCAGGGCCCTCTGTTCCTTGTTGGCTGCCTCGAGATCATCACGGACGGCACGCAGCCTGTTCACCTGAGCAGCCTGGTCGGCCGCCGCGGCCTTGGCCCGCGCGGCCGCTTCCTCCGCACTCGCCTGGGCCTGCTCCACCCGGTCGGCCAGGACCTCGTCCTGAGCCAGGATTTTGCCAACCAGTACCGTGCGGCCGATGAATTGTGAGAAGTCGTCGCTCCCGAACAACAGTTCGAGCCAGCCGATGTCACCCGCTTTGTAGGCGTCTACGACGCGGTCAGAGTAGCGCTGCCTCGCCGTGGCGAGGTCGTCGGCGGCTCTGTCCGCCAGTTCAAGACTGTCGGCCACCTCTTCTTGGGATCGTCGCGATCGGGTCTCGGCCTGCACAAGAGCAGTCTCTGCGTCAGCCACTCGGCGCTCGAGGATAAGCAGCCGAACGACGGCCTCCTCGTGGGCCTGCGCGGCCGCAGTCGCGCTCTCCGGGGCTGCCGCACCCGTGGAAAGGGCGGCGGAGGGCAGCAACATACAGATGGCGATGACCAGGAGTGCGGTGGCGCTGATGAGGGAGACGAGTCTCATGGGGGGCGTATCGTATCAGCCGCGCGGCAAGGGCACCAAGGTCCGGTTGCGCCCTCCCCAGGCCGCCGCGGCCGGCTGGGAGTGTCAGTCGGCGCGTCGCTCGGTGAGCACGAGTCTGCCTGTCTGCTCGTCGACTGCGGCTTCGAATATCTTGAGTGCTCGAGGGCGCCCCCCGGGATCACGGTCCATGTGCACGATGAGTGGCACGATCTTCTGGAGGAACGAAGCGGCCTCTGCATCGTTGATGATCCAGTCGGAAAGTGCGAGCTCGGGGTCGGGGGAGTCGATGGTGGCCAAGCCGGAGAAACCCGCAGCCAACGTCCTTAGGAAGGCGGGCCCGTCACTGCGACCCGCGTGCTCGGCCAGGATCCAGGTGGGACGCATCGCGGCCCCCTTCTCCAGCGCTTCTGCGAACGAGGGGGTGCCGGGTTGCGCCGATATCCGCACGATGAACGAGCGTTCGCGAAGAGCCGGTAGGGTAGCGCCCCCTTCGATTGCAACTATCCGCTGATCGACGGTGATCAGCTGGACGAGGGAGTTCAACAGAGTAGACCGACCGCTTTCCGGAGGGCCCGTGATGAGAATGGTGCGCTTGGTGGTCAGGGAACTATTCAGGAAGCGGGCCTGCCAGGAGCTGACGGTGTTGTTCTCCACCAGGCTCCTGAGTGGGACGTTGAGTACACCTCCGCCCCCAGCCTTGGCGGCATCGGCCGCGTACATGACCGAGGTGCTCGACTCCAGATGTTCACCGGAGAAACGCTGGTGAGCGCCGTACGCCTGGACGACTGCCGCGGCCAGCCCGTGCAACATCGCCAACTGCCGCTGCTGCTCTTCGTCCGGCTCCAGTTCCGCGCTGAGGTCGTCGAACAACCGGCGTAGTCGAAGCTCGTATGCCTTCTGGATGCCCTTGAAATCGGCCATGACTGCTCCTGTCGGATGCATCGATCCGCCCGCGGTGCTCTCAACCTCGAAAGGCTTCGAGCTGTTGAGTCGTTATACGTACGTGATGATATCCCGAAACGGTAGTTCCTCGCTGCGCCAATCTTGCGAAGCGACGGCAGAGTGTAGCCGCGATCTCCGCTATCTCGCGCCAGGCCCAGTCCGGAAGTCGATGACTCGACGAATCCGAGCGAGCCAACGCGCCCGGCAGCACTGTCCGAGCCAGTAGGCTTGGGTCCGTGCAGCAAGGGAACAGTGATGTGAGCCGGCGAGGACTTTGAAGGAGGAATCATGAAGATCAGCGCGCGAAATCAGATTCGTGGCAAGGTCACCGCCATCAAGGAAGGCGCCGTCGAGGCTCAGGTCACCATCGATATCGGTGGGCAGTCGATCGTCTCGGTAATAACGATGGACGCCGTCGCGTCGCTCGGTCTCTCCGTCGGCTCGGAGGCGACCACACTCATAAAGGCCGACAGCGTCATGCTTGCGGTGGACTGACCCGGAACCGGCGTCCCTTGGCGGCCAGTGTGAGGGACCCACTCGGACCGGCCGTCTGGTACTATTCCGAGACACATAGGCGCGTGACAGCGCCGCACTAGTGAGTCTCCGAGCCTAGACAGCCTAAGGTCGCCCTTCCCGGTGGCTATGGCACTTGGGCCGGTAGGGTACAGCTGGAAACGGCCGTGTCTCCCATAGCGGAAAGGAGACCTCCTCGATGATGTGAGGGGACCCGCGCTTGCGCGCGGGTTTTTTGTTGGGCGTTCTCTTGCGTGCTGGGCCGGTTCGACGCCGCGTCGCGGCGGAGAGACTCGAGGGTCGATGTCTCTACGGTCGAAGGAGGAGTCGATGGGAATCAAGGGGAGTCCGGGAAGTCGGAAGCCGAAGATGAGGGTCATGAGAGGCGGCGCGCTGCGCTGGTTTGCAGTCGTAGCGCTGGTCGCGCTCGGGCTGGCCGCCCTTGGGCTCGCCGGGTGTGGAGGCGCATCGGAGTCGACGACGACTTCGGCTCCCGCGGCGTCGGAGTCGACGACGACGTCTGAGGCGACCACTACGACTGTGGAGAAGAGCGAGATCATTCTTGCGTCTACCACGTCCACCCAGGACTCCGGCCTGTTCGACGTTCTCCTCCCGGCGTTCACGAAAGCCTACCCGCAATACACCGTGAATGTTATCGCTGTGGGCACCGGTGAGGCCTTGAAGCTCGGCGAGCAGAAAGATGCGGACGTGCTGCTCGTGCACGCTCCGGCCTCCGAGAAGGAGTTCATCGCGAACGGGTTCGGAACGGAACGTCGCCTGGTCATGTACAACGACTTCGTGCTGGTAGGCCCGGAGAGCGACCCCGCCGGTGTGAAGGGGACGACAGACGCCGCCGCCGCCTTCGCCAAGATAGCCGCCGCGAAGGCCCGTTTCATCTCGCGAGGAGACGACTCGGGCACCAACAAGAAAGAGCTCCAGGTCTGGAACGCGGCGTCAGTCGAGCCGGGCGGAGAGTGGTACGAGTCGATCGGACAGGGTATGGCCGACGCGCTGCGCATCGCCTCTGAGCGCCAAGGTTACACCCTGAGCGACCGAGCCACGTACCTGTCCTTGGAGGAGGGTCTGCAGCTGGTCGTGGTGGTCGAGGGCGACAAGGTGCTGTTCAACCAGTACGGCGTAATCCCGGTGACGGACGCCACCAACGGCCAGGGCGCCCAGGATTTCGCGAACTGGATCACCTCCCCTGAGGGGCAGGCGGTCATCAAGGACTACGGCGTGGAGAAGTTCGGACAGCCGTTGTTCGTACCCAACGCGGGTGCTACCGACTGATCCGAGCGATGCAACGATCCGGCCGGCCCCGCTCAACCCAGCGGCGCCGGCGGCCCAGACGCAGGACGTTCATGCAACAATTCTGGGATTCGATAGTCGAAGCGATAGGCCTCCTGCGCAGCCTGAACGCATATGTGTTCCAGGTGGTCGGGCTCTCGTTCGAGGTGTCGGGCAGCGCGGTGCTCATAGGACTTTTCATCGGCATCCCCTTGGGTCTGCTATTGGGGCTGGGGAGCTTCCGTGGGCGCTCTCTCCTGGTGGCCATAGTCAACACAGGATTGGGCCTGCCGCCGGTGCTGGTGGGTCTGTTCGTACTGATGATGCTCTCTCGGCGGGGCCCGCTGGGTTTCCTCGGCATCCTCTATTCGCCACCCGCGATGGTGCTGGCTCAAGTCATCCTGGCCACGCCGTACATCGCCGCCATCACCATGTCGGCCGTGGGTTCCTTGCCTCGGGAGGTACGGCTACAGGCCCTCGGCCTCGGGGCATCACGCGCTCAGTCGATCTGGCTGGTCGTCAAGGAGGCGCGGCTGGGCGTGATGACGGCTGTCATCGCCGGTTTCGGGGCCGTGATCAGCGAGGTGGGCGCGGTGATGATGGTGGGTGGCAATATCGCCAACACCGATGGTAATAAGACCCGTGTGCTCACCACTGCCATCGTCCAGGAGTCACGGATGGGCCACTTCGGTACGGCCATGGCGCTTGGGCTCATACTCTTGGCGATCGCCTTCACGATGATGCTCTTGCTTAGCAGGGTCCAGGAAGGGTCGCGGAGGAGGTGGATGAAGTCGTGAGCGGCGTAGCACTGGAGGCGAGCGGCCTGGTGCGCGCCTACGACGGGCGTCGGGTGGTCGACGTCGAGAACATGGTCGTAAGCCAGGGACAGGTGGTGGCCGTGCTTGGTCCGAACGGTGCTGGAAAGAGCACCCTGTTCCGGATGCTCGCACTGTTGGAGAGTCCCGATGAGGGCGTGGTCAGCTACTTCGGCAGCCGTGTGACCGCTCGCGACAAGGCTGCGCGCCGGCGCGTGGCCTCGGTGTTTCAGCGGCCGTTCCTCTTCCAAGGCAAGGTCCGCTCGAACGTCGCCTACGGGCTGCGCGTGCGCCGGTTACCTCGCGGGGAAGTCAGGTCACGCGTCGCGCGGGCCCTGGCGCTCACCGGGATCGAGCACTTGGCCGCCGCTGAGGTCAAGACCCTGAGCGGCGGCGAGGCCCAGCGTGTGGCCCTTGCCCGGGCGCTGGTCGTGGAGCCTTCCATCCTGTTCCTGGACGAGCCGACCAGCAATCTGGATGTCGATGTCCGCCAGCGTCTGCGCCGCGACCTAAAGGCGATCGTCGAACGTCTCGGCATGACCGTGGTGCTCATCACCCACGACCGGGGCGAGGCGTTCAGCCTGGCTCAGAAGGTGGTGCTGATGCGCGATGGACGAATAGTCCAACAGGGCGACGTAGACGAGGTGTACTCGCAACCCAAAGATGCGTTCGTCGCAGGCGTTATGGGAGCCGGAACCATCTGGAAAGGCGGTGTCGTCCGTTCTTCCGATGGACTGTGCTCAGTGCGCGTAGGCGGGGGTCTCATCGTGGAGATAGTCGCGGCATCCGCCCTCGGTGAAGAGGTCGCACTGGCGATACGGCCTGAAAACGTCACGATCGCTCGAGCCGATGATGAAGGAGCGCCTCGCCTCACCAGCGTCCGTAATCGCTGGCCGGGGGTTGTGGCGTCGGTCAACATAGCCGGCCCTTTGGCCGACATCTGGATCGATCTCGATGGCGGCGGGGCTAACCACGACTCGCTGCGCGCCCTCGTGACGCGGCCGTCGGTGGAGGAATTGGCCCTTGCTCCCGGAGTCCGCGTGGAGGCCGGCGTCAAGGCTACGGCCGTGCACCTTCTCGATGACACCGAGGAGGGGTAGCATTGTCGACTGGATTCCGCGAACCCGGTGACACCGGGCAGGCCGTGAAAGAGGTGGGTTCCACCGTGCATGATCGGACCCGTGGCGTGGCTCTTGCCATCCAATGCGGAGGCGAATCGCGCCGCATGGGAGGCGACAAAGCCCTGCTCCCGTTCGCAGGGGGGACCCTCCTGGATTGGGTACGCGACCGCGTGACTCCGCTGTTCGAACATGTGTTCATCGTCGCCCGCGACGTCTCGCGCTATGGACACATGGGCCTGCCCGTGGTCACCGATGCGCTGCAGACCCGAGGCTCGGCGGTGGGGGTGTACACTGCTATCGCAGCGTCTCCCGAGGAGCACGTGCTCTGTTTGGCGTGTGACATGCCTTTCGTCCCGTCCGAGGTCCTACTGGTGCTGGCCGAGGGGCGGGCCGACTACCAGGTCTACGTCCCGCGGCACGGCGAATACATGCAGCCGCTTTGCGCCGTCTATTCGCGGTCCGTGGGCCCGGTCTACCAAGACTTTCTGATGGCCGGACGCCGGAGGATCGACTCTCTCTACCCTGAGGTGTTCACCGGGTATCTGGATGTGGGTGACGGCCGCTATGGCGATCCCGACACCATCTTCATGAACGTGAACACGCCGGTGGAACTGGAAGCCGCCCGTCGCCGAGCCGAGGAGGTGTTGGAAGGGCACCCGGCGCCCCCGGTTTCCTCGGTCGCGGTCTCGCTTGCTGGTTCCCCGCGCGAGGAACCTCTTAGTGCCGCGCCGCACCCATCGTACTCATCGCACCTGGCACATCTGTCACCCCATATCCGCTCCTTCATGGAGCGGGTGCCCGTGCCCACCGTGTCCTTCGTTGGGAAGAAGAAGTCGGGCAAGACCACGGTGCTCGTGGGTGTGATCGCCGAACTGGCACGACGTGGACGCCGAGTGGCGGTATTGAAGCACGACATGCACGGGTTCGATGTCGACATCCCGGGCACCGACTCCTACCGACTGCGCGAGGCCGGGGCCATGGTGGCGGGGATCTCCTCGCCAGAGATGTACGTGCTCGTGCACAAACCGCGCACGGAGCCGGGACTCGAGGGCTTGGTCGCCCGCATCGGGGAATCGGTCGACGTAGTCATCACGGAGGGCTTCAAGCGCGAGGCCGCTCCCAAGGTCGAGATCTCCCGGCGCGGACGCAGCAGCACCCGCATCTGCTCTGAGGACGAACTGATAGCAGTGGCGAGTGATCAGCGTTTCAACGACATCTCGGTTCCCCAACTGGATCTGGACGATTTCGGGGGGCTGGCCGACCTGGTGGAGTCGCGCATCATCGTCGGCTGGCCCGGGTGTCGGCGAGATGACGGGACGGAGGGACCGTGAGCGGACGGAGAGTGGACTATCTGCGCCTCTCGGTGACCGATCGGTGCAATTTCCGGTGTGCCTACTGCATGCCTCCCGAGGGCGTGGAATTCAGACCCCACGAGGAGATCCTGTCGTATGAGGATATGGTCTTCTTCGTCAGGATCGCGACCGGCGTAGGGATATCGAAGATCCGTCTCACCGGCGGCGAACCGCTCGTGCGAAAGAACCTGCCGTGCTTGGTGTCTCAGCTTGCGGCCCTCGAAGGGGTCGACGACATCTCCCTCACCACGAACGGGGTCCTCCTGCCGCGGTTCGCGGCGGAGTTGAAGGCGGCCGGACTCCGACGTGTGAACATCAGTATCGATTCCTTGGACCCAGATCGCTTCCGGGCGCTCACGAGGGGCGGGTCGCTCGAGAGTGCACTGGCCGGAGTCGAGGCGGCCTTCGAGCACGGGTTGGAGCCGGTCAAGATCAACGTGGTGATGCTGCCCGAGGTTGTAGAGGAGGTGGGGGCTTTCGCCCGGCTCACCCGGGACCGCCCTCTCCACGTGCGCTTCATCGAGTGGATGCCCGTGGGGGGCTGCGGGCCGCAGGGCGGTGGGGATTCCATCACCAAGGATGAACTGATGGCGGCCTTCGGCACGTACGGGCAGCTTCTTCCGGTGCCTTCCCCGGGGGGCTCCGGACCGGCCAGCTACTTCCGGCTCCCCGGGCACGCCGGCACCATCGGCTTCATCAGCTCCATGTCCGATCACTTCTGCGGCGACTGCAACCGCCTGCGCCTCACCGCCGACGGTAGGCTCAAGAGCTGCCTGTTTTCGGACGACGAGGTTGATGCCGCGACGCCGGTGAGGGCCCGCGACGAGGCTGCCACGCTGGGAGCGATTCGAGCCTCGTTGGGGGGCAAGACCTTTGACAAACACAGCGTCCTAGGGCCGAACCTCCGAGGCATGTCGCAGATAGGAGGATGATATGGATCCGGTTCCCATCTCCGGTCCGGATGTTCCGCGGCTCACGCACGTGGACGAGAGCGGGGCTGCCCGCATGGTGGATGTAGGAGACAAGGCTCCGACGGTGCGCATCGCGCGGGCGGGCGCCCGGGTGTGGATGGCGTCCGGCACCATGGCTCTCCTCCAGCGCCAGGCCCTGCCGAAAGGCGACGTCCTGGCTGTGGCGCGCATCGCGGGGATCATGGCCTGCAAGCGCACTTCTGAGCTCGTGCCGCTCTGCCATCCGCTGGCGCTGGATCACGCGGACATCGAGTTCCGCATACGGGAGGAGGAATGCTGCGTGGAGATCGAATGCTCCACACGCACCGAAGGCCGCACGGGCGTGGAGATGGAGGCGATCACGGGCGCGAGCGTGGCCGCTATCACTATTTACGATATGTGCAAGGCGGTTGACAGGGGAATGGTCATTGGAGATATCCGCCTGCTTGAGAAGACGGGCGGCAAGGAGGACTACGTGCGCATGGAGCAGAGAAAGGCCGGCCAGACGGAGACGACCGGCGGCACGACAGCTGCGACCACGGGTTCCCACCGGCCGGCCGCCGGCGCGGCGGCCGCCGTCGCCGATCTGGGCAGACCCGCCTTCGCCCGGGGCGAGGGGCGAGTCGTGTCGGTCAACATCAGCCCGGGGAAGGGCGAGCGCAAGAAACCTACAGACGTTGTGACGCTCATCCCCGACCACGGCATCGAAGGCGACGGACACGCGGGTCCCTGGCATCGACAGATCAGCCTCCTGGCTCAGGAGTCTATCGACACGATGGTTGCAAAGGGCCTCGACGTGGGCGCGGGCGATTTCGCCGAGAACATCACCACCGAAGGTATCGATCTCGTGGCCCTGCCTATCGGCACCCGGTTCGAGCTGGGCACGGCGCTTGTCGAGGTCACCCAGATCGGCAAAGTATGTCACGATCGGTGCGCCATCTACTATCAGGCGGGTGATTGTGTGATGCCTCGGGAAGGCATCTTCGTGAAGGTCATCAGGGGCGGCACGGCCGCCGCGGGCGACAAGGTGACGGTCGTCGGCAGCGCTCCCGATACGGAAGGCGCCCCGGCGTGAATCTGCCGGGGGCCGGCATCCGGGCCGCCGTGGTCACGGTAAGCGACAAGGGTTTCGCGGGAACCCGCGAGGACTCCTCCGGACCGCTTCTCCGCGACCTGTTGCGGGCGTTGGGCGTGGATACGGATGAGCCGCGTGTGGTTCCCGATGAGCAGCCCCTCATCGAGGAGACTCTGAAGGAACTGGCGGACGGCGGCCGGGTGGATCTCATCTTGACGACCGGGGGCACCGGGCTGGCCCCGCGCGACCGGACCCCGGAAGCTACCCTCTCGGTGATCGACCGGGCGGCGCCCGGCATCCCTGAGGCCATGAGGGCGGCGTCACTGGCGATCACCTCTCGGGCCATGCTGAGCCGCGCCGCCGCCGGCGTTCGGGGGGCGACGCTCATCATCAACATGCCCGGCAGCCCCAAAGCCTGCCGCGAGCACTTCGAAGTGATCGCCGACGCCTTGCCGCACGCGATCGAGACGCTCACCGGCCGGGCACACGAGTGCGCGGCCCCGAACGAGTGATCGCGGCGCCTCGCGGCCTCGGCCCGGAGCGGATCACGCCGCTGCTGGTATAATCCGGCTCCGCGACCGCGACGGGCCGATAGGCCCGACGGACGCGTCCGATGCGACGGAGGCGGGCGCTCCACCTGTCGCGAGCGGCCGCAGCGGTCACTCCCGTTCTGAGACGACTTCCTATCAGGGGAACGTTTGCAGGTATTAGAACAGATCCTGCTCGGTGGGGCCCTCGTCGCCTATCTGGCGGCGGCGGTCCTCCACACGTTCGGGCTCGCTTACAAGCGCCAGGGGGCCGGGCGAGTGGCCTTCGTGGTGTTGTCGGCCGGTTTCTTGGCCCATTCCGCATCCCTCGCGCTCCGCTGGGTCGAGGGCGGGAGGATGCCGCTCACGAGTCTGTTCGAGACCCTGGTGTTCCTGTCCTGGAGCATCGTGCTCCTGGCCATCGTGGCCGATCG